>CAZJOQ010000164.1:3288-8139 GCA_964547625.1 uncultured Nitrospira sp.
AAAGCATTCCACCATCCGTCCAAAAGCTATATGGAGGCGTTGGTCACTTGCAAGTGGTTACGGGACCGATTCCTCGCCGGCACTAGGCGTGCCTGACGAGGTCGGTTTGGCTTACGGTTCCTCTTTGGTGGACTCCTCACTTTGTTTTAACCAGAGCTCGAGAAGTCTTGTCTCGCGTTCAGACTGAGAAATGCGCTCCAACGCGAAGGCACCTGTTAAGCGATCTTCATAAAAAGCACGCTGCTTGGCGTAGGTTTTCTTAAACGCCTTCGTTTTAAGGGTTTTCCAATCAGCATCGGAAATTCCTGCATGAGAACGCAAGAGGTCGATCTCGATGGCTTGAAACGCAAAGACTTTCGCTAAAATTTTAATGACGGTTGCATTGGTCATGAATCTTGGAATTTTATCAGCCATGACTCATCGTTTCGATTATGCCAAGGCAAACCATCACTCTACTGCTCGTGTTCTGGCATCTTATAGTCGCACGGAAGCACGAAGCGAAAGAATCAGTTCCGCACGCCGCTCCATACTTTTGCCGGATCGATAGACTTGTCAGGATTGAGGGTCTTCGCCCTTTCCAGCAGGACATCGGCCCCCTCCGGATAAGCCGGATCAGAAATACAACAATTATCGACCGGACAGACTGCCGCACATTGCGGTTCGTCAAAATGGCCGACACACTCGGTACACCGATCATGAGCGATCACGTAAATATTATCTTCCACTCCCTGGCCGTCACCCACATGGAGTCCCTTCTCTTCCGCGCCGCTGCGAGTTTCGAAGATGGCCTCATTCGGACATTCCGGTAAGCAGGCGCCACAGTTGATACATTCGTCGGTGATCAGCAGTGCCATGATTCTGGTCTCCTTCTTCTAATAAGATTTAATACGACGTCGTACGGTCACCGTATCGTATGTGCCGCAATGCCCCCTCAATAGGGCATCGCTTCTGATCTTCCACACTATCCTAAGAGCAACCACTCAAGTTTCTAGTTTGGCACGATCTTGTCACAAGATTCCACTGGGTTTTTGAGGGTATCTCATCGTGAAGGTGCATGCATGACCCTAGGCGTCTGAAACATGGCGGCCAAGCTGTTTGACGTCCGTACCATATTTTATTGCGCAGCACTCTGCGTCTCCCCGGTCACGACCCCATTGGGCTCTTGATCTCAATGGACGCGATCCGTAAGATCGCGCGCAATCTCGGCTGTTGTAGGCCTGTTTTTCATATTGGATGCGAGGGTACTGATGCGACGATTTCTCCTTGGCCTCTTACCCCTGGTGCTGGCTCGTTGTCCGACAACGACGGCAATGATGGTTGGAGCCCCAGCGCTCCTGTCCAAATCCGAGTTCGATGAGCGACGGACGGAAACCAAGCAGCAGATCGAAAAGGGACTGATCTCGAAAGAGGCCGGTGAAACCAACTGTCGCCAGATGCTGCATACCGTCGATCGGAATCACTCGGCTCCACCACCTGTAGATCCCGCAATTTGTGACTTTTGATCGTTGGCCGATACGCTCTACCAGCTGACCAAGTCTGTGGAGAGTGGCGCGCTGACGCCGGAGCTCTGGGTGACCAAGTGCCAACAACTGGCTGGGGTACCCTCAGGGAAAAATGAGTGCCGGTACGATCTGTTTATGGACCGCCTCGCCCAATGGCGACATTTGGTGAAAGAAGGCCAAGCGGAAAAGGAAGGGGCCGAGATGGACTGTCGGAACTATGTGAAGCAGGTTCGCCAACATCCGATCCCAGGTCCGGAAATCAAGGAAGAGGCCTGCAATCTTTAGCGGAGCGTTGAAATGGATAACGACGAAGTCTATGGGAGTGTGGGGGCTCGTCCTCGTTAATTCCGCCTACCTGATCTCTTGGCGTTGAGCTTCGGCGCCGGCGGACGGTGCGCGATTGGCGATCGCTAGGCGATTTCCCCGCGTTTATCGTGGCTTTGTTTGCAGAGATGTACGGATTCCTGGGTGCATATACCTGCTCTCCGGATAGCCTGCGAGACATTATCCAGGAGTCGCGGCGAGAGTGTGTGCGACGTGACGTATGGCCCAGATTACAGCTTTACGTGCCGCATCACGCGTCTTCGCGACGTGCGGGTGGTTTGCGCTCGGTGCTTGACGAGGCGATGCGTACGATCGACGTGCGTATTGAACTTGAGGCCATTGCTGCCGGTTTGTTTGCGGTCCTTGCGCACTCCGAGCCCTCATCAAGTTGAGACGGACATCGCGAGGTAGGTCGAGCAGGCGTCACGCGCTGATCAGCCTCATTAAACGATGAAGGGTGAGGGACACACACGTACCTTCATCGCTCACGGTTCCAAGCACCGTCACTAAGTCCTGACGCAACTCCCGATTCTACCCCGGGCCTCCCGTTTCCGGTGGCCATGGAATCGGGGGGTGAGTCGGGGGCTGTCTCCTAGCCGGCGAAAAACAGGGCCCATATAATGATCGCGAAGGCAAAGCCCCCCAAAATGATGTAAGAGAGCGCATCGTTCATACCAGGCATTTGATTCACCTCCTTGGCTAAAATACATCCACTCTTGAGCATTGGCGAAGGCACTCTCGCTCTTGGGAGGTGCTCTCCGCATTGGCACTCCCTCACATGGGCAAAGAGTACCTCAGGATCCGATGACGTAATCAGAACGGCAGCGATACGTCGGGAGGATGGAAAACAGAGATCGCAAGGATCGGAAGATGTTCCAAGGAAACGACGTTCTCGTAGAGACGAGCCTGGCTGGCGAGGTCTAGTTCGGGTGTTACGGGAGGAACCGAGAAGTCCACAGAGACAGATTCTCCAGGCTGCTCCGACGTGAGGACATCAATGAGCGTGACTGGTATTCCGAGCATCTGCGATACTACGCAGATACACACGAATAGGACTAGCACGGCCACGCCTGTCCCGCAGAATGAAGAGGCCAATGTTCTGGGGCTGAACCGACTCATGAAATTCACTATACTCTCCCGCGAAAGGGTGGGCAAGTGAGCTGAGTTCACGTCCTTGACTTGCCGATGTCCGGCGAAGGTGGTTGTGAGTAATCGCTCATCGGAATAATGCCGAGATGCGCTGCAAACCAATACGACTTGTGGTACCTTGCTGGCGTCTCTGGAGGAACTAGCATGATATTTAGACGGCCTGAGCTTGAAAAGGATAATCCCATCGCTCCCGAACCCTATGTGGGGCCACGTCGACGATTGGCGATGGCTCGCGCAGCCGCGGTACAAAACTCAAGTGAGGTGGCAGATATGAAGAAGACACTGCAGGTATTGGTGGATGCGGCCTCTCGGTTTCTAAGAGACCTGCCGAAAGTTGGGCCGCCAGGCAAGAGCTGTAAGGTATTGCAGGATGCGATCGCTCACGCCGAACAGGTGCTTGCCGCTGAAAATCGCTCAAGGATCTGAAGGAAGGCCAAGATCTGTTCAGGCAGCCACTTATGAGGGTTGGCTATTTTGATCAGTCAACAATTTCTACCTTTTTCCCTAATGACTTTGCGCGATTCAGACAGTCTCCATCGGACACAGAGCAGCGGAGAGTGTCCAGTTCTGCTTCGTCCACGATCTCGACCTTCTTGCCCTGTGCTTTAGCCTGCTGGAGACAGCCAGTGTCCGTCACAACACATTTCACGGAGTCGGAGGCTGAAGGAGTGGTGACGATGGATATTTGTTTCCCTTCTTCTTTGGCTCTCTTAAAGCACTCCTGGTCTGTCGCCACGCACTGCATGGTTTGTTCCGTCTTGTTGATGCCTTTATCGATCGTTTGATCGATCCGTTGGTTGATCCGATTCTGTGTTTTTCTCTCGGCGCTGTCGATCGCTCGATCCAGCACCTTGTCGAATAGGCCCTCGGCCTGTGCCAATGATGCGCCGAATGAGAGCCCAAATAGCGCCAACCAAAAGGCGAAAGCTTTCATCCCCCCACCCCCATGTTCGTTTCATGACTGATTACCAGCATATGACGTACAACTGGTTCCCACTCTAGCACAATGTCCGAATCAGCGCACGCCAGCCGGTTGGAACAGGTCAAGACCGCCTCTGGAAAGTGACTCGCTCTTCGTCAGATTTATATTGTTGAATCGGAGGGCACAGAACTGCGCTGCGTCGATTTGGCATTTTCCTTCAGGAACCAGGCTCTCCAAGATAGAGTAGCACTGGTATGAGCTTAGGAGAGGAGTAGCCCGGCATGAGCATTATTTTTTGGTCTGTCCTCCTTATCGCATTCATCTGGGCACTCACCTCGCGCAGCACGGTTGTCCGGTATATTGCGCGAGGCCTCGCCGTGACCATTGCCCTGGCTGCTGCTGCGGCAGCCATTGGGCTCATCGCTGTCGGTCAGAGAGCGCACTGGACCAGCGACGGACCGGGGATGTTGTTGATCATGCTGGGCATTCCCCTATGCGGCATCATCGCCTGGTTCTTCGGACTGATGGCGTGTACCACGACGGCGAGAGTTGAGGAAACCAATCCCGAAAACCCTTCTCGTACCTTTTCCTTGGCGCAAGCTTGGGAATTGCACAGAGACCTCACCAAGAAACCTCATTAGGAGAATCAGAGTGGGGACGGCCCCTTCCTACCGGGTGCACCAGAGCCGTGGTCTCCTAAGTGTATCGGTGAAAGCGATGTGCAGAGTGGTCGGCCAAGGGTGTCCGCGAAGGGATTGAGCACAGTGCCACAATGGCTGCGGCCTGCTCATGATCAGCACGATGTGTCGCGGTGGCAATGGTGATTCTGAACCCTGTGAATTGGCCAACTCCCAGGCTATCCCTTATTTGACTTTTGCTCTCGTTTGGTGCGTGAGACCGGTTCGGAGTTTTTCCTCTTGCTCGTGACTAAGCGTGGTCTTTAGGATCGTTCCT
>CAZJOQ010000165.1:0-7896 GCA_964547625.1 uncultured Nitrospira sp.
CTAGCGGTGAGGAGGAGGGCATACCCACCGGTCGAGTTCGGACCGGTGGGCGAGGTGCAAATAAGAATACCTAATCGGCAGCGGAAGCGCTCTGCGGCGAGCATGAGCCAGGGGTCATGTAGAGCAAATAGTTACCCATCCCGTGCTGGAGTTCAGTTTTCTGAAGAGGGTGGTGATGGACCATTACCATTTCATAATCCTCGTCTTTGGAGATAGGAAATCCCTGGCCATCTTTATAGACTTGATGCGGTAAGAATTCGCGGAGTGTTCCATCCCGTTCAACATCCGGCACGGTCCTGAGTAGAGTCTGTTTCTTTGTCTTGTTCTCCAAGGCAATCATGAGCAACTCGTCGTGACCGTGCGGATAGGCAAACTTAACACAGCCGTCGGTGGAAAACTTCAATGGTGCCGTATGCACTTGGACTCCATGCCTGATTTCGATACCTTCATCGGTCTGATCCACAGGACGGTCGCTGAACTTCGTGAAACAGACGATATTCACGCCTACCTGATAGATATTCATCGCTTGGACTGGTTTCGATTTCGGCGCGAAGTACATCGTAAAGGTTGCAATCACGTTCTTGGTAGGCGGGGCGCCATGATAGAACGCGACGACCGTCATGAGCTTATCATTTTTCTCCAGCTTGACACCGTAGCCCTGGGGGAATTGAGTCTCGGCCATCTCGAGTCCGGCCCCGCCGAAGAAAAGTGGTTCACCAGGGCAGGACAAGCTGGGCTGGCTGTTATTGATCATCAGGATGTGGTGCAGGTAGTTTCTGGGTAATTCCTTCCCATCGACCGTGGAAAGGGCTGACTTGAAGCCGATTAAATACTTGTCCTCAGGCAGCTGAAAGTTGAAGCGAGGCATGGAGTCGCCCATGTCGCCTTCAGTATGGCCAGCGGGAAGATCGATGGGGCCGAAGGTCAGGGTCGCAGTGTCTTCTCCATAGGTGATCTTTGAACCAACCTGCTTTTTCAGTGTAGGCACGGCATGGTGGTTGTGGCCTCCATCCGCGTAAGCTGACGTAACCATGAATACGGTCGTAATCAGAGAGATGAGGAATCCGCGCATAAGACCTCCCACAGAAAATGAAAACAGCGACTTGGGACCGGGCTCCGACTTGATATGTATGGTAGGAATAGGTTGAAGCTGGTTCATTGCGCGTTTGCCGGTTTCGGCGTCAGTTTCTTCCATTCGTAGGTACCGCCATGTTCCCGAGGGGGAATATTTTTCTGGTTGCCTACACGCGTGTACCACCAGATTCCTTTCGCTACAGTGCCGTCCTCTGCTAGAAGAACTTCAAATCCACCTTCACGATCATTTCCAGGTTGTTGCCACGTACCCTGCCAGAGTCGGTCGGCGAATTTGGTGGTCACGAACCGGCCACCGTGCTGGGTATAGGGACCATTCCCACTCTTATCCAATGTTGCTTTGTATCGTTTTTCGTCCTCGACTTCGAGAATTTCCCATTCCCCACTGACATCAGGCATCGCCGTGGTGACGGCATCGCTGACGAGACGATGCGATCCGGCGCCTGCTGAGGGGGATGCAAGAGGGCCACCCACCTGAGCCGATCGAAACGATTCATGCCACGACAACAACTGCCACCGGCCCGCGCGACGTTCAAGCACGCCCGTTTCTCTCAGCGGCAGCACGGTTCGCTTGATCTCTGATCCCTCGCCGACATAGCGGATATAGTCGAGCTCCATTGTAAACCAGGCTAAGTCACCTTTCGTCCAGACTTTGAGTTCGGTGATCGGAATCTCGATTTTCTTGGTGTTGACGAACTCTTCACGCATTTCGCGCTCGAACTCAGGCCAGCCGACGTACTTTCGACCGCCGACGGAATAACTGGTGATGTCGGCATCATGTGCCATGAGGCGAGACAGCGTTGGGAGATCCTTTTCGGCGTTGGCACGCACCATCTGGCGAATGGCACTCTCTGGGTCAGCGGGTTCTGAGGCGATAACCGAAGTTGCGAGACTAGAAAGTAGAAGTAGGCTTAGGCAGACAAACGACTCCCGACGACGCATACGGATCTCCATGGGTGTGACAAGAGGAAGACGATCCGGAAACGTACACGGCCTGATGAAACATGTCAACAGTCAACTGATATATAGACTATCGGTGAGCCACCACGACGACGGTTACGTTGTCTTCTCCTCCACGATCGAGCGCTGTGTTCACGAGCCGATTGCAGAGGAGTGTGGAGTCCGGTTCGCTTTGGGTAAGAACTCGTTGAATGTCGTCATCCTCCAGCATCTTCGTCAAGCCATCCGAACAGAGCAACACAACATCGTCCTCCTGAACCGGGAAGGCGCCAATCGTTGGAGTCGCCATTCCCGAGATGCCCAAGGCGCGCGTCAGGACATGCCGCTCAGGATGGGTTTTGGCCGCTTGGGGTGTGAGGATCCCCCGCTCCAGGTATTTCTCAATCAAACTATGATCTCTGGTCAACGGCGTCAGCGTGCCGGATCGAAATCGGTAGGCGCGACTGTCCCCGACATGGATAAGGTAGGCCACCGGAGCCTGCGTGGTCGCAATGGCCAGCAGCACGATCGTGGTCCCCATCCCTTTCAGTTTTTGTTGCGACTTGGCTCGATCGAGGATCGCCTCATGCGCTCGGTGGATCAGCTCCGTCAGCACATCAGTGGGTGGCGCGTGACCGGCGCGAAGGGCCTCGCTCGATGACGCCGCTTGGGCTTCGACCGTTCTGATGGCCGTTTGAGCCGCGATGTCTCCTCCAATATGGCCGCCCATTCCGTCCGCAACGGCCCAGATTCCATGATCATCGATCACGGTGAACGCATCTTGGTTGACGGTGCGGACATGGCCGATCTCACTTCGCCCGATGCCGGTCCACCTGCTCATCGAGAATATGCCGGTTGTTGAAGGCGAGTTGAGAGTGATGAGGGGCCGAACCGCGGTACCAGATCCTCATACAATCGGTCGGCGAGGGTGACGAGGTTTTCGGTGTCGGCTCGATTGTATTTTAACAGGGTTTCACGCGCCATGGTGTCACCTCGGCGCCACGCAAACCAGAGACGGACGGCATCAAGGCCGTCGAGGTCAGTGATGCTCGCGTGTCGGTCAATCCCCAATTCGCGTTCAATGTGTTTGAGCCCTCCGCGCAAGGCAAGTCGTCGCGCGCCGAAGCAGAGATCAAAGTGTAAAGAAGGGAAGCGGAGACTCGGGAATATAGCATGGAGATAGGGAACATCGAAGACCGATCCGAAAAATGTCACGAGCATGTCGCATGCATCAAGTTCGGCTCGCAATCGTTCGATAGTCAGGTTTTCCTCTTTGACCAGGCTCACGGTCGTCCCATGACGATGCAGTCCGACGACCGTCACATCGCCCTGCTCGGGCGGTGCGCCGGTGGTTTCAATGTCGAGATAGACCGTGCGGGCTCGGCACACTTCGTAGAGCCGCCAATGCTCACGTCGAGGGAGTCGCGTCGCAAACGACTGAAAGCGTCTGTTGTCGGCTAGTTGTCGTGCTGTACGGAGTTCACCGTCGTACCAGTCCTTGCGACTAGCAGAAAGACCGGAAACGGACGTTTGGTTCAGGAACATGTTCCAGTCAAGCAGGCCATCGTCCCACCAGCGTCGCTCTGTGGCATGTCCCACTCCTGGAAGCAAGATGAAGCTGGAAGTGAGCATGGTCGCGGATTGTAGCCTTGATTTCATATAGGAGACAAGCTAGAGTTCACGGACCAACACGAGATTGAGCGAGTGACCATGTTATTGAGTGCTATTTCGATATGACGGCATCGGCAAAGCGAATCCGCATTACCGTGGGGAGTGTGCAGTTGGAGGCTGAACTTCGAAAGACCAGGACGGCAGACCAAGTGTATGCGGCGCTCCCGGTCAAGGCAGCGATCAATACCTGGGGAGAGGAGTTCTACTTTCCGATCTCCGGAGTCCACGATCATCGAGAAACTGCAACGACGCAGGTCAAGGTCGGGGATATTGCATTTTGGGGGGCGGGGCAAGTCCTGGCGATCTTTTTCGGACGAACCCCAATGAGTGTGGGCGCTGATCCAGTTCCTGCGGATCGGGTGAACATCATTGGAAAAATCGTCGGCGATGCGACTCAACTTCGGCAGGTCATGGACACACCGACGATCCTTCTCGAGCCGGGCTGAATACGATGCGACTTTCGAAAGAACGTGTACACCATATGGCCGAAAGTGTCGCTGGCCACCTTCACGAGGAAGGGCACATTGCACTCACGGGCGAGCGCAAAATATTCGTTGAGGCCCTCGAACAGGCGATCACACACGAGTTATCGGTGGAGGATCGAGTCAATACGGAAGTACGGCAGTTATTGAAAGCCTACGAACAGCAAATCGAACAGGGGCAAGTCGATTATCAGAAGATGTTCCAGATGGTGAAGCAGAAGTTGGTGCGTGAACGAGGTATCATCCTGTGATGTTTTGAGGGGATCAGTGATCCGGTAGCGCGACGCCGGATCGTCTGTTGCGGAGTGGTTGGCGGTCTGTCATGCTGAGTGAAGATAAAGTCAGTCATCTCTCGCATGTGATTCTGACGGCCGTGAAGAAACACGCCGGAACAACAGTCAAGAGCCCCGATGAGCGCATACTGAAGGAGATCAAGCGAGTGCTAGGTGTTGAGTTAGCGCAGGAACAGGGCATCGATCGGAAAGTAAGGGCCAAGCTGGCATCGTACTCACGAGGCATTGTCGAGGGGAGTGCTGAGTGGGACGTGTTGTACCGAAAAACGTTCGAGGAAGAAACGCGCAAGCATACGAAATCCTAACGGGAGAGGTAGTTTCGCATGAAACAGACCCTTCAACGGCTCGTGATTCTGGTCGCGGTGCTGGTTCTCGTCGGCACCACGGCATGTTCGCACAAGCGTAAGCCTCTCGTTCCGCTCGTCCTGGAGGGTGAGGTGAGGCCTCAAGCGACGGTGCTGACGGAGCAGGGGACGCAGGCGTATCAGACTCAACAGTTCGAGGAAGCAAAGCACTATTTTGAGGACGCGGTCGCCGCAGCGCCGCAGTCCGGTCAGGCCCATTATAACTATGCGCTGGCGTTGAATGCGCTCGGAAATACCGAAATCGCTCGGCGACATTTCTTGGAAGCAGCCGATCTGGCGCCCGGTGACAAGATTATTTGGGACTCCCCGGCGCTTTCGCCGTACGGAAATCCAGAAAATAAGAACAAAGCCTCGCTTAAACCCTATTCACCGCGTCGATCGTCGTTCGGTACCGGTACGCCCGGTGGCTATTAATCCCTCACGAAGGATGGACCTATGAGCAAAGCACTTGCAGTCGGGGACCAGGCGCCGGAACTCGCGATCCCGGACCAACACGGGAAGAAGGTGACGTTAGACAGCTTCAAGGGGAAACAGGTGGTGTTGTACTTCTATCCGAAAGACGATACGCCGGGGTGCACGAAAGAATCCTGTGATTTTCGTGACGTGGAGTCACAGATCCTACGAGCAGGCGGCACGATCGTCGGCGTGAGTTTGGACGGCAAAGAGTCCCACCAGAAGTTTATTAAGAAATTCGGCCTTCCGTTTCCGCTGCTCAGCGATGAGAGTGCGGCGATCTCCAAAGCGTACGGCGTATACAAAGAAAAGAATATGTACGGCAAGAAGTATTGGGGCATTGAACGCAGCACGTTCGTCATCGATGCTGAGGGGAAGGTGAAAGCCATTTTTCGAAAGGTCCAAGTCGACGGACATGCCGACGAAGTGCTCAAGGCACTGAAAGCCTAGCCCACCATTCATGAACGCTTCTACTGCAACGGCCGATACGCCGGTGAGACAAGCCTGGCCGTGGTTCGGCTGCGTCCAGGCGGGCGGCTCGCAAGGCGTCTTGGCGGTTGCGTCACGTACCGTCATGAACAAGGTGGGCTAGCGGAGGACCGATTGGCTGTGTGGTCACCGGCCAGGGTTCCCACGATTCGCATTGCTCTCTCTCTCGTTCTTCTCTTTGCGCTTACCCACAATGGCGCTCTGCTTGATGCGGCCGACAGGACCACTGCAACGCTCTTTGTGAAGGACGCGCTGACGTCGCCGAATCAACCAGCCACCATCGAAGCTAAGCTGATCGGAAAAGGTCTTTTAACCAGCACTGCGCTGGGCGGCGAACCACTCGAACTAGTTGTTGATGGGGATGTCGTTGCCACAGCTATGACCGGTGGCGATGGAAGGGCGGTCCTTACCTATACACCGAAGGCGCAAGGCATCAAACCGATTCACGTGCGAGTCGGGAAGAGTCCGCGGGTCAATCGGATAGAAGGCAAGGCCAATCTCGTGGTGTGGGAGAAACGACAGCCTATCCTCATGATCGAGCTTTTATCGGTCATGGACATCTCACCGCCCAGTCGAGTGCCTGCCATTGGACTTCGCATTGAATCCAAGGGAACGCCAATGTCCGAAGCGGCCGATGAACTTGAAAAGCTCACCCGCTTCTATTACCGAGTCATCTATGTCGTGCCGTTAGCACAAGGAATGGATGGGTTTCAGGCCAGCCGGGAAGCAAGAGAATGGCTTGAGACTCAGAAATTTCCGGTAGGCCACGTCATGCCCCTTTCATCTGATGCGAAAGCCTTGGGAGACAAGATTGACGAGTTGCATGAAGCCGGCTGGAAAACCGTCAAGATTGGAATCGGTCGGTCAAAAGCCTTTGCCGAGGCGTTCCTGCAGCGCCGCCTAGACGCGATTGTGGTGCCGGAGCCAACGAAGGGCGACGTGCCGCGGAAAGCGAAGGTGGCGAAAGATTGGAAGGATGTGAGGAAGAAGCTCTAGCCGGGAGCAGTCCATCTCTAAGGAAGTACGGTCTTATTCAGTCTCACGTGAGTGGAGGAATTTCTGGATCAACATGCGCTGGTCTGCCTCTAATTCCTTCCGCGAAAGGGGCGGAACGACAAGCACCGACCCTTCGAACCACGTGTCGCTCCAAAGCATGACCAAAGGCCGCCGCGTGATTCGAACCTGTTCCACAAGGTAGAATCCGCGCTCATAGATGACCTTTCCTCGACAGTGCTCATCGATCGATCGCTGGATTAATTCAAGACTCAACGACACCGCGCCGGTTCCGGCAACATCATCAATGGAGCGAAGTCCCGCCTCAGTCAAGTCACGTACGGCGTTGGCCTTCAACGTCGAAGACCATTGTTGAGCCAAGACCGATAGGCTAAACATTCGGATCTTCTGGAGCTCGAGGGCCGTGTGTCGATCGGGCATGTCGAGTGCCATGGCGGATTGTGGTTCACTCTCATTATTGGGTTGGGTGTGTCCTTCACGAAGCTGATGATTCGCCGTCTTATAGTCGGTAATGAATTGATGGATGAGTAGATCCACGTCAGCCTTGATGCGATCGTGGTCTACCGGCCCACGGATCTCGGTGCCGGTTTCAAACAGCCACGTCGTGTCCTGGATGACGGTTCCCGTTCTGGCAATTGTCACCGCTTCAGTGAGAGTCAGGGACGGTGCATACAGAACCTTGCCGGGACAGTGATCGCCGATGGGACGCGGATGAAGCGTAAGAGTCAGGACTATTGGTGGAGAAGTCTGAAATGAGTAGGCGCTGGGAAGAGGAAGCCCAGCTTCAGTGAACCGCGCTAACGCTTGATTGCGCAAGGTCTCGCGTAGTTGGTCCGACGCCACGACGACCAGTTGCACCTGACGCAAGTCCAGCTGTTCCGTGCTGCTCATGTAGGCCGTCGTCGCTGCTGCACTGGTGGTTGCATAGAAGCCCAACGTAAGCATGACGAGGGAGCAGGTTGACCGGAGGAGGGTAGGGAAGGGAGTTTTCATCAGATGCGAGACTATCACCCAGGTCCGAGTTGGTCTCGTTAATCTCTCAACCTAAAAACGGCAGTCCACGTGTCAGGTTGCCGCAGTTTTTGAGATCAACAAGGT
>CAZJOQ010000166.1:0-7839 GCA_964547625.1 uncultured Nitrospira sp.
AAGGAGTTCCACGCAGGCACGGCCCTGCTGTTCGTCAACAAGTTGATCGCCTCGACGGCCGAGGTCGGTGCATTCCTCGCGGACCCTGGCGCTCGCGAGAACGTCGAGCTCGCCCGTGAGCAAGCCGCGAGGGCCAACAGAGGGCGAGCAAATGCACGCGAGAAGGAAGAGACCGACCAAGGAAAGCATCAGCACCCCGACATCGTGCCGCACGACCTGCACTATCTCGACTTCTTGGCGAAAGCCGTGGTCAAGTGCATCGAAGCCTGTGCCGTCCGCAACAACCGCCCTTCGTTTGTCGACATTGTCATCGACACGATGGACATCAACGAGGTCCATCGTGTGTGGTTTAAAAGGGAGTTCACCCGGGACGCCGACAAACACGAGTTGACCATCCGACGGATCGATTGGAAGACCGAGCAGGAAGAACCGCTCCTACTGCTGCCAGATCTCTTCGGAGGCATACTGTGCCGAGAGGACCGGTACCGCGATGTAGGCGAAGCGGCCAAGAGGCTGTGGGACGCTGAACGGGATGGGAGGTTCAAATTTCTGAACAAGCCGCCGCCCGAGCGGCCATCTGAAGGCGAAGGGAAAAGAGATGGGGTCGTTGCTTGATTTACCGTCTCTACTCCAACTCGATCGGATGGAGCAGTGGGGTCGGGAGTCTTTCATGATGGATGGAATCACCACCAACGTGGCTCCTGACATTAGACAATCTGCCTCTTGTTCCTAAGCTCGTACGCTTACCATTCACCTGCCCGCACACGTCGCACCGCGGCCACTCACCAGTTTAATTGACGGCACCCCGCCGGTCGCTGTACTATAACGACCAGAATTCTAGTCGTCATAAAAGAGGTCTCCCATGGCAAAAACATTATCGTTATCAGAAGTCAAAACCCGCCTTCCTGAACTCGTGGCAGGGGTACAAGAGCGTGAAGAGGAAGTCATCGTCACAAAAAATGGTCGGCCGGCTGCCATCTTGATCAATATCGATGAATATACCCGTCTCAAAGAGACCTTGGATGTCCTGAGCGATCCCGACCTCATGAGCCAGATTGCCGAGAGCCGAGATTTTTACAAAACGAAACGCAACGGACTCTCGTTTGAAGACGTGTTCGGCGAGCCTCTCACGCCCGTCAAGAAGCGACGCACCGCGTGACTTTCCGGCCGGACATCCCTCCGCATGCGGCAGATGTGATTTGCTCGCTCTATCCCGATCTGAAACAACTGATCAAGTCCACCATTCGCGCGATTACTGCGAATCTCGAATGTGGAGAGCCGCTCAAGCGAGAACTCCATGGGTTACGCAAGTATCGTGTCCGCCGCTTTCGCATCGTCTATGCGGTCGATCAGAAGAGACGAGTTATGCGCCTAATGGCCGTGGGGCACTGCCGCTCTGTGTATGAAGAGCTGACCGAGCGAATTCGCCGAAAGCCCCTAGATTAGCGACTGTGCTGATAGAAACGTATCTGTGGTCTACTCTGACCGTCCGGTAGCTGCCCCAGGCCAAATTACTCGAGTAGTGTCAAAGACAACAGGGCGTCGAAGCGATTGTTTACGTTCATTAAGAACTGACTCGTTACGAAACCAAGTCGATGTGCATGCAGCAAGCACCTAAGGGCCACACCCTCTCGATCTCATCAAATCTTCACAGTCACTTAAATGGAATCTGCTCTGCCGCGCAAGCCTCAAACGCACCATCGGTCGCTTGAGAGACCGCGATCAAATCAAGATCGCTCGGGATATGCAGCGACGTGAGATATTGGTGAGCCATATCGTCTCCCAGTGCGCCGCGCATATGCGTGACATAGCAACGACAATACTTCTGTGGATTCATGCCCATGACTTTCGACGCTCGAGGACTCTTCTGCACTTCGAGATGAACTTTCGCATTAGTGAAATAGCCGTGTGGCGATCCGACACAATGCGCAGTCACTGCTTCAAAGTTTTGATGATTGCGCGCCAGATTGCCGGATGGGTGTGACGCGACCCTGGGCAGAGCAACTCCTACCGTGGGAATACCTTCAGCCGCACAGGTCACAGCGATTGCATCCCGCTGCTTCACATACTTTTCATACGATCCGCTGACCTTGCTTCTGCGATCTTCCTTAAAGTCCTTAGACACCTCGAAATGCTTAGGCCCGAAACATCCACAGAATTTCCCCCAATCCATAGACGACACCCGATCCGCCAGTGGATTCACAGCCGCGTTGAGCGCATGGTGTGTGATAATCTGCATCCCCATCGGATTTTGCTTGCACCCTTCAACGTTGGCCTCCACCGTTGGTTCGGGTTTAGCGACACGACCTTTGCGCGCGAATCCATCTGAGCTGTTGAAAGCAAACACGGTTACCAATAACAATGTGTGGACTGTTCGAGGTTTCATCATGAATGAAGTGTTCCTCCTTCAGCTTGCCAATAAACTGTTCGGTCGATACCCCTATCCTGCCTTGACTCCCTCACCCTGTCACTTATAAGTTCTCTTCCCAACGATGACTTGTCGCTCAAAGGAACCTCAATGCCCACATTGTTGACCCCGCTTCAAGTTGGAGATATTTTCTTGCCGAACCGTATCGTCATGGCCCCTCTGACTCGCGTTCGGGCCGGATCGACACACATCCCCAACGACATGATGGTCGACTACTATTCGCAACGCGCGTCGAGTGGGCTCATCATGACGGAATGCACAATGGTCGATGCCCACGCCTGTGCGTTTATGGGAGAAGCCGGCATCTACGGTCCTTCGCATGTGGCCGGTTGGAAACGCGTGACGGACGCGGTGCATGCCCAGGGTGGCCGGATCTTCATGCAGATCTGGCATCCTGGCCGTGCCGCACATTCGCTATTAAACGATGGTGAACAACCGGTCTCCAGCAACGCCAAGCCAATCCGTCATGCAACGACCGATACTCCGCAAGGCGCCAAGCCGTATGAAGTTCCCCGCGCACTCCGCACCGAGGAGATTCCACGGTTTGTGGAGATGTTCCGACTCGCGGCCCAGAACGCCAAACAGGCAGGCTTTGACGGAGTGCAAATCCACGGCGCTCACGGCTATCTCATCGACAACTTTCTGCGTGACAGTGTGAATGCACGCACGGATACCTATGGAGGTTCAGTACCCAACCGGGCTCGGTTTCTGCTGGAGGTGACCGATGCCGCCATCAGCGTCTGGGGTGCCGGACGTGTCGCCGTTCGGATTTCGCCGCTGGTCCCATTTAACGACATGGCCGATAGTCAACCCGACGTGATGGTGACCCATGTGGCGCAGGAATTAAGTCGGCGAGCGATCGCGTTTCTGGAAATCCGGCACGAGGACCATGCATTGCTTGAAGAGCAGTCCATCCTGGCAATCGCCCGCAAACATTTCCAGGGAACGGTAATGAGCAACGGAAGCTATACCCGCGAGAGCGGCGAATCGACGGTTGCAAGTGGAGCGGCCGATGCAATTGTCTACGGGCGTCCCTACATTGCTAACCCGGACCTCGTCGAACGCTTTGCGAAACAGGCCCCACTCAACGAGGTGAATTTCGATCGACTCTATGGCGGTGGACCCGACGGGTATAGCGACTATCCAGCATTCGCACTCTGACACGTGGTCTCTCCCATCGAGATCCAACAACCATGCTGGCAGAATTAGGAGAATTGGAATGACGCAGGTCTGGTTACATCTGAGCCGTGCTGTCTGCATCCTTGCTCTGATTTCCTTGAATAGTTGTGCGACTGTGGCAGAAGAGAAACTCCGGATTGCCGCCGCGGAGGGGAATCTCCTTCGAGTAGACACCCTTCTTGCGCAAGGTGTGAATGTGAGCGCAGCGAACGAGCGCGGCCTGACACCGCTCCACATGGCCGCGAAACATGGACACTGCGATGCCGTGCGCTTGCTTTTAGGGAAAGGAGCCGCGATCAATCCGGTGAGTCAAGACGGCATCACACCGCTCTTCAGCGCCGTGCAACAAGGGCACAAGGATATCGTCGCGATCCTCCTCGGCAACGGGGTGGATGTGAATACCCAACCTTCCGTCGGCGGAGTGACGCTGCTGCATGTTGCTGCCTACCGCGGCGATCAAGAAATCATCACCTTGTTGCTCAATCACGGAGGGAATAAGTACGCGAGGATGTCATCTGGCGAACGGCCGGTGGACCTGGCTGAGAAACAAGGTCACACGGTGCTGATCCCGCTCCTCGAACCCTGATGTGAGATTGCCCGTGCCCTGCCTACTCCACTTCCCAGAGCTTGGTGTACACAGGTCCGGTCGGGCGCAAGTTGCTTTTCACGAGCACAAGAGACCCAATCCGGACCTCTCCGAGAGAGAGCGGCCGATCACAGACGCCGCTTTGAGCCAACCACTGTCCCACCGGTCGTTCCCCTGCTTTGATCCTCGCCAGCGTCAGGTGTGGATTAAACAGTTTGTCGTCCGGCGCAAACCCGAACGAGTGGCAACAGGCTTCAATCTCCCGATGCAATGCCGTTAACTGGCGTGCCGCGTCACCCTCACACCACTGTTCGGACGGTCCCACCCAGAGCACCCGTGGCTTCTGCAGATTCGGGAACACCTGAAGTCGATCGAGCGGGATCTGGATGGTTTGGTGAGACCGGCGTACGACGGCCAAGGCCTCACGCATGGGATCGAGGAGTTGTTTGTCCGTATCTCCCAGAAACCTGATCGTGAGATGAAAGGAATTTGGCTGCCCCCACGCGATGCGGATATCTTTCGTGAGAGACCCTGCGAGCTGTTGTTTGAGATCATGCTGGACCTGCAAGATCCCCGTTCTGACATCGTCGCTGACCTCGACGGCAAGGAATGTTCGTATCATGTTCTTCCTCTCCTGACCAACCATCGACGAAGCATATCGAGAGCTGCCTGAGCTGCACGTTGTCGAATGACGGACCGATCACCGTGGAACCGAAACTCTTTAGTCATGACGCCGTCACGACCTCCGTCGAGTCCGATATAAACTAACCCAATCGGTTTGTTGTCTGTAGCACCGCCTGGCCCGGCGATACCTGTCACACTCAAGGCGACCGATACGCCTGCGCGTTCGCGCATTCCTTTAGCCATCGCCGCAGCCACTTCTTGGCTGACCGCACCGTGACTCTCCAAAAGCTTTTCCGAAACTCCGAGCATCTCAATTTTTGCCCGGTTGCTGTAGCATACAGCGGCGCGATCGACGTATTCAGACGATCCTGGTACTTGTGTCAACCGCTGTCCTATGAGCCCCCCCGTACACGACTCGGCTAGAGCGACCGTCCGTTTCTGTTCACACAGCAGTCGGCCGACCACCTGCTCCATCGTGTCCTGCCCTTCGGCATAGATCCATTCGCCCAGTCGGCCACGAATCTCTTCGGCGAGCGACGCAAGAGCCCCTTCCCGCAGACGACCATCACCCTTCGTTGTCAGCGACACGAGCACGCCGGTCGGCGACGCGAGAAGTCCCAAAGCAACAGGCATGCGTATCGGTACGAGTCCCTTCAATCTGGTGTCAACATCGGCCTCCGGCATCCCCCATGTGTGAAAAATTATTCTTGTCAGGGGTTGCCGACATCGACTCGGCGTACGCTCGAGTTGAGCGATCACATAGGGGATGACTGACTGCTGGACCATTGCGCGCATCTCACTCGGGACACCGGGTAACGCGATGATGTGCGTGCCGCGCCATAGCAAGGCAAAGCCTGGGGCTGAGCCTACCGGGTTAGGCAGCACTGTGGCCCCAGACGGAATCAATGCCTGTCGCAATTGCCCTGTATTCGGTATCCGCCCCCACTGAGCTAACCGTGCCCTCATTCCCTCGAGTGCTTCTCTACGGCGAGCGAGTCGCAACCCGGTTATGGCCGCAACCGCCTCCCGAGTACAATCGTCCACTGTGGGGCCAAGCCCTCCGGTCATGATGACGATTCGAGCACGTCTGCAGGACATCCTCACGACATGGGCAATGTCCGATCGATCGTCTCCGACAATGGATTTAAAATGCACTTCCACGCCTATTGCACCAAGTGCATCAGTGATGAACAGTGAATTGCTATCGGCCCGCCCCCCCACGAGGAGTTCCGAGCCGACCGCAATAGTTTCCGCAATCTGGCTGCGGAGGGAGGAAACGAAGGTTCGCATATTCGGCTGCCGCACCTAGTCGATGTCTCCAAAGTCGACCGCAAAGCGAAGCTCTCCTCCGGTCGCAGGAAACACGGTAATGGTCGTGTGCGCATTCGGATCAAAATCAGCATACTTGAATGCCCCGACCACTTTGGCCATGAATTTTGGTGAGTCTGGCCAGGCCGTCGTTTGAGTGGCTTTCCCATCAACACGTACAGTGACAGGCTTGATTACTCTTCCCTCTTGATCCAGCACCATGTAACTCTCCAGGGCAAAGGCAGGACTGTCTCCGAAGATCACAGCACTGACGAGCATGGTCGTGGCATCGACTAATTGAGCCATGTCGGTCGTGCTCGGTTCGAGTCCTCGTAGCGCCATGTGGGTTGCCAGCACGGACAAACCACCGATTTTCGTGATAAGGAACCCGCCGAAATCCAGCCCCTCATTGTCTCCGAAGCGTACATACCACTTCTCGGGCGGCTGATGCTGATCTGCCGCTTTTGCGCCCCGATCGAGTGCGGCCTGAATTTGCGTCTGCGAGGGGTATACCTCGATCGCGACCGAGAGATCTCCGATGCTTAGCAGGAACACTGCGACAGATCCTACAGCCCAGTGCCCGACAGATCTCATACGATTGCGACTAACAGAACCACCATTCCACTGTCAATGAACGCTTCTCTGCCTCGTCTTGCGGTTGACAAGACTGAAGAGGAAATGCTAAACGAAATAAAAAAAAGAACAAGGGATTATCTTCCATCTACTAAAGGAGCTTTGGAATGTCGACTCCTGACACACCCCCTGCCGCACAGGCGCCTCGGCGGCAATACGTAAACTTTGTATTTTATAAGGTCGACCCGGCGTGGCGCCGCCTCCCTGAGGACGTGCGCACACAGGGCAAACAGGAATTCTTGCGAGCCGTTGAAGATTTTAACGGCCAGGTGTTGGTCGTCCCCTATTCGACCATTGGTATTCGCGGCGACTGCGACTTCATGCTCTGGCGCATCAGCTACGACCTGGACCTCTTCCAAGATATGAGCGCCAAGATCCTGGCCTCCGGCCTTGGGCAATACATCACGACCCCCTATTCCTATCTGGCGATCACCAAACGATCCGTGTACGTCGATCATCATTCACATGCAGGCCAGGAAGGCAAACGGTTGACCGTGGTCCCGGGGAAAAGCAAGTACATCTTCGTGTATCCATTTTTAAAGACACGGGAGTGGTTTTTGCTGACCAAAGCAGCTCGGCAGGGCATGATGGACGAACATATTGAAGTAGGCCATCGGTTCCCCTCAGTGAAGTTGAACACGACCTACTCATTCGGACTAGACGATCAAGAATGGGTGGTGGCGTTTGAAAGCGACAAGCCTGAAGATTTTCTGGACCTGGTGATGGCGCTGCGCGAAACGGAAGGCTCACGCTATACGTTGCGTGATACGCCGATTTTCACCTGCATTCGCAAGAGCCTCAAGGAAACCCTCGATACATTGGGCGGCTAAGCCACGCATTGAGAGAAGGTTCTCCCTAACCTTCTCTTTCCGTGAGAGTCGGTACTGCAGAACGGCTTCCGGTCACGTGACCGGAAGCCGTTCTACTTTATATGCACGGATCAATCGAGGCAGATTCTTACGCCACCCAAGAGTCCACGTTCCGTCCAGATCAAGATAGTTTGGCTAGGCCCCATCCTCCCTGGTTCTCTCAACTACGGGCTGCTTTGACAGCCTCACAAAGCCTGTGTTACCTGTACTAA
>CAZJOQ010000167.1:0-7743 GCA_964547625.1 uncultured Nitrospira sp.
ACTTCCCCGCCCTTCCCGATGACACTCGCGTGCAGAACCAATTGCACGGCTTCCGGAATGGTCATGAAAAAACGTTTGATCTCCGGATGAGTCACGGTAACCGGTCCGCCTCTGCGAATTTGATCGTAGAACAACGGCACCACGCTCCCGTTGCTCCCTAACACGTTGCCGAACCGCACAACTGTAAACTTGGTCAGGCCTTCTTGGTTGAACTCCTGCATCAGATGCTCAGCAACCCGTTTGGTGGCGCCCATAACACTCGATGGGTTTACAGCTTTATCGGTCGAAATCAGCACGAATCGATCCACACCATGTTTCACAGCCGCTTCAGCCACCGCACGAGTCCCCAGAATATTATTGCGAATGGCTTCCTTCGGGTTCAGCTCCATCAGAGGAACATGTTTGTGCGCTGCAGCGTGAAACACAATATCAGGATTCGTCTGATGGAATATTTCTGCCACGCGGTCCGGCACCGTGACATCTCCGATCACCGGGAGGATGCGCACATCCGGATAAGCCGCTCCCAACTCCAGCATGAGGGAGTGGAGAGCATTTTCATACCGCTCGAACAGGACTAACAAGCGAGGCTTGTGTTGCGCGATTTGCCGACACAATTCTGATCCAATGGACCCTCCGGCTCCTGTGACGAGCAGTGTCTTCCCGCCGATAAGCGGGTTGAGTCCTTGGCGATCCGTTTCGATCGGTTCACGCTGTAACAAATCGTCTAGGTTCATCGGCTTCACTTGTCGAAGCGAGACAGGATCATCGAGCAAGCGTTTGACGCTCGGCAAGGTTTTGATCGGAATCGTACAGCCTTCTGACGCCGTGAGGATTTTTTGCATCACTGTCGTTGACGCCGACGGAATAGCGATGATAATCTCATTTGCCTCAAGCTTCCCTGCCGCCTCTTTGATCGCGGCAATTGTTCCCACGACCGGGATTCCATGAATTCTCATCTTGCGTTTGACAGGGTCGTCGTCCAAGAACCCGACCGGGCGGCAGTCATAATCTCCGCCTGACAACATATCTCGCACGAGCAGCTCGCCCGCATTCCCGGCTCCGACAATCAACGCTCTTCGGGTGGTCGGCCCAACAATTCGCAACCATTCCCTGAACCAGCGCACCGCCAGTCGTATGCCGACTAAATACAGTCCGTTCAACAGACCAGTCAGGACGATGACGGATCGGGGATATTGGATAACGCCGCCGATAAGATGGAGAACCCCGTACAATACCGCGGCGCCGGTCAGAGAGGCCAAAATGATCTTCCCGATGTCGTGGAGCCCGACATATCGCCACAGGCCTCGCTGCGTTCCAAATATCCATAATCCAGAACCGAATATCAGCAACACCGCGGGTATGTGATCCCACATCACTTGCTGATATTCCGGAGGAATGTCCGCATCAAACCGAAGCACGAAGGCAGAAAGGTTTGCCGCAAGAATCAGGATCAGTTGCGCGCTGATGACCAGTGCTGATCGGTAGGCGAGCACCGTGCTTCCATACCGGTCGGCAAGAGCGTGAAAGAGCCGGGCTATGTGTTTCATGCGAGACCCGAAGTCGGGGCAATGCACTCGCGCACTCCCAGCATGGTTTCGGCAGCGTGGATCACACGAGACACCGCAAGTTGCTGAAGACATTCGCTCAGACTCTTGATGTGGCGGTCGCAACCTTCACCGAGACAAGGCACACACTCTCCTTCCCCTTGAAGAAGGAACACATTTCCCTGCCGCTGCGACCCATGCCTGCGCCATGGGCTTGCTGTTGTCGGAGCAAAGTCTTTAGGCCAGGGTCCCCACTTAACCGGATTCGATGGCCCGAACAACACAACAGTCGGCGTACCGGCAGCGGCCGCCATATGGCTTACCGCCGTATCCGTTCCGACATACAATGCGGCACGGCTGAGGAGACAACCAAGCGCTGGCAACGTCACTTGCCCTACAAGATTGACTGCATCCGGCAGTCCTTGAACGACTTGCTCAGAGTACCCCTGCTCAGTTGATCCCACTCCCGTCACTATGACCGTGACCTCTTGCTCCATCAACCACCGTCCAAGTGCGATCCACCCGCCTACGGTCCACGTCTTATACGCAAACTTTGGCGAGACGTGTAATACCGCATATCGTTGCGTATCAAGCCTGTTCGGGAACAGGCGATGAATAGATGCCTCATCTCCCGGCGTCCAACTGACAACGGGCGTTCCAAGCACTGGCACCCCAAATGGCGCGAGTAGCCGTAGATTCATGGCGACAGTATGGGTCTGTAAGTTATCGAACGGCACCCATTCGTGAAGCAAACAGCGTTTCCACCATGATTTGTTGTCCGGCAGGAGAGTGCCCACACGATATTTCCCTGCAGCCCAGGCGTGAAACGTCGGACGATCGCCGGCCAACACCGAGATCGCGACATCATAGCGACGCCAGATTGAACGAAGCAGATCGAGATGGGCCCCAGCCGATGGACGTTCGGGAATGGTCAATACCCGTCTGAGGTCCGCATAGTCTGATACGATATCTTGAGTCCCTTCGAAGACCAACATGTCGATCATGAGATGAGGTAGCGTGGCCTTGAGCGAGCGGATGATCGGTGTGGCCAAGAGCACGTCCCCGATTCGACGCGTACAGACGACCAATGCGCTGCCGATGTCTCGCGTCATCGTGCGACCCGCCCATGCCGGGCAATCAAAGGACTGACTTTCTTCAAAATCGAGAGCCGACCGACATTAGACGCTCTCAAGTTCATCGAGTCCGATCGCGGCCCTGACCGTGCTTGACCACAAAAGGTTCTGCAGGCGCTCCCGATTAGCCGGCAGCTGCGTGCGATCGTGCTCCGGATGCCATAGATGGAACACCGTCGCGGCGAACCGCGCGTTCTTGTGTTTCACTCCGGCATGAAGCAGCCGAATGACTAAGTCGGAATCTTCCAACCCCCAGCCTTCGTAAGAGGCATCCAGTCCGTTCACCCGGACCAGGTCTGTCCGCCATGCGGACAGATTGCATGTTTTGATCCCACTCCACCGATTCGGCGACCATTTTCGAAATAGACCGTCTGGCAGCTTCACCAGTGGAAGCATGCGATTGACATCGCGCCGCAACCAACGACGTGCCCACTCGATCCCGCTCCACGCATGAATTGGAATTCGCTCGCACACCACGCGAGCCGTCAACTCGGGCGACAGCAACACGCGATTTGATCCGAGGAAATACCCAGGCTCAGCCAATTGTTTGTGGACCTGTACGAAGTGGCGGGATGGAACACAGTCGCCGTCGGTGAAAATTACGTAGTCGGCACTCGTCGACGCGACGGCGCGATTACGGATTGCCGCGGCTCGAAATCCTCGGTCTTCATGCCAGACATGCTCGACGGAAAACGGGGCGCGTCTGGCAAACTGCCGCACAACGTCTCTCGTCTCCTCCCCTGAACCATCATCCGCAACCATCAGCCCGAAATCTTGATCGGTTTGGCCACAATAGCCTTCCAGCACAACCGCCAGCGCATCGGGGCGATTGTAGGTCGTGACGATTACTGTGGCTTTCATTTCGAAGGTGCGTTGTCAGGCCTTCGGATGGGAGCCTGTTTGGGCAGCGGCCACATTTCCTGCTGTTCATACCGCTTGGCGTACCGATAAAACGTGCCTTCGAAATTCCCAAAGGCAATGACAAACCCCGGCCAACCGTCTAGAAATCCTAGTTTCGCCACGTAATGTTTCAGAAACGACCAGAAGCCGTGCAACAGAGCGGTGCTCATCGTCACCCGTTGGTCGGCCAGTTTGAGCGCCCCGAGCGAGGAATAGCGATTCGCTTTCCTCACGACCTCTTCAAAGTCTCTGAACGGGATCTGCCAAATCGCATGCTCCAGACGCCCGACCGGCCTGGCCGTCAAGAGCTCGTATCCTTCATGGACGGGAGATTCCGCATACCTCATCGCCCCTTTTCGAAACAATTGCGGCTGACGAAAATTTGGGTACCAGCCGGAATGCTTGATCCATCGCCCCATAAAGTAATTTCGCCTTGGGACAAGGTAGGCGTCGTGCATGGGTGTTCCGGCAAGGAGCCTCAAAATTTCATCTCGAACTTCCGGCGTACATTGCTCATCTGTGTCGAGGCTGAAGACCCACTCATGGGTACATGCTTGGATGGCTTGATTACGCAGATGACCGAATCCTTGAAACGGGATCTCAACGACGCGAGCCCCCAAGTCCTGGGCGATCCGCGCGGTTTCGTCGGTACTGGCGGAGTCGGCCACGAGAATTTCATCCGCCCATAGCACACTACTAATTGCATCGGCAATTTTCTTGGCCTCGTTGTAGGCAATGATATATGCCGAAAGACTCATGCTCTCTCATCAACTCGCGAATCAATCCCCGAATACATCAGGCCGGAGAACCAGCAATAGAGCAGCTTCTCGGTATGGTCCACCAGAAAGGGGTTAAAAAAACTCCCAAGCGCAATGGTCACCACCAGCCCTTTGGCAAGCAATCGATAGGTGGCGCCTTCGATTCGCGCGGTCGAGCGCCACTGTTGCGCAAAGAGCCAGAGCAGCAAGCCGAGTCCGACGATGCCGACTTGCGCCATGATAAAGAGGTATTGGTTGTGGGGATGAGGCGGAACATCAAACCCGGCCTGTTCCGTACGCGCCCGGTACGCTTGAACAAACCCTCCCGTACCGACACCTATCAGGGGGTGGTCCTGAATAATCTCGGCTGTGTGATAGAAATATTCCAATCGCCAGCCTATCGCATCTTCCACGACAACCACCTTCGGATTCCACTCTGTCACACTCGCGACAGCAAGATTCACCCGCTCATGAAAGGACGAGGAAACCTGGTACGCGGTGGTAAATGATACGCTGAGCACCACAATCCCTGCGAGCATTCCTCGCCATCCGTAGAAAACCGCAAAGGTCTGCATGGCCAGTCCGGCCAGCACGACATACCCAGTTCGGCCATGCACCATCAGGACATTGATCGCCCCCAAGATCGAGGCAAGCACCCAGCCCCATTGCGCCCATTTGTCTTGAGATCTCCAGGCCAAGACCCCGAATAACAGCACACCAAATGCCATCAGCACGTTATGAGTCGTGTGCTTCTTGAATACGCATGGGTTGAAGGGGTCACATCCGAGAATCCAACCGGTCGTCAGCACTCCTGACCCCAACACGAGCGACAACGCCAAGGTCACGACCAACGACGCTGCAAGGGTTAGGAGGGCGCGATTTCGTTCTTGGGCATTAATTGCCATCGAAATCAATAGAGGGATGAGCAAGAGATCGGCGTATTTCTTCACGGCTAGCATTCGCTCATCAAGAGACCCCAATCCCCAAAAGGAGCCCGCCAGCAACCACCCGAACAACAACAGCGCACTCAATGCCACGGGATTCGCGATGATTCGGTGAAATTTTTCGCGCCACTGGCCACAGGCGACCCAGCACAGCACGAGTAGAACGACAAGAATACCGTCCGCCACCACCCACATCGGAATGGTGATTCCGAGCGCAGCCGTCGTCCACCCTGCGGCTCGCCTCGCCTCCGTCTGGACCCTGTCCCTCGTCCAACTCATCATTTGTACGCAAAGGCAATCAAGGACTTCCGAAGAGACGGAATCATGTCTTTCATCGCCGTGCCCACGGAGCGTATTCTTTGAATCCCCTCGCGATAGCGCCGGGACTTCAGGAACGAAACCTCGTATCGTCGGAACCCAGACGAATCCAGCAGCAATTCCAGCTCACCTTTGGTGAACTCGCGATTGTGTCGAAGAGGGTAATATGACATACCTTGGTACAGGATGGGTGTCGCATGGAGATAGTGCGCGGCATAGTCATAGGTAATATGCTTTCCCCGCAACAAACGAAGGCGGTTTCGGAAGCTGGCCACGTTCGGCACATCGATTTCCAGCACTCCTCCTGGTCGCAGCACTCGCCTCATCTCCAGGATTGCAGGGAGATGTGAGTGTGAAAAGTGCTCGAGGACCTGGCAACAGACGACGGCGTCGAACGACTCATCCGGATAGGGAATCGCATCGGCTTCCACATTGCAAACCTGGAACAGAATCCCCTTTCCATAGGTATCCGGATAAGCCGCGGGTTGGTTTTTCACATCAAGCGCGTGACACTCGTGGCCCAGTTCGGCAAGAAACGACAGCAACAGTCCCTGCCCCGATCCCACATCAAGGACCCGTTTGGCCCCGCTAAGCGTGGCGGCAATCTCACAGAACCGATCGATGCTACCCCGGAATAAATCCTCCATTTCATTATTACCGCGGTGAAACAGTCGGCCTTCATCGCGCAACCGCACCGCCAAATGCAAGAGATCTTTCCGTGTCCTGGATTGGAGTGCGAAGAATTTTGGCACAATCAGGCTATACTTCGACGGTTACCCTAGGAGAGTCCTCCGCGGTCACAGGCTCCGATTTTTCCTTGCTACTCATGACCTTCGGATCCGCAACAAGGGACGTGATCGCTTTCTTCCGTTCCAATCTATGAACGAGCATCACCAAAAACAAAAACACGGCCAACCATACACCAAGAATGACCGGTCGCCATTGCTCCGGTGCGTGATGATAGAGAACGGCCAATCCTCCGCAGAGCAGCATGACTCCATACTCTGTGAGAACGGTTCGGCGATGGCTCCATCCACTCAGAACCAATCGTTGATAATAGTGCTCCCGGTGAGCTTCCCAGATTCTTTTGCGATGGAATGTCCGTCGGACTAAGGTCACAGATGCATCAACGATGAATGGAGAAAAGATCATGATCGGAACCCATAAATCAAATATTCCGTCTCGAACTCCGAGGATCATCAGCGTCCCCGCCACAAATCCAACCGTGATGCTCCCGGCATCGCCCATGAAGATCCTCGCGGGGGGGAAATTATGGGTGAGAAATCCAAGAGCGCCCATCGCGACAAACGTGGCGATGATGAACATGACCGGGAAGTGGGCTTGCCATCCTAAATACGCGAGAAATCCGAACCCAATAAACGTCATCCCACCAGCAAACCCATCCATACCATCCATAAAGTTGTACAGGTTGGCCATCCAAATCAGAAGAAGGGCGCTCACTGGGATTGCCGCCAGTCCAAGCTCGATCGCCGCCCCTCCAGGAATGGGAATGGATGACAATGTCAGCCCAACACCGCCGATTATGATAAAAGCAGAGGCTGCTTGAACGCCAAGACGAAGACTTGCCGGGAGGCCAATGCAGTCATCGATAAAAGACACCGTGAAGACAAGCAGCATGGACACCACAATCCAAAGACTGCCTGAGGCGACACCCTTCGGCAATAGCGGTTGGGACGGCTGCACAAGAGCGAGAACACTCGCAGCCGCCAGGAGAGCAATTACCACGCTTGCAATGACGGCTAGCCCTCCCGTCTGCGGCGTCGGTGTGGAATGCAACGTTCGATCATTCGGATGAGAGAAGATCGAAAGAAACGACTTCGGCGAACACAAGCTTCTGGTGATCAACCAGGCCGATACAAAGGCTAATAGGGCCGGTAATATGACTATCACGATTTTCATTCCTCGCGCGTTATCTGACGAGGCGGCTCTCTCTATACGAATTCGTTGCGGACCTAACGCTTGCTGCTTTACGGTAAGCGGCGATCAGCTCGGGAACCGTCTCCGCAAAAGAGTGCGTCGCCTGATATCCCAATTCACGTGTCATGGCCGCGGCACTAAACCAAGCGCCACCAATGAGCTTCGCCAGACGATCCGATGATAAGGGAATATGCCCTCCACTGACTAG
>CAZJOQ010000168.1:0-7724 GCA_964547625.1 uncultured Nitrospira sp.
CCACGGACGCAGCTCCCGCCGCGCGGCGCTGGCAGCCTCAGGTCGTCGCCACCGCTCGGGATATGCGGCGCGGCATTGTGCTCATGGCGGTGCTCGGTCCCTGCCGAGGGGTGGAACGGTCAGCCCTACCGGGTGAGTTAGGATGAGGACTAGAGGCCGGTCTTGATCTTCATCCAATATTCAAGGCCGACGATGATCCGGGGCGTTACGGTCGCGGTATGAGAAGGTGGCGCCGTGCTTCCATGAGGGACGCTCGCAGTTCGTGGGTATCATGCCGCACACGATTGCGCTGAAGGGCGCCTTCTTCAACACGCATCGGATAATGGCTCTGTCCGTCCACAGTGGACTGCCTTTCCGATACGTCTTTTGCAAAGGGAGAAGACATGATGAAGATCGTCATTGCGCTGGACCGGTCTCGACATGATCGTGCGGCGGTTCAATTGCTCCAGCAGCTGCGCTGGCCGACCAGATCAGTCCTCACCCTCCTTCATATGTTGGAGATTGTCACGATCCCTGGTGGTTGGCAGCTCCATTACCGTACGGAGTTGTGGAAACCGTTGACGGCGGAAAGGAGGAAGGTGTTCGCGCAGGCGAAACGATTTCTAGAACGTTTGGGCGGCTCAGGTGCGGCCAGGAGACGCCCGACCGGATGTGTTGGTCAAGTGGGGCCTGCCGCTGACGGGGATCGTGGAGACCCTGAAGAAGCAACCGGCGGATCTGGTCGTCGTGGGCTCTCGCGAGCTTTCAGGCGTGCGGCGCTTCCTGCTCGGAAGCGTGAGCGAAGGTGTGCTCAATTCGGCACCGTGATCGGTCCTGATCAGCCGCGGACGAGGGAGGGGAGCGTCCCGGGAACGTGCAAGAGACCTGCGGATCCTGTTGGCGGTGGACGAATCTGAGCGCGCCGTGGCCGCCGCGCAATGGCTCCGAGCACTGGGCGTGCCAGCCACGTCGCAGGTCACCGTCCTGCACGTCGTCGAGCTGCCCGACGATCGTGTACCCCAACTGCTGAGCACGACGGCGCCGAAGTTCCGTGAGGCGGCCCAGGTCATGATTCAGGTGGCGAAGGAGCCCGGGAGGCAAGTGCTGGAGCGGATGAGGAATGTCGTGGCGCATCGTGACCTGACGATCCATCCCGTGCTGGTCGAAGGCCGTCCGGCAGAGGCAATCCTACGAGCCACAGCACGAACACATGCTGACCTGGTGATCCTCGGATCGCGGGGCATGACGGGCCTGAAGGGCGCGTCCCTTGGCAGCGTGTCACGGCGAGTGGCTCGCCATGCCCCCTGTTCGGTTCTCGTGGTCAAGCGGCGCTAGTCGGCGCGCGCACTATGAGCGGCGAGCATGTCACTATGTAGCCCCGCGCAGGTGGAGGCCGAGGTCCAGCGGCCGCTGGCGGTTGTCGTGATCGGCGGCCTCGTGAGCGCGACGCTGCTCACCCTGATGGTGCTGCCCGCGCTCTATCCATCGCGCGAGAAGAGCAGCAGGTAGCCAGCGGAGAACGATGCGTATGCACACACCCAGTGATCTTCCTGTCACCATCCCAGAAGCCATCTTCGCCGTCGCGCGCCGCGCGACCGAGCGGATTGCCATGCAAATCAAACAGGAACACGCCTATCGGCAGTGTATCTATCAGCAGCTCGTCGAACAGGGTGAAGAACTTACCGCCGTCTTGATGCGGCATGACCTCCGCCGGGGAGACCGCGTGGCCATCGTCGCCGAGAACCGGCCCGAGTGGGTGATCGCGTATCTCGGCATTGTGGCTGCGGGTGGCACGGCAGTTCCGCTCGACATCCAACTGAGCAGCGGAGACCTTGCACGGCTCCTGGCGCGGTCCGGCGTCAGGGCCAACTGACAATACACGAGAACCCTGTCAGGCGGAAGCATTCGGCATGTCAAGAACCACGCAAGGAAATACCATGCAGCACGTTGCCGTTTATCCCTCACCGGACAGCATGACCACCGACGACGTGACGACGCTGCCTGAATTGTTGCGATGTCGGTGCCATCGCTCGCCGGAGCGAGAGGCCTACCGGCAATGTGAAGCTGGGGTATGGCGCAGTTATTCCTGGAGAGACGTGGAAGGGCTTGTCGCGCGCTGGCAGCTGGCGCTGGCCGGAGAACATCTTGCGTCAGGAGACCGCGTCGCCGTGCTGCTCAAGAACAGCGTGGAATGGGTCTGTTTCGATCTGGCGGCACAATCGCTGGGACTGGTTGTCGTGCCTCTCTATACTGCTGACCATGAGGATAACACCACCTACATCCTCGCCGATTCAGGAACACGACTCTTGCTGGTCGGCCACATCGATCAGTGGATGGCATTAGTCGGGCACCGCGCACGATTTCCGAAACTGTCTCACGTGCTGTGCTTGGAGATGCCGCTGCCCCCCGTACCAGACACCAGCATCCAGGTAAGCTCCATCAGGCACTGGTTACCCTGCGATGCAGGCCCCCAGTTGAATCTGGCCAAGGACCCGCATGCGTTGGCCACGATCGTCTACACATCGGGCACCACGGGCCGCCCGAAAGGTGTCATGCTGTCGCATTTCAATATACTTTCAAATGCACAAGCAGTACTCAGGCACGTGCAGGCGTATCCGGATGATCTGTTTCTTTCTTTTTTGCCGCTGTCCCACGCGTTCGAACGTACCGTCGGCTGCTACCTGCCGATGATGGCGGGCAGTTGCGTGGCCTACACACGCGAGATCGCCAAGCTGGCTGAGGATATTGCGACGGTGCGCCCGACCATTCTGGTATCCGTGCCACGCATCTATGAACGCATCTACGCGCGCCTGCAACAGCAACTGGTGGAACGGGGCGCCCTGACGCGTGCGCTTGTCCGCTGGACGCAGGAGCTTGGTTGGAGGCATTTCCAAGCAAGCCATCATCATGGCAAGGCTCCAGGCAGGTGGGCCGGCTTGTTGCGGCCAGTGCTGCATGAGCTGGTAGCCGACAAAGTTCTCGCTCCTTTCGGGGGACGGCTGCGGCTGGCGGTGTCGGGGGGTGCTCCCTTGTCTGTCACGCTCTCCCGGTGCTTTGTCGGCTTGGGTTTGCCTCTGTTGCAGGGCTACGGCCTGACCGAAGCGGCACCTGTCGTGACCAGCAACCGGCTGCAAGACAATCTGCCGGAGTCGGTTGGCATCCCCCTCCCCGGAGTTGAGGTCAGGCTCGGTGAGAAGAACGAATTGTTGGTGCGTGGTTCCAACGTCATGATGGGCTACTGGAACCGGCCCGAGGATACGGCTAGGGCGATCGATGCCGAGGGCTGGTTGCACACGGGGGACCAGGCACGCCTCGAAAACGGATATGTGTTCATCGTCGGGCGTCTGAAGGAGATCGTTGTCCTGTCCACCGGGGAGAAAGTCACGCCTGAGGGTTTGGAGATGGCGCTCATCGAGAACTCGCTTATCGACCAGGCGATGGTGGTCGGCGAGGGCAAGCCGTATCTGGCCGCGCTCTTGGTGCTGAACGCCGGGGCTTGGCGTGCCATGGCCCAAAGTTGGTCGTTGCCTGCGGAGGATCCCGCCGCGCTGACCGATGTACGTCTCCAGCAGCATATCGAGAGCCTCTGTCGCCAATCACTGGCACGCTTCCCCGAGTATGCCCAGGTCCGCCGCTTTTGCTTGATGCTAGAGCCCTGGTCCATCGACAACGGTCTTGTCACGCCCACTCTCAAACTCAAACGTCCTGCGATCGAGAAACGTTTCGCGGAACACATTTTCACGCTTTACTCCGGGCATCTGGCCCCAGCTTGAAGCGCCGCAGATTCCATTCATCGAAAGAGAAGCCGTGAAGACATCGCACGAACAGACTGAAGCAAGGCCGGATCCCGAACCTGCATCGGAGCTTCTCGACATTGTTTGCACCCTGTTCGCTGAACTTCACCGGCAAACCGGATATGACAGGCATATCACTCTGGACAGCTCACTGGATCGTGATCTCGGGTTCGACAGCTTGGCGCGGGTGGAACTGATGGTGCGTATCCAGCGTGCGTTCGACGTTGATCTGCCGGAGGACACCCTGGTTCGCGCCGAAACTCCCCGCGACCTGCTCGAAGCCCTGCACAGGGGGACCCGTGGATCGGTACCTCGTGCGCCGATCCCGTCCGTGCCAACGTTAGAATCTTCGCAAGGCGAAGCTGTCGCTGCTACCACCTTGCTCGACGTGATCGACTGGCATGTGCGCCGACACCCAGACCGCATCCAGGTCATCCATCTCAGCGAACGTGGCGAACAGCCCATCACCTGTCGCGACCTGGCGGAGGCATCTGAACGGGTCGCCGCAGGTCTGCAACAACGCGGGCTTGAAGCGGGACAATCAGTGGCCATCATGTTGCCGACCTGTCCGGAGTATTTCCCTGTCTATGTGGGCATCCTGCGTGCCGGCGGTATTCCTGTGCCCATTTATCCCCCTGCGCACTTGGCCCAAGTGGAAGAACACGTCCGCCGCCATGTCGGCATCTTGCGCAACGCGCAAGCCGTCCTGCTGGTCACCATACCGGAAGCGCGAGCCGTGGCATGGCTGCTGCGGGTTCATGTGCCTTCCCTGCGTGCGGTGGTGAGCGTACAGGAACTGCTGCAATCACGAGAATCCCTGAGCCGAGTGTCGGTGGCGGCGCAGGATGTGGCCTTTATTCAGTACACCTCTGGCAGTACGGGCGATCCCAAGGGCGTGGTGCTCACCCATGCCAATTTGCTTGCCAACATCCGTGCCATGGGGCAGGCGATCGGCCTCCGTCCTGATGATGTGTTCGTGAGCTGGCTGCCTCTCTACCACGATATGGGACTGATCGGCGCGTGGCTGGGTACGCTCTACTTCGGCATTCCACTGGTAATCATGTCGCCTCTTGCCTTCCTCGCCAAGCCCGTCCGCTGGCTGCAGGCAGTCCATGCGTACCGCGGGACACTCTCCGCGGCACCCAACTTTGCCTATGAACTGTGTGTCAAGAAGATCGGCGACGAAGAGCTCGTCGGACTTGATCTCAGTTCGTGGAGACTGACATTCAACGGCGCGGAAACGGTCTTGCCGGAGACACTCACGCGTTTCGGAAGGCGTTTCGCGCAGTACGGCTTTCACTCCGAGGCGCTCACGCCGGTATACGGGCTGGCCGAGTGTTCCGTGGGACTTGCATTTCCACCGTCCGGCCGCGGTCCCCTCGTCGATCGTGTTCAGCGAGAATCCTTCACGCGTACCGGCAGCGCTGTGCCCGCTGCTCCCGACGATGCCTCTTCGCTGTGTTTTGTCTCCTGCGGGCGGCCGTTGCCAGGCCACGAATTGCGGATCGTGGATGCATCCGGCAATGAGTTGGGTGAGCGGCAAGAGGGTCGAGTGGAATTCAGGGGGGCGTCGGCCACACGCGGCTATTTCAACAATCCCCAGGCCACGTCACAGCTGTTTCGGAGAGGCTGGCTTGACAGCGGTGACTGTGGTTACATCGCCGACGGCGAAGTGTTTCTCACGGGGCGGGTCAAGGACATCGTCATTCGGGGCGGGCGCAACATCTACCCCCACGAAGTGGAGGAGGCGGTTGGCGAGATACCGGGGGTGAGAAAGGGCTGCGTGGTCGTCTTCGGCAGCCTCGACCCGGCCTCGGGCACTGAGCGGCTGGTGGTGCTCGCCGAAACCCGCGAGCGCGGTCAGCGTGAACGACAGCAGCTGCGTGAGGCGATCAACACCGCAGTCGTCGAGGTGTTGGGCGAACCTGCTGACCAAGTGATGCTTGCACCGCCCCATACCATCCTCAAGACCTCCAGCGGCAAGTTGCGCCGCGCTGCCACGCGAGCACTGTTCGAGTCGGGATTGGTCGGCGAGCACAGGCGAGCCGGGTGGTGGCAGGTAGCCAGTCTCGCTGCGGGTGCATTGATTCCCCAGTTGCGCCGTTGGGCGATAAGGGCGGCGGATGGGGGGGTCGCGGCGTGGGCCTGGTTGGTTTTCTGCCTCGTGGTGCCGGTTGTTTGGCTGATGACCATCTTCACCCCGCGCCCTTCCTGGGCCTGGGCACTCGGCCGGGTCGGTGCACGGCTATTACTGTGGTTGACTGGAACGCCACTCACGGTGAGCGGACTGGAGCAGATGCCGCGCGGGATGCCTTGTGTGCTGGTGGTCAATCACGCCAGCTACCTCGACGGCTTGGTCCTGGTGGCAGCGCTGCCAGAACCACTTGGCTTCGTAGCCAAGCGCGAATTGCTTGAGCCATTCATTCCGCGCGTCTATCTCCAGCGCTTGGGCACGGAGTTCGTTGAACGCTTCACAGCCCACGAGAGTGTGCAGGATGCTCGGAGGCTGGAGGGTGCGCTTCGCGCCGGACGTGCGTTGGTGTTCTTCCCCGAAGGCACGTTTACCCGTTCGCCCGGCTTGATGCCATTCCGGATGGGGGCCTTTATTGTGGCAGCCAACACGGGCATCCCGGTTGTGCCGGTGGCGATCTGCGGTACCCGTTCCATGCTGCGTGACGGCCAATGGTGGCCACGGCGCGGCGCGATCACCATCACGTTCGGCGCTCCCTTGCTGCCTATTGCAGACGCGCGTGACACCTTTGCAGCAGCGGTGGGATTGCGCGATGCCGCCCGTGCTCATATTTTGCGTCACTGTGGCGAGCCGGATACCCAATGAGGATCAACGGGTCTCTGGCTGCGATCTCGTGCCACAAGCTCAGACCGCTCCAAGGAATGAAGGGCGGGTGCGATCCAAGTTGAAGGTCCCAGATGGAGTGATGTGCGCGTAGAAGAGCGGCGTCAGACCTCGGAAGTCCTCGCGTGTGAGCCGCTTCCACAAGTTCTGCCGATCTATGGTGTGCTCCACGAGTATGCTATTGATCAACGGCAGGCAATTCTGGATGAGTTGTAATGAGAGGAAACGCCCCTCCTGCTCCTCCGATTATTGAGAGCAAGGAGGCGGGGGTTAAGCCGCCAGTTCCACACCGGATAGTGGCGTCATGCCTGGATACCAGCCCCTTAATTCCTCGTGCCAGTCGCCATTCAACACCAGGGTACGGATTTGTAGCAACCGATGTCTTCCCCACTCGCTTCTGCAACCAAGAAATCGATCAGCCGCCCTTGCTACTTCTCACTCAACCGCCTCCGCCGCTCATAGCCCATTTGATAAAGGTACTCCTCTCTGCCTGCTTTAGCTATGCCAGCCACATTTATGTATTGAGTGGTCAGAGCTTCGGGGGCGGGCTTCCACTCCACTTTGCCATGCCCACGTCGGCCAAGGACTCGAGCCTCACCCCGTTACAGGATGACTTCGCAGGATTGCAGAAAAACTTTGAGCGGGATTTCAAGGCCACGGTACCCGTGCACATACTTGGCATGGATCTCTTTCACGGCGTTCAGCACCTGTGTCATGTGAATGTGATCATCTTCGAGCGCGACCATGAACAGCGTATTGCGATCGATCGAGCCACCGGTTCCGGAGACCGTCCCGGTCTGACCACTGCCTCCCACACCCTTGATCATCGTATAGCCCTTGATCCCCAGGTTCTGAAACAGGGCGAGGATCTCCGCTTCAAGTTTCTCCCCACAGACAATCTGCAGCATCTTCATGATCGTGCTCCTGAACCGTTGTGCCGTGGGCCAGCCGGTCCGTGATAGGGTGGTCTTCCCTGCCAGGCTATTGTGTTCGGCCACTTTCTGACCCCGCCTGCCGTGCTCAAACGACGAGGCAGAAATCCGGGTCAGCGTCAGATGTCCGGGGGTGAAGTCAGGCCCCGATGTGAGCGCCCTCGT
>CAZJOQ010000169.1:0-7645 GCA_964547625.1 uncultured Nitrospira sp.
CCCGAGTCCTGTTCCGCCGTATCGTCGTGTCGTCGAGCCGTCGGCCTGCGTGAATGGGGTAAAGAGTGTGTCCTGCACCGCCGGCTCGATGCCGATCCCCGTATCCTGCACTTGCAGACACAACGTTGTGTTGCTGACCGACTCCTCATCCACTGTGATGTGAAGAGTGATCTGTCCCTGTGCCGTAAACTTGATGGCGTTGCCGAGCAGGTTGGTCAAGATCTGTCGGACGCGGACCGGGTCACCTGCGTATTCTGGAAGGAGAATTTGAGGGAGCACCGCAGCCAGCTTCAGTCCCTTGCTCTCGGCCGGACCGGAAAATAGATCTAGGACGTCTTTCACAAGCTGACGCATATCGAACGCGAGAGTTTCGATCTGCAGTTTGCCTGCCTCGATCTTTGAAATATCGAGAATGTCATTGATTACTTGCAACAGGGCCATCCCAGACTTGTGTAGGGTCTCCGTATATCGGCGCTGTTTCTCGTCCAACGTCGTCCGCATCAGCAGCTCGCTCATTCCAATGATCCCGTTCATCGGAGTACGGATCTCATGGCTCATATTCGCCAAAAATTGAGACTTCGCTCTATTGGCCGCTTCAGCAGCCTCCAGACGCTCTCGCGCCTGGCGCGCGAGATCCCACTTTCTGGTCAAGGAGGTCGCCAATTGCGAGACTTCTACGGCGGAGAACGGCTTCTGCAGGATGAGGAGACGATCGTCGTGGCCGAGTCGCTGGATGATGTCGTCCCAAGAATGGTCCGTGTAGGCCGTACAGATTACAGTCTGGATCTCCGGATCGGCAGCCCAGAGGCGCTCAATCGTCTCCAACCCATCCCATCCCGGCGGCATGCGCATGTCCACAAATGCCATGGCATACGGCCGCCCCTCCTGGTGCGCCATCTGTACCAGCGCCAACGCAGCGTGACCCTGATCGGCATAGTCCAGCTCGAAGCGCACAAGCGCGTTCAGAAGAGGCTCGCCACCGAATAATGACGCGCGCGCTTCTTCCAAAGACTGAGTCTCGCCATCCGGTTGAAGGATCTTTCGAAAGTCGTCGTGGATCGAGCGATTGTCGTCGATGACCAAGACGCGACGGTTTTGATGACTGATCGTGATCTCAGCGCTCATGTCTACCTCTATCTGGTTGCGCCGACTGTCATACCTGCTACGCAGCGCGCGACTCGGTCGCGGGCAGCCATCGGTTCAGCGTGTTTCGAATCTCTTTCAATCCCGCCGGTTTCGCGAGAAACCCGTCCATGCCGCCTTCCAGGCAATCAGTCTGATAACTACCGACGGCATATCCTGACAGCGCGATGATCGGGACCGGCTTGCCGTCTGATCTGGTCACTCCACGTCGGCGAATTTCCGTGGTCGCGGTGAGCCCGTCCATTTCAGGCATCTCGCAGTCCATCAAGACCAAGTCGTATTGGGACCGCTCGAGCGCATCGATCGCCTCTCTGCCTGTACCGACCACGTCGGCTGCTTCGCCGCACATCTCCAGCATACGCAGAAAGACCTCTTGGTTCGTCGCATTATCTTCCGCCAGGAGGATCCGCGCGCGCGATCGTGGCTTGATGGGATCGACGCCGGGACTCCGATCGGTGAATGCGCCTGGCTTCGCGCCCTGCACCGACTGCCGACGCTCCCCTCCGACCCGTTCACTCATCGCCTGTTGCTCAAAACGGACCGTAAACCAAAACGTGGACCCCTTTCCTGGGATACTCGTGAGACCGATGTCTCCGCCCATCAAGCAGACCAATCGTTTGACGATGGCGAGCCCCAATCCGGTTCCTCCGAATCGCCTCGTCATCGATCCATCTGCCTGGGCAAAGGGATCGAAGATTTTCTCCTGCGCATCGAGCGGGATGCCGATCCCGGTATCGCAGACCGTGACTTTGAAGACGGCATCGTCGCGGTGCTCCTCGATCCGCTCGACATGGATCAAGATGCCGCCATGTTCCGTAAACTTCACGGCATTCCCCACCAAATTGGTCAAGATCTGCCGGAACCGTACCGCGTCGCCTCGCCATACGGCGGGCAACTCGGGGTCCATCTGACATTCCAAGCGGAGCCCCTTTCGTCGCGAGGACTCACGGAACAGATCCACCACATCCCGAACGGTCGTACTCAAGTCAAACCCCGCGACGTGGAGATCCATCTTGTCCTCCTCGATCTTGGACAAGTCGAGGATGTCATTGATGATCTGCAGCAGCTGCTCGCCGTTATTATGGATGGTTTCGACAAAGTGACGTTGCTGGTCGTTCAACGAGGTCGAAAACAGCAGCTCGTTCATGCCGAGCACGGCGTTCATCGGCGTCCGGATCTCATGGCTCATTCTGGCCAAAAACTGTGACTTGGCGCGGTTGGCATGGTCCGCGGCCGTGTTGGCCTCTTTCAGCGCCTCGACCGTCCGCTGCAACTCATCATGACGCTGCTGAAGCTCGGCGGTCCGCGCAGTCACCTGCTGTTCGAGGAGTTGGTTCGAGGCCTGCAGATCGCGATTACGGGCATTGACCTGCGCGACAAGATCTTCGATCTGGGAGCGGATGTCGCGCCCCAACTCCCATTTCCTGGTCAGGGATGCGGCGATCTGCTGCACCTCAATGGCGTCAAACGGTTTGCGCAGGATGAGGAACCGGTCGCTCGTTCCCAAGCGCGCCGCAATCTCCGCCCACGAATGATCCGAATACGCCGTGCAGATCACCACTTGCAGCCTGCCGTCGGCTTCCCAGAGCCGTTCGACCGTTTCCAACCCATCCCACCCGGGCGGCATCCGCATGTCGACGAACGCCACCGCATACGGCCGCCCTTCCTGGCGCCCCATCTGTACCAGTGCCAGAGCCGTCTGCCCTTGATCGGCGTAATCCAGCTCGAACCGCTCGAGGGCCTGCATGAGCGGTATCTCGCCGAAGAGCGCGGCACGGGCCTGATGAAGACCTTCCGCCTCGGGTTGCGCCGCAAGGATTTTTCGAAAGTCTTCGTGGATCGCCTGGTTGTCGTCCACCACCAAGATTCGAAGGTTTTTATTTCCCATGTTCATCGCCGTGCATGCCGTTGAGTTTGCGAGGAGACTCATCCTCGTCCTTGAGAGTCTCCAACCTGAGCTTCTGGTTTTCGAGGCGCCATGAACTCGTGCATATCTTTGAGAAGAGATAGGACGTCTTGCGCGCACCGCTGGACGGTCGCCAGATGTTCCCGCTGCTCGGGCTTGAGGGCGCCGTTGAGCAGCAGAACGACCTTGCCGACAAGCTCATGCATGGGCAGGACGATTTCGTGACTCATAATCGCCAGGAACTCTTCCTTCTGTCGTAACGACTCGGCGCCCTCGCCGTGAGACTGATCCGTAGCGGCCTCGGTCATTTTGCCGACCACCTGCTCTTGCAACCGCTCATTCGCGGCCCGCAAGTCAGTCGTTCGCCGGGTCACGCCCGAGGAAAGACGTTCGATCTGTTGCGTGACCGATCGAGCCAGATTCCACTTCTTCGTCAGCGAGTGGGCCAACTGCACGACTTCAATGCTGTTGAACGGTTTCATGAGAATCAGGAGCTTGTCGGTTTCTCCGAGCCGACGACTGACATCTTCCCATGGGTGGTCGGAGTAGGCCGAGCAAATAACGATTTGGATCTCGGGATCCGCGTACCACAGGTGTTCGATCGTCTCCAGTCCGTCCCATCCCGGGGGCATGCGCATATCGACGAAGGCCAGCGCGTAGGGATTGCCCGTTTGATGGGCGCTCTGCGCCGAACCGAATCCTTCACGTCCCTGAGTCGCAAAATCCAGTTCATACCGCACCTGGGTCGGGAGGGTCGGGGCTTCGCCGAACAGAGCTGCGCGAGCTGGATTCAGCGAATCCGAATCGACAGGCGGCGCCAATATTTTCCGAAAATCTTCGTGGATGTTGGCGTTATCGTCGATGATCAGAATGCGTCGATTGTCGGCCGGCCGGTGATCCGTCATGCCGCCGCCTCCGCCAAGACCAACGGGAGATCAAGCGTGAAGGTCGCCCCCTGTCCTTCACCGGCGCTCTTCGCCTGCAGCGCGCCGCCGAGATTCTTGGCGACGATCGCGGCGCTGTGGAGTCCGAGCCCATGACCGGCCTTTCTCGTCGTAAACCCTTGCGCGAACAGCTTCGGAAGATTCTCGGGCTTGATCCCGCCTCCGGTATCGCTCACTTCAAATCGAACGACGGGATTGCGGTCGGGAAACACGCCGGCCCGCAACGTCAAGCGGCGCGCCCCCCCCGAGTGCTCGACCATGGCATTCTTGGCGTTCGTGATCAGATTGACCAAGACCTGCAGAACTTGGTGCCGATCCGTCATGATCGTGGGGACGGAGCTGTATTCCCGCACGACTTGGACGTCGTACTTCTCCGGCTCAGGCAGCGCCAGCGTCACGGCTTGCTCCATTACATCCTCTGCCGATACCGGCTCGCGGATATTGCTGGCCCGCGCGATATCCTGCTGCGACATGATCACTTGCTTGATGTGGTCCACTTTTTTCACCAGAGAATCGAGTTCGCTTTGGATCGTCTGATGGCTCCCGCTCAGGGATTCGGCCACCAACCCAAGATAGGACGGGATCTGTTTGCCCTTCGGGTCGGCCGTCAAGAATTCTTGTAGATTGTCCTGATGATCATGGAACATCGAGGCGATCCGGCACACGTCTCCCACCATCGGCTTCTTAAGAGTTTTCAAGAGTGTATCGGTCGACACATTGATACTGTTGAGGACGTTGCCGACGTTATGGAGCACGCTCGAGGCCACATCCGCCATCCCGGCCTGCCGCGAGGCATTCATGAGTTGTTGATACAGCTTCTCCTTTTCCGCCTCGGCTTTCTTTCGCTGATCCATCTCGACGTGCAAATTCGCATTTGTGATCTCGAGTTCCTGGTTCTTCTCGAGAATCTGAGCGCGTGACGCTTCCAACTCACTGTTCGCTTCTTTGAGTTGGGAATTGGCCCGATCCAGTTCGGTGACATCGTGAAAGGAGACCAGCGCGCCTCGTACCGTTGATCCGTCATCCATGATCGGCACGGTATTGACGATGAATTTCCGATGTTCGCCGTCGGGCAGCGACAGGAGAAGAAGGCTGTTGTCTTGGGGCTGCCGATCCATGATTGCTCTGGTCCATGGATGAACCATCAACGAACCTGCCGAATCACCGGCCGTCCAGGAAAGGGATCCGAGGTCGGTTCCGATCAACGCCTTGAGGGGCTTGCCGATGGAGTGGCTGAACGCGTCATTGGTCAGGACGATCAGATCTTGCGTGTCGATCATGACCACACCCTGTGTCAGCGCATCAAGCGCGGCTTTTACACGGGTGGGAACAATCCCAGAGGGATCCAGCTGGCGCAGCGTCCGCTTCATAAACATGAAATAGCCGATAAATCCCATGACACAGACAAAGGTCAGGAACCGAACCCAGGGATCCGTCAGAAACCGTTCGACCGCGGATATGTCACTCTGACGAAGCGAGACTTGAAGGACACCCCATGGCTGATCGCCGGAAAAGATCGGCACTTGGAGAAATTCCAACGTGGACTCGTCGCCCGGCGGCTGTACCCAGGCCTGAGCGTGATTTCCGACTTGCGCGACACTCTCGCCGCTTTTGAGCAAGAGGGCGAGCGAGAGAATATCCTGGTTGCGCGTGGCCAACATCTCCATCGAGAGTTTGATCGTATCGATCTGATCTCGTTCCGCCAGCGCCGAATACTGGACAGCCAACGATTCCGCCAAATCGCGACGATAGTCGAAGATCTGGCGATCACGGTTGGGGACCAGATCAACCAACGAATCCCCGACCAGCATGACGCTCAGCGTGACGCTCGCTAACCCAACACTGATCCAGACTACTGGGGTGATCCGCAACATGCCTTCGCTCCACTCACGGGCGTCTGTTCTTGCCGTCTTGTTCGTGCGAAGCCTTCAAGACTCGATCCAGACCGCGGAACTGCTTCTTCTCCTGCTCATCGTCCTCGCGCATCTTGCGATCGCGATTCCGGCGTGTGAGCAGCTCACCGCCCAGGACAGGCAACGGATCAAAATGCCTCCAGGCCGGCATCGAGACGAGGAAACTTGCAACCAGAGCGCCTCCGCGAAGAATCCATGCGACAAAGCCCGCAGAGAGCGCCATCCCTGAAAATGAGGCGACGCGCCCGACCAGGTGCGTTTGCGCCTGACGCTCTTGCACGCCGCGCTCGAGATCGTCGGCCAGTTTGCTCAAACGCTCGACGAGTTGGTGGCCGACGGCCAGCATCTTCTTCACCGGAAGCGAAAGCGGCTCCGACTGGAACACAGGCGCCTCCTGAACGGCGACAGGAGGCTGCTCCATCCTGGCAAACATCCGGTTCGCCATCACGGCTCGCGGCAGGGGATCTTTCGTCGCTCCTACCACAGACATATCTTTGACCGACACCTCCGTGCTGGCTAGCGCTGGAGAAAGCTGAACTGTGGACGAGACCCCAGTGTCGTCATCCTCCGACCTTGCACCTGGACCCGATCCAGGACTAGTTCCTGAACCGGTATCGTCGGAACCTCCGGAGCTGTCTCCTCCTCCACCAGGACTGCCTCCACCGCCGGGAGGCGGTGGGAAGAATGGCGTCACGGCGAACGCAAAGGTCGTTGCGCCGATCGTGCCTCCCGCGCCGTCGCTGACGGTAAACGTGAAACTGTCGCTCGTGACGGCGGCGCCACTGTGGACGAAGATCACCCGCCCGGCATCGATGTCAGCTTGCGTAAAAGTCGTGATCGCCACGCCTGGAGCCGTCGTCAGTTCGAGGTGACCATTAGTGGGAGCGCTTGTCACGGTATAGGTCAACTGAGCCGGTGTATTGTCCAGATCGATGACCCGCAGCTCACCGGCTGTGATGACATCGGTCAATCCCTGAACAACAGTCGAGCCGGCGTTCACCGCAAGAGTTGGAACGCTATTCACGGGTGTGACCGTGATGCCGAACATGGTCGCTCCAATGTTGCCCCCTGCTCCGTCGTTGACCGTGAACGTAAAGCTGTCGCTGGTGGTCAGTGACCCATCATGCACATAGACAACTTGGTCGGCATCAATCTGCGCCTGCGTGAAGGTCGTGATGGCGACGCCAGGGGCAGTACTGAGCTCAAGTTGGCCATTCACGGGACCGACGGTCACAGTATAGGTCAATTGTGCAGGGGGATTGTCGACATCGGTGACCTGGAGCTCTGCGGCCGTAATGGGGTCGGTTCCGCCTCGCGTGACAGTGGAACCGGTATTAACCGCCATCGCCGGCGCGTCATTGATATCGTTCAGCGTGATCGTGATCGTGGCCGTGTCCGTCAGTCCCGGAGTTCCGCTGTCGGTGACCTGCACGGTGAGGCTGAACACCGGGGTGGTTTCAAAGTCCAGCATCGCGGTGGTGGCCACCGTGATTTGCCCCGTTGCGGCGTCAATGGCAAAGGCGCCGCCCGTGTTACCGCCGGTAATGGCATAACTCAGCGTATCCCCGGCATCGGAGTCGGAGGCCAGGACGGTGCCGACCACCGTGCCGGTGGCCGCGTTTTCGTCGATGGCGAAGGCCTGGTCGTTGACGACCGGGGTCTCATTGACATTATTCAGGTTCACGGTGATGGCGGCGGTATCGCTCAGGGTCCCGTCGCTCGCCTGCACGGTGAGGGTA
>CAZJOQ010000170.1:0-7502 GCA_964547625.1 uncultured Nitrospira sp.
AAAATGGTCTGGGACCCAAAAGATCCATGGGGCAAAAAGTCTGACCCGCTTGAGGAAGCACTCAAGCAGGCTCAGGCTCAGCTTAAAGATATATTTCCATCCGGCGGATTGAAGGGCCTTTTACCTTCAGGAGGCTCCCGGAATATCCTTATTGCCGGCCTGCTGGTTCTGCTGGTCTGGCAAAGCGTGTTTATCGTCGCGCCCGATGAAGAGGGGGTCGTGAAACGGTTCGGCGTGCCGGTCCGCGCCGTGGAGCCTGGACCGCACCTCAAAATCCCTTTCGTGGAAACCGTCCTCCAGCCGAAGGTCGAGAAACTCTACCGTGTGGAAGTGGGCTTCCGCACGACCCAACAGGGTCGTGCGCAGATGGTGCCTCAGGAAGCCCTGATGCTGACCGGCGATATGAACATCCTCGGGATCGAGTTTATCGTCCAATATAAGATCAAAGAAGCCCGCGAATTTCTCTTCAATGTGGCGGATATCCATGAAACCATCGGTAAGGCGGCTGAAGCCTCGATGCGGGAAGTGGTCGGCAAGAGCAAGATTGACGAAGCGTTGACTACCGGCAAAGCGGTGATCCAAGCAGACACCATGACGTTACTGCAAGCGATCCTCGATCAGTACCGATCCGGCGTGCAGGTTGCCGCCGTCCAACTGCAAGATGTCGTTCCTCCGGAAGCGGTCGCCGCCGCCTTCAAAGATGTCACCAACGCGAAAGAAGATCGGGAAAAGCTGATCAACCAAGCCCAGGGGTACCGAAACGACATCATTCCCAGGGCAAAAGGTGAAGCCGCTGAGCGGGTCAACCAGGCGAGGGGGTTTGCGCAAGCGCGCCTCAATCGTGCCCAGGGCGAGACGAATCGTTTCCTCGCCACTTTAAAAGAGTACAGCCAGGCGAAGGACGTGATCAGCAAGCGCATTTACATCGAAACACTGGAAGAGATCCTTCCAAATGTGGAGAAGGTCATCATCGACGGCAAGGGCGGTGAGCGAGTGCTACCATATCTTCCGCTCGACCGTCTCTCTCGATCTCCATCCACGACCGTGGTGAAACCTGCTCCCCAACAAGAAGCTGAGGAGCCAAAACCTGAGCCGCCTCTCACCCTTAGACCGAGAGGGACCAGACCATGACAAAGCAGGGAATAATCATCACACTGCTGGCCGTGACCGTCGCCCTGTTTGTGCTCGGAGCCTCACCCCTCTTCGTGGTCGACGTGATCCAGACGGCCATCGTCGTGCAACTGGGGAAACCCGTTCGGACCATCACCGAACCAGGACTGTACCTAAAAGTACCGTTCGTGCAGGAAGTAACGTACTTCGAGAAGCGCTTATTGGACTACGATTCAAGTGCCCAGGATGTGATTACCCAGGACAAGAAGACGCTCTTGCTGGATAACTTCGCCAAATGGCGTATCACGGATCCGCTGAAAGTCTATCAAGCGTTCCAAAGTCAACGTGGCGCCCTCCAACGGTTGAACGACATCATCTACTCCGAGCTCCGCGTGGAGTTGGGCCGACATGAGCTACTCGAAATCGTCTCCAGCACGCGGGCCGATATTATGCGGGTCGTGACCGAGCGCAGCAATGAAAAGGCATCCGTCTACGGTCTTGAGATTCAGGATGTTCGGATCAAGCGAGCCGATTTACCGGAGCAGAACGAGAAAGCCGTATTCGCACGCATGCAGGCAGAGCGGGAGCGGCAGGCCAAGCAGTATCGTGCGGAAGGCGCGGAGGAAGCGCAAAAAATTCGCTCGGAAGCCGAAAAGGACCGAGAGATCATCCTCGCCCAAGCCTACAAAGAGTCGCAAGAACTTCGGGGAGGTGGGGATGCCAAAGCGTTTCGGATCTATGCCGATGCCTATAAGCAAGACCCGAAGTTCTTCGAGTTTACCCGTTCGATGGAAGCCTATAAAAGCGTGTTCAAAGATGGATCGACCTTGGTCATGAGTCCAGATTCAGAATTCTTCCGATACCTGAAACAACGGTGACACTTCACGAAAGTCCTACGATTTTCCCACTCGTCGGTTCAATGCCGATTCGTTCACCGGCTGGCTTTTTAGGCAAACCCGGCATCAGTTGAATTCCTGAGCAGACAGCCGTAACAAACCCAGCTCCCGCCAAGATACGCAGCTCCCGGATCGGCACCGTAAACCCAGTCGGCCTCCCCCTGAGAGCGGGGTCATGAGACAGCGACAGCGGAGTTTTTGCCATGCAAACAGGTAACCCACCGAACCCCAAAGCCTCGGCAGTATCTATCTGACGTTCGGCCTCTGGTTCGAATTTGACACTTTCCGCTCCATACATATGCGTGGCAATGGTCTGAATCTTCTTTCTGATCGGCCAAGATAGTTCATACAGATGTTTGAAATGAGCCGGTTTTTCAGAGGCCTTGGCCACCACCGTCGCTAGGTGCTCGGCCCCTTTCCCCCCATCGGCCCAGTGCGTTGAGACTGCAGCGTCGATGGCTCCCATCTTCAGCGACTGCTCCCGAACCCACTCCAATTCATCCTGAGGATCATCCTTAAAGGCATTGACCGCAACAACCACTGGCACGCCGTGTGCCCGAACATTAGCGATATGCTGCTCCAGATTGGCGATTCCCCTCGACAACGCTTCCTGATTTGCCCCGGTTAGACTCAATGGCAACACAACCCCGGCCTTGGCAACCCCTCCACCACCATGGAGTTTCAGCGCACGTAACGTCGCCACAAGCACCGCTACGGCCGGGGTGAATCCCGACGCACGACATTTGATGTTAAAAAACTTCTCGGCTCCCAGATCGCTGCCGAAGCCGGCCTCCGTCACAACAAAATCGGCACACCGAAGTGCGATCGAATCGGAGACGATCGAACAGTTTCCATGCGCGAGGTTGCCGAAAGGTCCTGTATGAACGAAAGCAGGGGTACCTTCGAGCGTTTGCACCAGATTCGGCATAAGTGCGTCGTTCAGAAGAGCAGCCATCGCCCCTACGCAGTGAAGTTGATCAGCCGTGACTGGCTTACCAGACTTCGTGAATCCCACGAGTATTCGGCCGAGCCGGGCTTGCAGTTCGAAAGGATCCCTCGCCAGCGCCAGCACGGCCATAACCTCTGAAGCCTCGGTGATGACGAACTGCCCTCGGCGCCCGCCTGTGCCTTCCCCAAGTATGATCTCCCGAAGGGCTCGATCATTCATACTTAGCGTTCGGGGCCACGTCACTTGCTCCGGATCGATCGAGAGTGCATTTCCATGGAATAGATGGTTGTCAAGGAACGCTGAGAGGAGATTATGGCTGGCAGCTACCGCGTGGGCATCCCCCGTCAGATGAAGATTGATATCTTCCATTGGAACAACTTGGGCATACCCCCCGCCGGTCCCTCCCCCTTTCATGCCAAAGACCGGACCCAATGAAGGCTGTCTTAAGGTAAGCGCGGTTCGATGTCCTAACCGGGAAAGACCCATCGCAAGACCGATCGATGTCGTGGTCTTTCCTTCTCCTAACGGTGTGGGGGTGACAGCAGTGACTAGGATATATCGCCCTGTTGGCGCATCTCTAAGCCGATCTAAGGTCTTTAGTGAAACTTTTGCCTTATCTCTACCATAGGGCGTGAGCTCCTCGGCACGAATTCCGAGCTGAGAACCGATGTTGATGATGGGAAGGGACTTAATGGATTGCGCGATCTCGAGGTCGGTCAAGGGGCTATCTTCGTAGTCCACTTAATTGGGGTAGTCAATGGGTGAGCTACTTTTCGAGGCACAGTATGATCTTAAAGGAACCGCCGGTCTGGCTCGGTCTATTCAAGGAAGCCTAATCTACTTATTCCAGGATATATTTGGTCGGGTCAAGAGCTTGGCCGTTTACTTTAACCATATAGTGCAGGTGAGGACCAGTGGCCAACCCGGAGCTTCCGACAAGCGCGATGACATCTCCACGATCAACCCTCTGGCCTTCCTTCACCAAGGCCTTTGCGAGATGCCCATAAACTGTTTCGACCCCGTACCCGTGGTCTACACGGACCATATTCCCAAGCTTAGGATCATATCCGGTCGATGTAATCCGCCCCTGGGCTGGAGCACGAACCGGAGTGTTTGGCGCAGCCCCGATGTCCAATCCATCATGCCAAGCTGGCTTTTCAGTGAACGGAGACATTCGAGGACCAAACCCAGACGTCACCCAACCTTTGACCGGCCAAATAGAAGGCGTTGAGGCCCATCGGGTCGAGCGCTGCGCGGCTGCCTCCGACAACTCGCTCAGGAGACGTTCTTGTGAAGTTGCCGCTCTCTCAAGCCAGTCTAGGCCTTCCTTAACCGCAACGACCTCATCAGCACTATTCTTGGACATGCCTGTGCCAACGGCCAAGTGTTGGCTAGCCTCTCCCCTTCCCTCCTTAGCGCTGCTGGAATTTCGGCCCACCACGCTGCTTCCATTTTCAGTAGACGTGGTGCCTTCTTCAGGAAGGGGTAACTCCTCCCCGCCACGGCCATTCACCATGTCGCCGGACTTCGGGATCTCTATACCCAGCATGACCCGGAGTCTTTGATTGACCTCATTCATAGCTCCAATGCGTTTCTTCAAATCATCAATAGCAGTGGAGAAAGCCGCAGTCTGCTCCCGTGCACTCATTGCCTCGCTGCGGAACGAGGCCAACTCCCAGACTTCTCCTGTTCTCACAACATAGTGGGATACGACAAGGAGGTCGGCCAGCACCACCAGCCCAACACAGACCAGCAAACGACGGAGGAGTTTTCTCGAAAAGCTGAAGCGAAGGGGCTTTGCAGTGGACCCCCTAAAGATTACAATCGTATAGGAATCGCCGTCTTGATTGGTCGTTTGAGCCATAGCTATCGCCCTCCGTACCCTCTCACACCTTACAAGCCTTCTCTTAGGCGGTCCAGTAAATTACCTACTTTCGCCCCCTATGGTCAACCGTAAAAATAGTGTTTTCGTATAGCTGTTTCAACCGCATTATCTAGGAAGTCTCACGGCACACCCATTCAAGATACGGTGGAAGCCCTTTGATTAACGGAATCGCTATAATTTCCGGGATCTTGTACGAATGAAGGCGCTGTATTGTTTCCTGTAGAGCCAGATATTTATCGGAAGTCGTCTTGATCAACACGAGCGATTCTTGATCAGTCATGATCTTGCCCTCCCACCAATACGTCGAACGCACCATGGGAATAGTTGATGCGCACGCCGCTAGGCGAGACTTCACCACGTGGTCAGCAATCGTAGCCGCATCATCTTGGTTTGCTGTGGTGACCATAACAACAACCACCTTGATCGGTTCAGCCTCCATGAGAAGGCCAGGATACTCAAGAATCTACCCACAATCAACTTTATACAGCATGACTCCTAATGTTTCTGATGATTCAACCAGCAACATCTATGCCCATATCTAAATGCTCATAAATGAACATCGTATGAATTTACAATCACTTACGATCTGCTTCTTGTTTGCGAATGAGGTGTTGAAAACAGAAGTTGTTGGATAAATGGCACGGTCAACCAATTTTTGCGAAGTACTGTTCAAGAACTGCCTCTCGGTGAGCATGTAGGCTGATACCCGTCATCGGTGTTCTTTTTTCCCCATTCTTGCCAGTTCCGAGAAGTACCGAGCAAAGGCCTTTATTCCGCCTGAGGCTTGGCCCCAATCATAGTATTCGTTGGGCGCGTGATACCCGTGTTCCGGCAAGCTCAATCCCATGAAGAGAATCGGAACCTTCCACATATTCTGCATGGTCACGACCGCGCCGATCGATCCTCCTTCTCGCACAAAGGCCGGCTCCTTACCGAACCCGGCCTTGATCGCCCGCTTCACACACTCCACATAGGGGCCGGTAATTCGGCCTCTAAACGGGTGAAGCATGCCTTCCCGCTCTACCTTCACATTTGGATTCACCGTGGCGACATGCTGTTTCAATCGAGTAAATATCCGCTCGGGGATTTGGTTTGGAACAAGCCGCATGCTGACCTTGAGCTCGGCATGACCGGGCACCACCGTCTTGATGCCTTGTCCTTGATAACCTCCCGTTAGGCCATGAATTTCAAAGGTTGGAGATGCCCAGATCCGACGCATGACATCAACCGGATGTTGCACCCGAAGAGACCGAAACCCATAGGCATGCTTGAAATGCTTAACCTGGAAACCGGACTTGAGGAAACTCTTGATCTCGTCTTGGGTGGGCTCGACTACATCATCATAAAAGCCCGGAATCTTCACGTGACCGGTCCTGGCATCAAGACACGCGTTCGCAACTTCCATCAATTCGGCCAGTGGGTTCCTGGCAGCCCCGCCGGTCACGCCCGAATGCGCATCTTTCTCTCCGGTTCGGAGTGTCAGCCGTGCACCGAGCAACCCCCGCAAGCCGGATGGCACGGCAGGTCGTCCCTTAGAAATCCAGATCGTGTCCGAGACGATCACCGAGTCCGGTCGTGGAACAGCGCTACGGTCTCGAAGCCCCGCAATAAAATGAGGGCTTCCGATCTCTTCTTCCAGTTCCCACAGAAAACGGATATTGATCGGCACACTTTGCTCAATGGCGTATCGAGCACCGAACAAAGCCGTCAGGGCCGGCCCCTTGTCGTCGGTGGCGCCTCGACCCTGATAGATGCCGTGGCTATTCCCAAATGCGAATGGAGGGTGCTTCCATTCAGCCTCTTGCGCGGGTTGCACATCCAGGTGGTTATAAATTGTCACGGTCGGATACCCGGCACCTATTGTCCAACCACCAGAGACGAGGGGATACCCACCGGTCTCGACGACTTGGGCCTGGGCGCCCATCCCTCTCAAACACTGCGCCGCCATATCCGCCATGCGTCGGATATCGTCTTTTCGGGATGGGTCCATACTGATCGACGGCACTTCCACCATCTGTCCCAAGAGATCCTCAAATTTCGATCGTGACTCAATGATGAACTTCTGAAGATGCCGCTCATTGTTCATACGCGTACCCCCTCGCCACTAAAAGACGGAGGATTATAGCGGCCATGCATGGGAAGAGAAAGTGACTAGGGGCCCATACAAAGAGAATGATAGAATGTGCTTATATGCCGACCAGGAGACTGCTCGTCGCTCCGCTCACAGGTATCCTGCTTACCCTTGCGGGAACCGGCACCCCGCCGCTTGTGTGGGCGGAAGAACGGCTTAGCATCCAGCAGATACTCGAACAAGCGCCCACCTACCATCTCCGGCACATCACCATGTACGGCACGGCGCGAGATGTGCAGCCGATTGCCCCCTACACGGTTCCCAATGGTGATCACTGTTACGGCGCATACCTGTTCCGCTTGGAAGAAGACGAGGCGACAATCCCGGTGGCCGTATTGGGCATTTGTGGTAGACCTCTGGTCCGAGACCCCGACATCGAAGATGGCGATCGCATCGAAGTCAGTGCGACGATCCAAGCGCCGAGTCACGGAGGATACTATCTGAGCTTCAAAGGACTAAAAACAGTGACCGATAAGGAAGGCGTCGTGCAGGCCGTGGCCGACCGCATTCTTCCACTTGTCGAGTGATGTC
>CAZJOQ010000171.1:0-7501 GCA_964547625.1 uncultured Nitrospira sp.
CGGACGGGCCAAACCGTCCGGTTTGACCGAGTGGCCGATCGATGCGCAGATTGTCGGCTTGGCTCGAACTGATTTCCACCGCTTCATCGGAAGGCATCCATCCAAGCTTTTCTAAGGTTTCTAGGGTTATCTGCTTCAAGGCATCTTTTGCTGTCAGCCGTACAGAGGCGTAAGAAAGCACGCGCTCTTTTTCGGCCTCGACTTCGGAAGCTTTGGGATCGTAGAGGAAGGCGATCAGAGGTTCGATGGCTGCATCGCCGATAATCGTCAGCGCGGACGCCGCCTTTTCACGCAACACGCCATCCTTCAGTAACATGATCAAGTCCGGGATGACGCGAGGGTCGCGAAATTGTCCAAGGGCAGTCGCCGCCGCCTCCTTGATGAACGCATCTTCACTGACGATGCACCCAGGTGTCGGCGAGCCTTCTTGCTTGATCCCTTTTCCCTTCAGGGCATCCAACACGGCCGACAGCGCGCGTGGATCTCCGATCATGCCGAGGGAGGCAATGGCATGTCGCTTCACGGCTCCGTCTTTCATCGCTTCTATGAGCGCGTCAATGGCCCGAGCGTCGCCGATCATGCCGAGCGCGATAGTCGCGTCTTCGCGAACAGCCCGGTCCGAATCTTTGAGGGCGGCAATTAGTGCGTCCACCACCTTTGCGTCTCGAACCCAGGTTTTGCCGATTTGATAGTCCGTCGTCATTCCGCCCAGCGCGCGGGCGGCGTGACATCGGACCACGAAGTCCTTGTCCTTCAAACTTTCGATCAACGGATCCACCGACGGATGTCCGATATAGACCAGTGCGGTCCCCGCTGTTTCACGCACAATCTTCGAAGAGTCTCGAAACAGTTTGATCAGGGCCGGAACGGCTTTCGGATCGGCAATTCTGCCCAGTGCTTCGGCAGCGGCACTCTTGACTGCTCCGTCCCGATCGCGACAGGCAAGGATCAATGCATCGACCGCTCGTGTGTCCCCTATCTTGCCGGCGGCTTTCGCGGCATGTTCGCGCACGCGCCACCGCTCGTCCTTCAGACCGGCAATCAGTCGATCGAGCACCTCCGGCCCCATTCGCGCCGTGGCGTCCACGGCTTGATTGCGAACTTCCATGATGGGATCGTTGAACAGACCGATCAGGGCTTCAAGCGCTTTCGGTCCGCCGATTTTCGCCACACCGCAGCCGGCGTAAGCCCGAACGGACCAGAAGTCGTCGCTGCATGCGCCGATCAGCGGATCCAAAGTAGCAGGGTCGCCCAAATCCGCGAGGGTCTTTGCCGTCTCCTCACGGGTGGCATCGTCCACGTCTTCAAGCGCTTCTAAAAGGTCTTCCAGTGCGTCAGCCATTATTCGGTTGCTGCTCGTAGTAGGGGTCGCGCTGTCCGCCGTGAGGGTACATCCGTTTGCATGACACGACCAGGGTTTGGGTCCCACGGCCGCCCACACACTGATCCAATGATGCTGAGAAATCGACCATGCCGTTCAGATTGACGGTAAAGGGAAAGTCGAAGGTGAAGCTGATGAACTTGTACTTGCCCGGACGCAACTGCAATTCGCGAAGTTCGGATGTCTTGGGAGCATCGAGCGATTCGGGGTCGGAATTCCAGATGGAAGGGGTGATACCCGGTACTTGCCACCATGACGTGGGCACCAACTTCGTGGCATCAATAGTAATTGGGTGTTCTTTGAGATGAGCAGGCGGCTCTTCGGCAAAGCTCCATTGGGAAGAAACAATCGTCAGCAAGCCAGCCAGTGCCCACCCAAATGCGAGGAGTCGCCGTCGTATCACAATGTCGTCGTGCATGGGCCGTTAATGCTTCTTCGCGCGCGGTGCGGGGCGCTTAGTTGCCGCGTTGGTTTGAAAAATTTCTTCCACGACCGTACTGTCCCATTCGGTGTGAGTCTCGAGCCTGAGAATTCGCATCACCGTGGCTCCGGTGTCGATAATGGACACCGGTTGATGGATAGTTTGGCCGCGCTTGATTCCGGCGCCTGAGACGATCCAAGGAACGACGGGTGCGTCGACCATTGGGGTCTCAGCGCCAGGGTCGATTCCCTTCCCGCTGAGAGCCGTGATGAGGACAGTGGTGCGGTCTAAGAGCTTGTGGTACTTGAATAGATCAAGAACGGACTGTATCGAGGCGTCGACGGTTTGTAAGGCCTCTCGATACTCCTTTGAATTCCATCCGTGCGCGACACCGGCTCTACCTGTCTCTGGAAGATGAACCACCAACAAATGGGGCAATGAGAGCACCGCGTGGCCGTAGCCATGCCCACTGGTGGCCTTCTGGAAATACTGCTGGATGTAAGCGACGAGTTTTTGGGGGCCGCACTCGGGCCGCAACGCTCCGCAGAGTTGATAGTCGGTATAGGGAGTGGGCTTAGCCAGCTGATAGAGGGACTCTTCCATGAAAAAGATGGCACTATCACGGCCTCCGCTCAAATCCAGATAATCGAAGAGACTGGGTGGGCGCGGGTAGCCTCGGCTGAATTCAAAGGTGTTCCAGGTGATCCCATGTTTCTCTACAGGCATGCCGGTAATCAGTGAGGCCATTGTAGGCAGTCGCAGGGCTGGTTTGACTCCGCCTGCGGTCCAGGTGACCGACCCTTCCTTGATCAGGTTCTTCAGGACCGGCATCGCGGCGCCTTTGAGCGAATCGTAGCTAAATCCCTCCAGAACGAAAAGGATGACATGTTCTGCCTGAGAGACAGAAGGAGAAGCTTCCTTGCCGGCTGGGGTGGCTGCATTGAGGCGGGTTGGGATCCCGATTTCAAGCAATAGGGCCAGTAATCCAAGAATGATCAACGAAAAACACCGAGCAGGAGGTAACATACCAAAAAATAATCCTCATAGTACTAGGTAAGTTAATCGGTACCCTAACATGCAAATTTTCAGGAAGGCAAGGTGGGGCAGCGCTTTAGCCGAACGCTGGCCAGACTACGTCCCGGGTGCTAAGCTGAAAGGCGATGGTTCCCGCTACCTCTTTTGACTGAGTTCTTCTTAATTTTAAAGAGCTAAAGGTAGGTGATGTCCGGTCGAATATATCAACCGCCTTTCCCTCCCTACCACTTGCCGAGGAATAGTTTTTACTCTCTTGCTTGTTGCCTCACGCTCGTGGCGATGTCTTCAGCCGTCACCCCGTCGCTAGCCGACATCCGGGTCGTCAATGCACAAGGCGAATATCGAATGGGGAACCGTGATACCCGTGAAGATGCGATCAGGCTCGCGACCGAAGCAGCCAAACGGAACGCGCTTGAGCAAGTCGCAACATACCTAGAAAGCGTCACCGTCGTCAGTGATATGGATCTGACGAAAGATGAGATCCGCACCTATACGGCTGGATTGGTGATAGTGCTCAACCAGCAGACCTCCACAACCCTCGATGGCGATGTCGTGGTGATAAAAGCGGATCTTCTGGCGCAGATGGATACGGACGAAGTGGCGCAAGCGATCACGGCGCTTCGTGAGAACGAAGATGCCCGTGCCCAGTTGGTTGCCATGAAGCAGGAGAATGAACAGCTTCAAGAAGAGCTGAACGCCGTAAATCAAACATTAGGCAGCGCGTCGACACCGGACCAAGTTCAGCAGGCTGCGCAAAAGCGGAAGGAAATCCTCAATCGTGTACAATCGAACGCCATGGTGTCGCAAGCCTGGACAAATTGGATCCTGGTCTCGCCGGAGGGCATTTCTCAAGGTCTGTTGAATAGTGCCAGCGGCCTCTCTCCAGCCAACCCCCACGTCGCCATTGCGCAACAGATCATCACCAGCAGGCAACCCCAGGGTCCACCTCAACCACCGAGGCCTGGGAGTAGGCCTGGTCGGATGCCGAGTCATGAGCTGGTTCCGCCTCCCGGTACGTCGGGCGCGCCTCGTCCATTCAATGAAATCATTCATGGTAGTCCTCGGTCACAACAGCCACGCTCTCAGTACAGGTGAGGATCGTCCTTGAGGGCATCGCGGAAAGTCGTTGAGTTCGTGGAGAAACGCATTGGTGAATAAAGTTGAACCCATCGCCGTTCTTGGTGCTCTCTGGATCGTCGGAGGAATGGTTTTTGCGGCAGAGGCAGGTGAAGTCGATTACAGTACGTATTCCGCCGATCAATACTGGGTTGGCAAGGGACAGGGCGATCTCGCCAAAGGCAAGGTGGTGTGCCAGCGTGTGTCGGAGCTTTCAGCCAGGACCGATTTAGCCAAGCAGATTCGTGTGTTGGTCAAGGAGCATATGGTCGACCGGGTCCGTGAACGCTCGGGGCGCGAAAGCGAGCAGGATATCGAATCGACTCGCGAGGAAATTGTTCAGGAATACTTGCAAGACGTGAAGATTGTCGACCGCCGACTCGATGAAGAAAATAAGATTTGTACGGCGACCGCTATCATGCCGAAGAGCCGCGTTCAATTGAAGCCAGCCAAAGATCAAGAATCCAGCCAGATTCGCCTTCCATAATCCTCTCAGGGGTGTTGTTGCAGCCTCGCACCGACATCGGATATGTAATCCCCTATGCCGGTCGAGAATAATTTTCAGCATGATGAGTTGTCGCGGAAGAATCCCGGCGAGCGATTGCGTGTCGCGGATCTGACGGACCTCGTCCCTCCAGAGTCGCCGGAATGGAGCGAGGCCATGGCCCAGTATGGGACGAGCCTATCTCGTGCTGGGGTGGCAAGCATCGTTTTTCTCCATGGTTCACTCCATGGAACCGATGTGTTTGGCATGCAGCGGCTAGATGAGGTGGGTGGGCTCAAGCGGGGCTATTCACGAGGTGTGTCGGGGGTCGATGCCTTGCTCGCGGCGATGCGCGAGGAAAGCAACGGGATTCCGTTGCTCCAGGGCGGACTCAAGCCGCCACTCTCGAATGATGACGCGACAAAGCACCTTCTAGATGAACAGGTCGGCGATGCAGGCAACTTCACCGAGGCCTATGTTCAATCGTTCAAGCAAGCCATCAACAAGAATCTGGATCAACCCATCTCCTGCCTCAGGCTGCTCTGGTCATGCGAACACCACCATCTGGGGCGGGCGCTTGCCGCCGTTCGGTTGCTGAATGAGCTGTACAGGCTCTGCACACACCAGAATCGGGGGAAGGGGCACCGAATTCTTGTCCAAGCGCATGGACAAGCCGGACTGGTTCTGGCGCTTGTGTCGAATCTCCTTTGCCCAAGCCCGATCACGGGACGACCAAAACTACTCAGTATCCTGCACGGCTATGCAGAGCAGGCCAATCACCCGGAACTTGCCGCTACTGTGAAACACGTTGAATCTTTGTTGACGACTGCATCAATTCTTAGTGGCGCGGGGCTCGACATTGTGACATTTGGCACACCGGTTCGCTACGGATGGGATCCTTCCGGAATTGGAAACCTGCTGCATCTCGTGAATCACCGGAACTTGCGGACGGATGGCAAAAACTGGCTGGCGAAAATGGAGCTGCCTCAGATTACGATGGAGCTGCCGATCGCTTGGGGCGGAGACTATGTTCAAGAACTAGCGGTGGCAGGCACTGATGCCGTCCCTCGGACGGAATCAGCCAAGGCGGCGAGCAAAAGAGTGTGGGAGATGGTCGAGTCTTACGATGGATTCGAGCGTTGGCTGGAATGTGCCAGGCGCGCCGTGCGTTTCCCTAGTGAAGGGGGCTGTCTCCTCGTCGATTACAAGGACTGTACCGGGTCGACGAATCCTCGTGACCATTACTACGGGCATGCCGTCTATACGCGACGGCATGCCTTGCTGTTCAACACGATGCAGATCGTTCGTGCCTTCTATGATGAATCTTAGGCATCCTCCTTGTCGGTGCTGGAAGCCGTTACAGGTTCGCTGCCACTGCCGGATGACGCGTCGGGCGAATCCGGATTGAAAGCCGCCGGCAATACCTCTTCAACCCGTTCAGCGAGGATGAAGGTCAGCTCGTCACGCACTTCCTGCGGGACATCCTTGAGATCCTTCTCGTTGGCTTTCGGCAGGATGATCCGCTTGATTCCCGCGCGATGGGCCGCCAGCACTTTTTCTTTAATGCCGCCCACCGGCAACACGAGCCCGCTCAGGCTGATTTCACCCGTCATGGCTGTGTCGCTCCGTACGGCCTTCCCCTCATAGGCGGAGGCCAGAGCGGTGGCCATCGTGATTCCAGCCGATGGACCATCTTTCGGAATGGCTCCGGAGGGTACGTGGATATGGACTCCGTTCCGTTTAAAACGCGAAATGTCCAAACCCATACTTTCGGCATGCGACCAGAGATAGCTCCTGGCTGCTCGCGCGGACTCCTGCATGACATCGCCGAGCTGTCCCGTCAGGGTCAGCTCATGGCTACCGGGGAGTAGAGTAGTTTCTATATAGAGCACATCTCCACCAGTCGGGGTCCAAGCAAGACCGGTGGCGACGCCGGGAGGCAGAGTCTTCCGGGCCTCCTCCGGCATAAACCGTTCGGAGCCCAACCACTCACCGAGTATGTCGGCCTGAATGCTGACCGGCTGTCGTGCCTGGTCTTCATGGAGGTCGGCGAAAGTCAAGGCTACTTTTCTGGTCAATCGTCCCAACATCTGCTCGAGTTGGCGCACACCGGCTTCACGGGTATAGCGCGAGATGACAAGATTCAGGACCTCGTCCGTGAGCATGACTTCGCTATCCACGATGCCTGCCTCTTTGAGCCGTCTCGGCCACAGGTAGCGACGGGCAATTTCTGCCTTTTCTCGCTCACTGTAACCTTGAAGGCGGATGACCTCCATCCGATCCAACAACGGCTGGCTGATGGTGTCGAGGGTATTGGCCGTGGTGATGAAGAAGACCTTCGATAGATCGAACGGGAGATCCAGATAATGGTCACGGAATGTGTGATTCTGCGCTGGATCAAGAATCTCTAACAGCGCCGCTGCCGGATCCCCTCGGAAATCGCGTCCCATCTTGTCGACTTCGTCGAGCATCAAGACCGGGTTATTCACCCCGGCACGGCGGATCGCCTGGATGATGCGGCCTGGTAATGAGCCGACATAGGTGCGTCGATGGCCGCGCAGCTCGGCTTCATCGTGGACCCCGCCGAGGCTCAATCGTTCGAAGGTCCGGCCCATCGCCCTCGCAATCGACTGCCCCAGGCTCGTCTTGCCGACGCCGGGAGGACCGACAAGACAAAGAATCGGGGCCTTCGCTCTTGGGTTCAGCTTCAAGACTGCCAAGTGTTCGACGATTCGTTCTTTCACCTCTTTGATGCCGTAATGATCCTCTTCAAGCACCTGCCGTACGGTGGAGAGATTGAGATGTTCTTCAGACGCTTTCTTCCAAGGAAGTTCGAGGACCAGCTCCAGGTACGTCCGAAGAACCTGATGATCCGGCGATGTCGGCGGCACCTTGCCTAACCTGGTCACTTCGCGCTCCACTTCCTTGCGAATATGATCAGGCAAATCTGCCTCGTTGATTTGCTTCTTCAGGCGAGACACTTCGTTCTCGTCGTCCTCGCCTTCGCCCAACTCTTGCTGGATGGCTTTCAGCTGTTCGCGCAGAATGTACTCTCGTTGGCTCT
>CAZJOQ010000172.1:0-7468 GCA_964547625.1 uncultured Nitrospira sp.
GAGGACGATGTCCTGAGCCCACGCGAATGCGCGTCGGTGCTGAAAGCCCTGGCCGATGAAACCAGGCTGCGGATCCTGGAATCGCTGCTGGCCGAAGAGAAATGTGTGACGGACCTGGTACGCGAATTGGGCTTCCCTCAACCGCACGTGTCGCACCACCTCCGCATTCTGCGGGATTCCGGTGTGGTGGAAGGCAAACGGGAGGGGAAGCAGGTCTGCTATCGAATCGCACCGATCGTACGGCGGGTGTTGGCCAATCGACAGGGGAAGGCCCTCAACTTCGGATGCTGTGAACTGCGGTTTCCGGAGTGGGTGTTGGCGACGGCCAAGTCTCGCGCGTTGCATATGATTCATTCGTGACAAGTGCATCCGATGTTGCCGATGGAGGTGTGAGCACAGCCATGCCGTTGACCTTGCTGGGACGACAAAACCTCCTTGCCTCCTCCTCCGAGCAACTCAAAGTATTGGAACAATCCGGCTCCCATCCCCCCTTTGAGACACAACTAGATCGAGTCGGCTTGCATCCCCTGTACGCCACGGGAATCACGGTATTCCAAATTAATGTCGGCAAACTCTGTAATCAGACCTGCCGCCATTGCCATGTCGATGCCGGCCCCGATCGCACGGAGATCATGTCACGGGAAACGGCGGAACAGTGCGTCACGGCTCTGGCTAAGACCGGTATTCCGACCGTCGACATCACCGGTGGCGCGCCCGAATTGAACCCCAATTTTCGTTGGCTGGTTGAACGGGCGCGAGAACTGGGCCGCCATGTGATGGATCGTTGCAACTTGTCCGTGTTGCTACTTCCCTCGCAGGCCGACCTCGCAGAATTCCTCGCGACCCATCGAGTCGAGATCATCGCGTCGCTCCCTTCGTATCAGGCCGGCCAGACCGACGCACAGCGTGGTGACGGCATCTTTGAGAAATCGATCGAGGCGCTCCGCCTCCTCAACCAACTCGGCTATGGAAGATCTGACAGCGGCTTGGTCTTGAACTTGGTCTACAATCCCGTCGGCGCATTCTTGCCGCCCAAACAAGAAGCCATCGAAGCGCAGTTCAAGAAAGAATTGCGCACCAAGCACGGCATTGAGTTTAACCGGCTCTACACGATCACCAATCTGCCGATCAGTCGGTTCCTGGAGTTCCTGATCGAAAGCGGCAACTATGATCAGTATATGACGCGCTTGGCCAATGCCTTTAATCCCGCTGCCGCCGCCGGCGTGATGTGTCGGTACACATTATCCGTGGGTTGGGATGGGAGACTGTACGATTGCGATTTCAACCAGATGCTCGACCTGCCGGTCGACCATAGCGCGCCGGCTCATATCCGTGACTTCGACCCGACTCAGCTTCACCATCGCCGGATCGTCACACGCAATCATTGCTACGGCTGCACGGCAGGCTCCGGCTCGTCCTGTGGCGGATCCGTCGCATGAGTGAGTTCGCGCGAATCTCATATTGAGCTATCTATATGAGGCCATTACTATACCTGATCGCTCCCAAGCACCTGCTGTTCCTGGCCCTGTACGGGATAGCTGCCCTGCTGCCGATAGCGGCCGCCGAACAACTGACAGGAAAACTCATGATCAGCGGGTCGAGCACCATGGCCCCTATCGTTTCTGAGATTGGAAAACGGTTTGAATCTTTGCATCCCGGTGTGCGGGTCGATGTGCAGACCGGCGGCTCATCGCGGGGAGTCGCCGATGCACGCCAGGGGCTCGCCGACATCGGCATGGTCTCGCGCGCGATGAAAGATGAGGAAAAAGACCTGCATGCGTTTCCGGTGGCACGCGACGGTGTCGGAGTCATTCTGCACAAAGAGAATCTTGTTCGAACCCTTACCGATGAGCAGGTGATTGCAATCTACAAGGGCAAGATCATTAATTGGAAAGACGTCGGTGGGAAGGATGCGCCGATCACCGTCGTGAATAAAGCGGAAGGCCGGTCGACACTGGAGGTGTTCCTCCACTACTTCAAGCTGAGGAATACGGACATCAACGCTCATGTGGTGATCGGTGACAACGAACAAGGCGTGAAGACCGTAGCCGGCAATCGCAACGCGATCGGGTACGTCTCCATCGGAACCGCCGAATATGATGAATCGCAAGGGGTGCCGATCAAGGTGCTTCCGGTCGGAGGAATCGCTGCTTCCACTGAAACGGTGCGGGATGGAACGTTTCCTCTTTCCCGTCCGTTACACATCGTCACCCGCACTCCACCGGTCGGATTGGCCAAGGCCTTTATAGATTTCGCACGGTCCAAAGCTGTCCATGACATCATCACACAGCAATACTTTGTCCCGCTGGTCAATTGACGATCTCCTGTGCTGGCTCTTGCGTGGCTTCGCCGCCATTGCCGGCTCAATCGTCCTGTTCATCATGATCTTTCTGATCCTGGAGGCGTTCCCTGCGCTCCAGCACATCGGTCTCATCCGGTTCTTTACCGATTTCTCCTGGCACCCCGTTGAAGGCTTGTACAACCTCACGCCGATGTTGTGGGGGACGATGTTCGCGATGGCCGGCTCCGTGCTGATCGCGACGCCGTTGGGAATTCTGTCGGCGGTCTTCTGCCATTACTATGCGCCGCCGGCCCTGGCCGGACTCTACCGTCGCTTGATCGAGTTGCTCGCGGGCATTCCCTCCGTGGTTTATGGATTCTGGGGGCTCGTCGTGCTGGTTCCGCTGATAGGAGAACTTCACCCACCCGGCCCCAGTCTCTTAGCGGGAATTTTGATCCTCACGGCGATGATTCTCCCGACCATCGCGTTGACGGCGGATGCGAGCCTTGCCAGCGTTCCACCGCAATATGTCCGTGGGGCCACCGCATTGGGGCTTCCCCGATGGGCGACGATCCGCGGTGTTGTGCTTCCGGCGGCCAAGTCGGGGTTGTTCACCGGCGTGATCCTGGGAACCGGCCGTGCCATCGGCGAGACAATGGCGATCTTGATGGTCTGTGGGAATGTGGTTCAGACGCCTTCCAGCCTCTTCGACCCAGTCCGGACGCTGACCGCCAATATCGCCCTGGAAATGGCCTACGCACTCGGCGACCATCGCGCTGCGCTGTTCGTCAGTGGACTCGTCCTAATGGCCATGATCGTGGCTCTTATCGCCTCGGCAGAATGGATCAGCCGTGGGAGAATCTATGATTGAGACTCCACGTCAATCATGGAATCTCCGTGAATGGCTTGCCTGGGCTTCCGTCTGGGGAGCTGCGGTTCTCGTGACCGCCACGTTCTGCTGGGTGCTGGGAGATCTCATCCGGCACGGATTGAGCCAAATTTCATGGGCATTTCTCACAGCTCCCCCGGAGAGCGCCGGACGCCGGGGCGGGATCGGCCCGATCCTGGTTTCGACTTTCCTGATTCTGGGCGTCTGCCTCGCCGTATCCCTCCCCATCGGAGTCGGCACCGCCGTCCTCCTTGCCGAATTTACCTCGGACCAGAGCCTGTTCGGGCGAATGACCCGTCGGAGTCTCGATGTTTTGGCCGGTGTACCGTCGATTGTCTTTGGCCTGTTCGGCAATGCCTTCTTTTGCAAAACACTGGGACTCGGCTTCTCGATCCTGTCCGGCGGACTGACCCTGGCCTGCATGGTGCTGCCGATTTTGATCCGGTCCACGGAGGAAGGGTTTCGCGCTGTGCCGGCCGATTATCGGCTTTCTGCGGCCGCACTGGGACTGTCCCGTACCACGACGCTCGTTCATCTCTTGCTGCCGGCAGCCGTGCCCGGGCTCTTGGTTGGCCTGGTTCTTGGGGTCGGCCGAGCCATTGCGGAGACCGCTGCCCTCATCTTCACCAGCGGCTATGTGGATCGGATGCCGGAATCGCTGCTCGATTCCGGTCGCGCACTCTCCATTCACATCTTCGATCTGTCCATGAATGTCTCAGGCGGCGATGCCAATGCCTACGCCTCGGCGCTCATCTTAGTCATTATGCTGCTCCTCATCAACGGCACCGCATCTTGGCTGGCCACCTATGGCCTCCACGGAAAGATCGTGACGGTATGACGCCGGCTGAACCTCTCACAGCCCCGCACCTTCACCATCCTCCTGATGATCAGGCCGGCCGTGGTGAACACCAGGCCTTTATGAAGGTCGATCAACTCAGTGTGCACTACGGTGGAACGCCGGCGTTTCAGGAGGTGACTTTGGCCATCAACAAGGGCTGCATCACAGCTCTGGTGGGGCCGTCCGGATGCGGAAAATCCAGCTTCCTCACCTGTTTGAACCGCTTGACCGATCTGATTGCAGGATGTCGTGTCTCCGGGCGGATCATGATCGAGACGCTCGACGTGTTGGCGCCAGGTCTGGATGTAATCCAACTTCGCCGACGTATTGGCATGATTTTCCAAAAACCGAACCCCTTTCCCCTGTCGATTCGGAGAAACCTTGAGTTTCCCCTTCGCGAGCATGGACTGCGGGACCGGCAACTGATCACACAGACAATCGAGACGGTGCTGCACGATGTGGGACTATGGGATGAGGTCAAAGATCGGCTGGACTCGCCCGCGTTGGCCTTGTCCGGCGGTCAACAACAACGTCTCTGCATTGCCAGAGCCTTGGCACTTTCCCCAGAAATGCTGCTCATGGATGAACCCTGCAGTGCTCTTGACCCACTTTCCAGCGGCGTGGTTGAGGATCTCATCGTCAGCCTGCGAAGGCACTACACAATCCTCATCGTCACCCACAATCTAGCCCAGGCCCGGCGTATCGCGGACTGTGCGGCATTCTTTTGGGTTCAAAACGGAGCAGGGCGATTGATTGAGACGGGAACAACGAGGCAGATCTTCGAGGAGCCTCGTGATCCATTGACCGCCGCCTATGTCAGCGGGATGAGGGGATAGGCTATCAGGAACAGACATATCGATCGGCTGATGACCGATATCCAGATTTGGTTGAGCGTGCCTCGACCATCGGTTGTCCGCACTAGTCCATCCACATTTCACAGAGATGCAGGCTGAAGACATAGACCATCCAGGTTCATTCATATTTAGTTATTTACATATGTCTATACCATCATCTGTGTCCCCTCGATGCGTGTCTGCGCTGCTCTGCACAGAGCCTGATCGCGAGGCGCACCACGCTGTATGTCAACGAACCGTTCAGGGTCTACTTGAAGCAATCAAGAAGCTTCGAAGAGTCGCAGGTCGATCAGGAGACGCCACGCCGAAAATCATCGGGCGGCGGGAAGGTGCCATTCCTTATCAACTAACGGTTGATTTCAGAAAGGAGACTGTCGGTATGAATCGGGTGTGCTTGCCTATTATAGTCGTTTCCCTTGTTGTTCTGTTCCAATCCATCGCCTCGGCCGATGATCATCCCCTATGGGATTTGCTGCGTGAAAAGGGTGTGATTAGCCAAGAGGATCTGTCCCACCTTGGGCTAGAGGAAGAAAAGTCAAAATCAAAAGAAAAAGAGAAGGAGAAGGAACAAGTCAAGGGTTTACTGGAGCGCCTTCCAATCGCGGTAGGGTATGGAAACAAGGGGTTCACATTCAGAACCCAGGACGGGAGATTTGGCTTGCAAATTCAAAACCGCCTGCAATTGCGCTACGCCTATCCCTTCGATAGCGATCCACGATCAGTAGCCGATCTTGATCGAGATCAGAGTTCCTTTATGGTTCGAAGAGCCCGATTTAAGGTCGGTGGTCATGCCTACTGGCCCTGGCTGACCTGGTACATGCAGTATGATTGGAGTCAACCAGTGATGCGTGACTTTTATCTGAATTTTGGGAAATTTGAGTGGGCTCAGCTTCGGGTAGGACGCGGCAAGGTCTTCTATAACGACGAACGGGTAGTCTCTTCAGGCCAGCAACAATTTGTTAATCGGTCGATCGTGAACGAGGTCTTTAACGTCGATCGGCAACAGGGGGTTCAGCTTTACGGTCGCGTTTTCCCCGGCACCTGGCATGATCTCACATACTATGCCGGTGTCTTTACGGGGCGGGGTGTAGGGTTGCGAGATAACGACGACAAAAGCATGATGTATTTCGGTCGATTGCAGTGGAACTTTCTAGGCCGAGATGTCGGATGGTCTCAATCTGACCTCGTCATGAGCGAAAGCCCGATCGGTAGCGTGGCATTCGCGGCGGTGACGAACATCAGCCAATGTACCGCATTCGAAACTGATGCAAACAGTTGTCGCGCGCTTCGTGGATTTGTGAGTCCGGCGACGGCAAGTGCTGGACAATATCGGTTGGATCAGATGCTGGCGGAGTTTCGCTTCAGATGGCACGGCGTTTCGCTGACGCATGAATATCACTGGAAGCAAATTGTCGATACGACCCTGAACGTAAGCGATGTTGGCAGGAAAACTAATCTTATGGGAAGTTTTACCGCGCTCGGATTATTCCCGCACTACTTTGTGCAGGCTATCCCAAAGGAGCTGGAATTGGCTGGGCGCTATGCGTTTGTCGATCCAAATGTGAGCCAGAGCAACGATATCCAGCAAGAGTGGGCTGGCGTGGTGAACTGGTTCTTGAGTGGCCATGCCAACAAACTCTCGCTCGAAGTAGCACGTCTCTCTGTGGCCGATCCACTTCGGGCACAGGATCGGGCCGAAGAGCGGGTGCGTCTCCAATGGGACATTTCGTTCTAAATGCTGGACATGCTGAGGAGTGCGAGAGTGAAAGTCTCTTCATAAAACCTCATGGACGTGAAGGGAGGGCGAAACCCAACGACATATCTCTGAAGGGGTGTCTGAAGGAGGCGTCGAGTAACGAGTAAGGTGGAGCTTCTGAAGGCGGCTCCATAATAACGGCGCAAAACGTAGATCTGGGGGCTGTGCAGGGATGTTTAATTCGAAGGAACTGATCGTGCAATCCCTCTCAATTCTTTAGGCGAATAGCAATCTGCCAAGGCTTTCCCTCCCATAAACGGCCAAGTTCTCGATTACCATTTGAAGTTATCGCCTCGTGCGATTCGTGGAAAAGTCGGCCAGGTTGAGATTCGATTCGCTCCAGCGGACGGTTACGGTATGAGGCTTGATATTGCTCGACATCTCTCCAGGTTTGTGTTTTCACCCTGTGGTTGCTCAGCACGATATGAAGGGCATCTCCCACGACAAACATGTCGCCAGATGTCGTGGCTTCATACTCTCGAGACAGTTCCGTCGTTTCGAAAAACGTCACCAGTTCATTCGGTGTTGCCTGACGCAACCCTTGCACGAAGAGCGGCGCGAAAATGACAATATCTTTCTCGGCAAAAACACGCTGGCTCTTGCTAGTCCCGAAGACGGTAAAATTCCCTTGTGCAACCTGGAGACCGCGTAAAAGGTCCGCCATCTCTCCTTCGGTTATAGTTACAGGGTGATGGTATCCCTTTCCTCCGTAAGAATCTGGCATTACCTGGAGAGCCACGCGTCGATTGGAATCATCAAAAATCGTCCGCGTCTGAACGTGAACCGTCTCGCACCCCCACACAATAATGCAAACGGTAATCGCGAAGAGCCCCCTGAATCTATGAAGTAT
>CAZJOQ010000173.1:0-7420 GCA_964547625.1 uncultured Nitrospira sp.
GCTGGAGGGCCTCACGGGCAAACCGGTGGCCACGAGCTACACCGAATACCGGGTTAGCCAAGCGCAGCCCTGCCAATGGCGCGATCAATGGCTCTCACACGCACCCACAGTCTCTGAGGTCGCCCGGCAGACGGAAGCACGCTCCACAGCAGAATGCCCGGCTGAAGACCCTGGTGGGGGAGCTTACATACCCAGATTATTTGATGAGTACGTTTGGTAGATTGGTTTAGCCATGCACTTCTGGTAATCTACTTAAAAAGTATTATAAAGTTCTAATTTCATCGGTTCCCGATAGCCTTACGTCGTCTACTGTTATATATAAATTCGGACTCGTCGCGGCTCGCTGAAAGGCGTGTCATGGGCGCCTGTGGCATCGTAGTCCCCATCCAAAGATGGGTTGTGATTTTCCCTGGTTGTGGGAAAGTGTAGAACTTGTGTGCCCAAGGTCCTATACCACTTGAAGGAGATCTGCGCATGAAAGATTTCTTGCCTTTTCATAGGTCTGATGTCGGGGAAGAAGAGGTATCCGAAGTGGTAGAGGTTCTCCGCTCAGGTTGGTTGACTACGGGACCCAAGGTGCGGGAATTTGAGCGGGAATTTGCCGCAATGGTGGGTGCGGAACATGCCATTGCAGTGAATTCCTGTACGGCCGCTCTTCATCTTGCTCTTGAAGCTGCCGGTGTGAGCGAGGGGGATGAAGTGCTGGTTCCGACGATGACCTTTGCCGCAACGGCCGAGGTCGTCACCTACTTCAAGGCCCGACCAGTTCTGATTGATTGCGCACAAGATACACTGAATCTGAACACCGATCGTATCCAAGAGGCCATCACAGATAAAACGAGAGCAATTATCCCCGTCCATTTTGCCGGTCACCCGTGCGATCTCAAGCCGATTCACGCGATAGCAAAAGAGCATAACCTACATGTGATAGAAGATGCGGCGCACGCCTTGCCCGCGCGATATCACGGCAAGATGATCGGAGGGATCTCGGACGCCACCTGTTTTTCATTCTATGCGACGAAGAATATCACGACTGGCGAAGGCGGAATGGTTACCACGAACAATGCGGAGTGGGCCGCTCGCATGCGGATGATGAGCTTGCATGGTCTCAGTCGGGATGCGTGGAATCGGTACTCCGCTCAGGGCTCTTGGTATTACGAAATACTCTCACCAGGGTTTAAGTACAATCTGACTGATATTGCTGCGGCGCTTGGGTTGGCCCAATTGAAGAAGTGTGAACGGTTCTGGAAAGGGCGTGAACGGATTACCGCTCTCTATCATGAGGGGTTCCAAGATCTCCCCGAGGTCATGTGTCCTACAACAGCGTCCTATGTCCAGCATGCATGGCATCTGTACGTCATCCAGCTAGACATAGATCGTTTACGGATCGGTCGGGATGAATTCATCCATCAACTGCAGCAAGCCGGCGTCGGATGTAGCGTACATTTTATTCCCCTCCATTTGCATCCCTATCATCGAGACAGAGGAGGGTATCGACCAGACGATTTTCCGGTTGCTAGCACAGCGTTCCAACGAATTGTTTCGTTGCCGTTGTACTCGAAGATGACTGAAGATGAGGTCAATCGTGTGATTGAGACGGTTCGTGATCTTGTCAGGAGAAACCGACGGTGATGAAGCGTTCATTTGATGTCTGCATAGCCGCGCTAGGGCTGGCTCTCACAGCGCCGCTCCTCGCAATCATCGCCATCTTGATCAAGCTGGACTCGCGGGGACCGGCGATCTTTCGTCAGGTCCGTGTAGGACAAGGATTTCGTCCGTTCACAATCTTGAAATTTAGGACTATGGCAGTGGATGCTTCAGGTGCCTGCGCGCCTCTCACCGTCGGACAAGACCCTCGGATCACAAGAGTTGGTCGAGTTCTACGAAAATTCAAGCTCGATGAATTGCCTCAGCTGGTGAATGTTCTCGTAGGCGATATGAGCTTTGTCGGTCCAAGGCCGGAAGTCCCCCGTTATGTTGAACGACTACGCGCTCAATTTTCCGAGGTGCTCACGGTTCGTCCTGGGATTACAGACCTGGCCTCGTTGAGGTATATCGACGAGGCAGCCCTCCTCTCCTGTTCCTCAAACCCTGAAGAGGAGTACCAGCTCAAAGTTCTTCCGGAAAAGCTCCGGTTGGCGACCTTGTACATCCGTCATATGTCTTTACGGCTTGATTTTGCCATTATTGTACAAACGCTGTTGCATATCAGCAGGGTTCCAGTTGTGGTGTTTACACTTCCTGACCTAAAAGCTGCCGTCGAGCCACCCTTGACCTCCCTTTGGACGAACCTGTCGCCCTTCATAATGAAGTGGCGAAGGCCCATCTTCGTCGTGCTGGACCTAGCCCTTATCATCTCGGCAAACTACCTTGCCTTTGCCCTGAGATACGATGGGATGATCCCCGCGAGCGAACTCCATACCTTCGAGCAAACAGTCCTCGCGTTGGTTGCCATCAGAGGCGTGGCGTTTGCCTTATTTGGTTTGAACGAAGGCTTGTGGAGGTATACGAGCGTTTGGGATCTTCAAAATATTCTGAAGGGGGTCTTAATAAGCACCGTTGTATTTTATGGTTGGATCCATTGGGTGATGGAGATCTCTGGTTATCCCCGTTCCGTATTTGCCATAGATGCTATCCTGTTGATTGGGTTTCTTGCCGGAGTGAGGCTGTCCTCTAGGATCTTTCGGGATAAGGGGGTTTTTCAGAAGAAACGGAAAGTATTGGTGGTTGGCGCCGGCGACTCAGGCGAGCGAGTTGTACGAGAGATGAAGACCCGCAGTGTGTTTAACTGCCAGCCCATCGGTCTCGTCGACGATAACATCGCACTTCTCAATCAACGGATCCACGGAGTTCGAGTGCTGGGTACGGTGGGAGACCTCCCCAAACTTGTGGAAGCGCTCAGACCCGAGGTGGTTGTTGTTGCAGTGCCCACTGCCACACCTGAGTTCCTTCGAGACCTTGTCATCAAATTGGAACCATATGAAATTTCAATAAAGACTTTACCCGCAAAAGAAGAGCTCCTCGCGGACCAAAGCACAGTTAGCCAGATGCGCAATGTATCTATTCCAGACCTTTTGTCGCGTGCGCCCATAGATCTAGACCGTGAAGCGACAAGACAGATGGTAAAAGGGAAGAGCGTCTTAATCACTGGAGCTGGTGGATCGATCGGCTCGGAGTTGGCTCGACAAATCACCTTGTTTGATCCCAAGATACTCCTCCTCTATGAACGCCATGAAAATAGTCTGTACAATATCCATAAAGAATTAGATGATCGAAAGTTTGCGTTTCCCATCGTCCCTTTGATTGGGGATGTCACTGACGCCCAGCGTCTCTGTGCTGTGCTGGAGCAGTATAAACCGCAGATCTTGTTCCATGCGGCCGCGCATAAGCATGTCCCTCTCGTGGAGCTAAATCCCTTAGAGGCCGTAAAGAACAACTGCATCGGCACACGGATCACCGCTGAAGCCGCGAGTCTGTATGGAGTCGAACAATTCGTCCATATTTCGACCGACAAGGCGGTGAACCCATCGAGTGTCATGGGAGCTACCAAGCGTGTGGCAGAACTCATTGTTCAGGATATCGCAAGGACGAGCCGGACTCGCTTTCTACTTGTGCGGTTTGGCAATGTTCTTGGCAGCAGTGGCAGTATGTTGCTGCGCTTCCAGGAGCAAATCAGGGCTGGCGGCCCCGTAACTGTTACACACCCGGAGATCCGACGATACTTTATGCTGATCCCGGAAGCAGTTCAGTTGGTGCTTCAAGCGGCGACAATCGGTAAGCAAGGGCATGTCTACATTCTTGACATGGGAGAACAGATCAAGGTTCTCGATCTCGCCAGGAGCCTCATTAGGTTGTCTGGGTTCATTCCTGGAAAGGAAATTGCCATCCAATTCATCGGCCTCCGTCCTGGGGAAAAGCTTTATGAGGAGTTAGTTGGCGAGGGAGAGATTGCGGTGCGATCATCCTTGGAGAAGATCTTGCAGATTGAGACGACAAACCAACTTGATTTTGAAGAGTTTCGTGAAAAGCTCTCTGGATTGGAGGCGGCAAGCTACTGCGAGGAAACCAGCGTGATGCTCGATCGGCTCAAGGATATTGTCCCGATGTTCCGAACCTGCGTATCAGATACGGAGGCTTCGACGGAGCCGGTCGCTGTTGATGGCATCATAAGATAATGGATGTGTTCGTGAGGCTTTACAATGTCTAAACCTAGTTGTATTTTATGAGCTAGTTCGGAGCGTATAGAATGCAAAGCCCTGAATCAGCCATCCCGGTAGAACAAACAGGAGTGGACACAGTCCGCGAGTATGCCCTCATTGCATCGCGCAACAAGTGGCTCGTCGCGGGTGCTATAGTCCTCAGTTTGACATTGGCATGGGGGTACTGCCTGATCGCTACTCAATACTATCAGTCACAGACGTTGATTGTGGAGGAAGGACGCACGGAAATCGACAACGTTATCCATAATGCAGAAGCAGCAGATAAACGTTTCGAACAGCGTCTCTTTTTTATCCAGAAGCAAGTCATCAACAAGAAGTTCATGAGTGAAGTCGCAAAGGAACTGGGTCTATACCAGGATGAGCTTGACGAACCAGGAGCAGGTACGGGCGGGGCCGAGTTAGCGAGCAGGACGATGATTGAGCGGGCCATGATTGACCCGGCTGGAGGCAAAGGGGCACAGAACTTGGTTGATGGCTTCGTCGTCTCTTTCATACATGAGGATCCAGGGACTGCCAGGCAGGTGGCAGCACGAATCGCAGATAAATTTATTGAAGAGAATAACAAGGAGCGGGGGAAGGAGGCTGAGGGGGCAGGAGAGTTTCTTGACGACGAGCTAAAATTCATGAAACTGGAGCTGGAAAAGAAAGAGAACGATATCAGTCGCTTCAAGCAAAAACATCTGGACGATCTTCCGCAGCAGGCCGATGCCAATGTCCGCGCGTTGGATCGAGTGCAGATTGAGCTGACTGCCACCATGGAGAGCCTACAGCGCCAGTCGGACAAGCTGACCATGCTGAGTCAAGCCGTTCAGCAGTATCGAGTTTCAGGGCTGCAAAATCTTTCACTCGGAACTGCCCGCGGAGGGGAGCCTGACCCATTATTTCGTCGCCTGAGAGAGCTTCGAGAGAATCTGGTCAAGCTGAAGGCGGAATTCTGGGATGGATATCCTGAGATCATCTTGACCAAAGAAGAAATTCGGCAGGTTGAAGAGGAATTGGCGAATTTATATGGTCGAGATGCGATCAGACCGGACAAAACGGGACTGCTTGACCCCTATCTTCAGGATCTCATGAAGCAGCAAAATGAAGTGCGGGCTGAGATAGCGCTTCTCCAACGTCGTCGTGAGCAGTTGCAAATCAGCAAGCGAGATTATGAAAAGCGGCTAGAGCGGTCGCCTCTGGTGGAGCAAGAGCTACTGGTTCTGGAACGCGACTACAGCAACATGAAGTCCAACTATGCGATGCTCCTGGATAAGCGGTTAAACACGAGAATTACAGAAAACATAGAAAAGCGGCAGAGAGGCGGAAGGTTCCGAGTGCTGGACGGAGCCAAACTCCCCTACGAACCGATCATTCCTAATAAGCCGAGGGTTTTAGTGTTAGGACTCTTGTTTGGGTGCGTTCTTGGCGCCGGTCTGTCGGTCCTGCGTGAGCGACTGACTCCCCAGTTCCGAGGTCCTGAAGATGTGGAACTTCTTCTGGCAGGTCCTCGGTTGTTGGCGGCCATTCCGGACTTTTCATCACTGTGGCGTCCGGGGCGTGACTATCAAGATTGGCAGGGATCCTATCTCCTCAGGCGGCCGTTGGGGATGGGTTCAAAGATTCAGCCTGAGGCAGTGCCGAACAATTCAGCGCTAGACAATCGACCGAGCTTCAGCGAAACCGACAGAAGATTCGTGACGAAAATGTTTCCACGGTCCATGGCGGCTGAGCAGTATCGCGTCGCGGCGGCAAGGTTGCAGCTCCTCAGCTCAGCTGGCGCTCCGATGGTAGTGGCAGTGACGAGTGCAATCAAGGGCGAGGGTAAAACTACGACAGTAGTTAATCTGGGTTACACGTTGTCACGTGATTTTGGAAGGCGAGTTCTCTTGGTAGACTGCGACTTTGTTTTTCCCGAACTGAAGGCGTTCTGTGAAACTCCCGCGAGATTCGGGCTAGTTGATTGTCTAAGAAGTGATATTCCACCTCAGCAGGCCATGAGCCCATTTGCCGATGTTCCATGTTGGATTATGCCGGCTGGAGTGGCTGTGGAGGATTCCAACGAGCTCTTAAGAGCAGGTCAACTTAATCGTGTTCTTTCACAACTGCGAGAAGAGTTTGATTATATTCTATTGAATGCCCCGCCAATCCTTCCTGTTGCCACGATGAATGTTTTGGAAAGTCACTGTGATTTCCTTCTTCTTGTGGTGCGAGCAAACGTGACGGCAAAGCAGGCCGTCACCCAGGCGCTCGGTTCGCTGCGTGCGTCCAGACCTATTCATGTGGTTCTTAACGGTGTTGCCGCAAATGCCCTCCCGAGTTATATGTTGGACTATGGTGCTAGCGAACGTCGTGTAGCAGTCTAAGGCACGCCGTAAGAGCCGGTTTGTCGCGCTTTTCTTGATGTCACACCAGCAGGCACCACTTAGAAACTGGCAGAAACTGTCCAACCAAGCGGAGCCACCTCTGTCGTTCGAGTTGACGACGTGCGAGCCAGATAGCCAGTGGTCGAACTCTTCTCGCTTCACCAGGATCTTCTCTTCGAAACGGTAGTGGGGCAGTGGACGCACGCGATCCACGAGGCGATCTCTCAGCCATCGAACCGAGCAGGACGAGTAGGTCGCCAGTGCCTGGAGATCGAGGTGCCCTGGCTCGAAGAGATCACGCAACATCACCCCCCCTGTCGAGATCTTTGAACCGCCTTTCGTCCGGTGAGTGGTGCATGTTTCTGCCGCAGTCCTCGTGCCACACGAGCGCTTTTGTGACGTAATGTATTGCACCTAATAGCATGACACGAAGACAACGCGTGGCGCCGTGGCACGTATGAGAGGGTCCAGAATTGTTAACCATACCGGAAAGGCAGGGGAGGCCGCTCAAAGGAAGGAACCGTGGTGTCGGGTACGCCCGTGTCCCGAGGGGGCACACTTGCCCGTTTCTTCCTCGCCGTCCTGTATCGTCGCATGGCCACGAGCACATGCTCGGGCGCGACATCGAGCAGGCCTTGATTGGTCGGTGAGAATTTCACGCGCCATCGTGTCATACTGACTTCGCGTCATTCGATGCGCCGGGCAGGAGCTGATCACGCGGACCCACACATTGACAGACGCGCGGCATTCAAGTACGCTTTAAATGAGTACATAAAAATGAGAGGAAGTTATGCCTCGAGTCGCTGTCGACGATAACAAGCGGATGAATCTCCGGGTGCGGCCGGAGCAGAAGGC
>CAZJOQ010000174.1:0-7329 GCA_964547625.1 uncultured Nitrospira sp.
GGACTCCAATTCGCGGATCATGCTTCGGACCTCATGGATCAGCTGGTTAATCTGAGCAATCATTCGTCCTGCAGATACTTTGTCTTCCTGATTATTATCTTGCCTGATTTTCTGATTAGTTTCAATACCCATACCGATGGCATACAGGGACTGCAGCACGCCGTCATGCAGGTCTCGACCGATACGGCCGCGATCTTCTAAGAGCTTGTGCAATCGCTGCTCAGTCGCCTTGTAAGCGGACGTCAATTCACCTGCGCAAGGCTCCAAGCCACAGGTGTGAAAGGATTCTTTCACTGGCCGAACCGACTGGGAGAGTGTGGACGCTGACATTGACCGGAGCCCCCCATCCAACAACTGAAATATTGCTTTTCCCTCAGTCACGTTCGTGTCCTCCTTTTGCATGAGCCGCCTACTGAATCAGTAGCGAATTCAAGTCCAGCAGGAATAACGACACTTTTTACTGCACGGTGACCAGAAAAGCACCTGGCGGACCCGCCAGGTGACGTTTGTTCTCTAAAATGGAACCATCCGCCTCCTCCACTAGATATTTGGCCTGCCCATTCGGCCCTAATTAACTCACGTTGAGAAGGAGGCAGTCATGCCAATCTCGGAAATTTCTGACGAGAGAGGAGTTGCGTTTTACGAAGGCGAATTTCTCGTGAAGACACTCGAATCAAAGGGAGAGCTGACGCAGGCGTATCACTTGCGACATCGGGTATTCGCGGAACGCCTCAAGTGGGTTCCTGAACAGGCTAATCGGCTCGAGGATGATATATATGATGCATGGAGTACCTCAATCGGAGTGTTTGCCGATCATTCTAGGTTACTCGGACTGGTTCGGATGACTCAGGCACCAGTCCCTTTCATGCTAGAGAGTGAGTTCAGTGCGTGTCTTGTGGGGAGTCACAGAGTCAGGAAGGAAACCGATACAGCAGAGATTACGCGACTAGCCATTGATCCAGCGATTGCCGATCGTGGTCTTTCTGCACGGCTGATGAAAACGATCTTCAAGGGGATGTACCAGTGGTGTCTCCTGCATGACGTCCGCTACACCTATATGGTAGTGGAACATAGGTTGTTACGAGTTGTTCAGCGTATGGGGTGGCCGTGCCATGCGATAGGGGATCCGGTTGCGTTACCGCCGGCTGAGGTACTCTCCATTGCAGGGTTACTCGATTTAGATGAGTTTCGACTCCAAACCTCAACCAATCGCCCTGCTACGCTAGATTGGCTTTCCACGACGACGTCAACCGCAGGACTAGCGAATAATCAACCTCAAGCATATCGCCAAGAAAGCGAGATGGTGGGATACAGTGAATTGGCAGAAAACCGACAACTCGTTCGTGCCATGTAGCTGGAGCGTACTAGGGAGCAAGTTCGAGGCTCATGCTCAGAGCACTGGTACGAAGGGCCTACATGGCAGATGGCAACCCGTGGAGTGCCGGTAGGCCATGTTCTATCGCAGTTGCAACGGCCTGGGAACGAGAAGTCACCTGCAGTTTGGAAAAGATGCTTTCGATGTGGAAGCGGACGGTTCGTTCAGTGACTCCGAGGATCTTGCCGATTTCCCAATTGGTTTTTCCGTTCTTCATCCAATTGAGAATTGTGACTTCTCGCGAGGACAGTTCTTTGACGCATCGATCTGTTTGCGGGGCAGTCTTTGATGCGGTCCGCAGAAGGGCCATGTGAATGTAGTACCCCAGGTATTCAACGAGTGGAACTAGACGTTTTGCATCGAGCATTTCTTCGCTCGCAAACGAACAAAATGTGGCCACTCCACATGCCTCATCAACAGAACCTGTGGTGATCCCGTCGCAGAGACCGAATTGGCGTGCGGTAGCGACAAACTCTCGCTCCTTCTCTGAGGACATGTTCTGATAAATCTCTTGCCAATGCTGAGTGCCTGGCGATTTCAGGGCTGATGTGAATACCGGATCGATGTCTGCAAACCCGTTTTTCCAGTACATATATAACCATTCATCCGGATAACTGGCGTTGACGACATTCCCGAACCCAGCAAATGTCTGCCCCGGGCCGAGGCGGACAAGACCCCCTAAGGCTTTCGTGAATGAGAAATGGTTCTGAAATCGAATGAGCACATCTCGTACATGATCGGGAGTCTCTGCCTGCATCACATAATGGAGAATCTCGATGAAGCTCTGGCATTCGGATTTAGAAAGGGCATCGAAAGTGTTGTGTGGAAAGTTTTGCGTGGCTAATGCAGGCGCCATGGATGAACCTCCTCGGCTATAGGGGTAACTACTTTAACCATACAAGCTCGCAAAAACAACCGAAAAAATGGCAGGGGCATTTCTTGTATTTGATAGGGCCGATTGTCTCTGTACAGCCTGTTTATTATCAATCTACCCTCTCTACCCTCTCTACCCTCTTTGAAACGCATGACCAACATGAATACGCGCTGGACATTGAGAGCGATTAGCGTACTGGTCACAAATTCTGCGAAGCCGTGCGGCGGAGGGTCACGATCTTGAGGCTGATATTGCGTATGTGTTGGGTGCTCGTGGGGCTTGCCTTGTCAGAATTCCTCTTCTGGCCTCTGACCGCGCATGCCCAGGCCATTCGGTTCCAGCCGCAGGGTGCTGCTGCTGCCGGCCAAGCTAACGCATTCAGCGCCCAGGCCGACGATGCATCCGCGATTCATTACAACCCTGCCGGGATGACCCAACTTTCCGGCATCCAGATGCTATTTAATACACACTTGGTTGGGGGATCCGTCAAGTTTACTAGTCCAGCCGGCGTCAACACCCAAGGAGATTTCGGCAATATTATCGCCTGGCCTCTCCCAACTCAATCGTACGTTACGGTTAATCTTCGAGACCTAGGATTCCGCCATGTGGGTAACATTGTCATTGGTTTGGGGCTCACGACTCCGTATACGCTCCAGGCACACTATCCCCTCGATGGCCCATTTCAAACGGCAGTCACGTCGGCCGCCCTCCCTCTCTTAGATATTAAACCCACAGTGGCGTATCAAATAAATGATCAACTTTCTATCGGGGTGGGAGCGGATATTTATACGTTCACCAGTTTGGTCGGGGAAGGCCACCTCGAACAAAAATTCAACTGGCCTGGGGGAGGAGGCATTCCCGCCGGTACTCCAGTCGAAGTCAACGGGAACGGAACGGCAGTGGGTTTCAATCTGAGTCTTCTGTACACTCCGTTCCGGAATCAAGATGGGAAGCCTCTTGTCAATGTCGGCCTGCAATATAGAAGTCAGGCCAGGACGGAGTTAACCGGGCAATTTCTCGTGAACGGAGCCGTGGCGGCTGATACCAGAATTCCCGTCACACTTCCACAAATGTTTACTCTTGGTGTCGCCATCTGGCCGGTACGGAACCGCAACCACGAATGGAAGCTCGAGTTCGATGTCGATTATGTCGGGTGGAAATCATTCCGATCCCTTGATATCCACTTATCGACAGGCGGCTCGCTCCCTCAACCGCTAAACTGGCGCAACAGCCCTGTCTTCATGTTCGGGACGGAATACAAACGGTTGCATCCGGACGTTCTACCCAACTGGGAAGTTGCCTTGCGCGGCGGCTATATTTACACGGAAAACCAAGGCCCAGAGAGTACGTTTACTCCTGCCGCAGCTACTTTGAACAGTCATGGTATTACTGTTGGTACAGGCGTCCTTTGTCGGGCCGGCGGTCGTTTTCTCGGGCTCATTCCCTGTGGAGGGGCCGAGGACCAATGGTATCTTCCTAAGGGCATCGGAACCTCGGTGGCGTATCTATCGTTTATCCATGAAGCTCGGTCTGTGGTGGGGAATATCAATCCTACCGTCGACGGTACGTATCGACTGTGGTCCCACATGGGGACTTTTAACCTCAACCTGATCTACTAATCCAGCGAGTGCATCCCCGGCATTTTGCTGCCAAGCACCAGCTCGGCATAGCATCGGATCTCGGCAACGTATCGCGTCTGTTCGTCGCTGTTCTGCGTCCCCATGCCGTGATCCAGCTTCTCAATCCTGGTCAGGGTCCGGTCGCCATCCCGGACTTGGGCACGATAGACAGGCGTGACCGATGCGCTTTGGATAAAGGTCGTCGGCTGGCCTCGGTACGTTCCCTTGGCGAACGACAGGTTCAGGATAGCGCTCAACACGAGGTGCGGCGCAGTATACGACCAGAGCAGGCTTCCGAGTGAGTACGCAATGACCGCAACCCGATCCGGGTCACGTTGTGATCGGTAATACTCCACCGGCTGGATGACATGGGGATGATGGGCAATCAGCGCATCGACTCCCCATTCGATCAAGGTATGCGCGATGTCGATCTGTCGTTTACGCGGAAAAAACTCGAATTCGTACCCCCAATGCAAGGACGCGATGATTACATCACTTCCTTGCTCCCGGCAATGCTCGATCTGCCGTTTCAGCAGCGACAGATCGGAGGGGCCCCGCTTCGGTAGCAATTTCGCAACATTGATCAGGTACGCCTGGTCCTGCGCCGGATTCCTACCGTTCAGCCCGAATGCTGCGGAAATGAATCCGACCTTGATCCCGTTCCGTTCGAGGATCTTCCCCTTGCCATATTGTGATGGATCTCGATTCGTACCGATGTCGACAATGCCATCCCGAGCGAACTGATCGAGCGTCGCGTGCACACCCTCTGCGCCCATGTCGAACATGTGATTGGAGGCCGTGTGGATGACCGTCAGGCGCCTGCCGTCGTGACCTTTCACGACATCGAACTGCTCAAGCGAACAACACTCGATCGGGCTTTCCTTATCGCTGATGACCTCTGCTTTCCGCTCCTGGTTGGTCAGCGGAGATTCAAGGCTCGCATAGGTAATTGTGCGGTCGAAGATCAGGTCGGCGACATGCTCGTACAACACATCTTTGGAGTGTTCGAGCCCGCTTCCCGGTATCAAATCCCCCACCGCGGCGAGGCTGATGGAGCGTTCTATTTCGAAGCCCTCAGGCAATCGGATCATGTTGTCGACGCCACCCAGGGCGTCGACGGTGGCGCCGCGCTCCGGACGAATGATCGGGTGTGCGCACTTGTAGACCCAGTAAATCTTGTCCAGCAACGTCATTTCTTCGAATGCAGTGGCGGCTCTCGCGGACGGCTGATCCCAATATTTACAGATTTCTGCAGACTTGCACACGGCCCGCAGTAGGAATCGAAGCACACCGGAAGTTTGAACCGCATCTGCGGGTGTAGCTGCTAAATCTTGAGACATGCGGTTCTTTCAGCGATAACCCTTCGGAGAATACGGAAACGATTCATTGGTCTTACCCATCAGCATATCGTCATGATGAAGAATACACAGGAGAGAAGGCATTTCTAGCTGAAGACGCCGTGAGCTGTCAATTATAGACGTGACGAGGTGTCGGCTTGGCTCATTGAAGCGAAGTGGAATCGAGGGACTGGAATGGATACTCGAACTCGACGTCGAATACGTCGGCTGCAAATCCGCCAGGAACTTCGACCTGCACCTCTCCAGCGGAGGAAGTTTGCCTCAGCCCCAACAATGGACGTCGGTCCCGGTGATCCGGATCGGAAGCGAGTATAAATGGATCGATCCCTCCTGACTGTCTCATTGGGGTGTGGCAGCCTGCGCCGGGTATACGCGAACCGACACCCCGATTCCCGATGCGACGTTTAACCCGGGGACTATTTCCTTGTCGGCGGATACCATTTCGATTGGCACAGGATTTTCCTGCAGAGACAGCGAGAAGTTCTTGGGATTGATCGCTTGCGGAGGGACCGAGGGGTCGCGATTCAGGCCTAAAGCGCTGGGGCTCGACGTAGCCTATCAGGAATGGATCTATGAGCCCCGGACAGTCACGGGCAACGTGAATCCCACCGTCAACGGAACGTACCACGCATTTGTCCATCTTGGAACTGTGTCGGTCAAGGTGCAGTTCTAACGGATATGATTCATGAACACTTCTGTTGCGATCGTGGATACTCTGCTGCGACGGGCAGGCTTGCTCCTCATCATAGCTTCGAGCAGTTGGCTATCAGCTAACTTGCGACGAACAGTCATGAATTATGCGGGCTAAGAGAAAGGTTCACGAGAGCGCTTTCCGGATTTCGGCGACGGTCTTGGCGTCCACACCGGCCACTTCGCGCAACTGCTCGTCCGTCGCTTGAGCGATCTTGTCCAGGCTGCCGAACTTCTTGAGGAGCTGGTTCTGCCTGATCTCGCCGATTCCGATCACCTGATCCAGTCTGGAACTGACCAGTGCTTTGCCGCGCAGCTTTCGATGGAAGGTGATGGCAAAGCGGTGCGCTTCGTCGCGGATGTGCTGCAACAGGTGAGTGGCTGGGGCGGTAGCTGTGAGCGAAATCGGATTTTTTCTTCCCGCAAGGAAGACCCGTTCCTCTTTCTCTCCTCGAGCCTTAGCCAAGCCGAGAATCGGGAGGTCCTGTCGTCCAACTTCCTTCAACCCCTCAATAGCAGCGGCCAGTTGTCCGAGTCCCCCATCAATTAAGACTACGTCCGGACGAGCCAAGTCCTCCGTGGTTCGAGGTGGCTCATCGCGGGCGCTCCTGTATCGACGCATGACCACTTCTTTCATGCTGGCAAAGTCATTGGCCCCCCGGACTGTCTGGATTTTGAACCGACGGTAGTCCGACTTTTTCATTGCTCCGGCTTCCCACACGACCATCGAAGCGACAGATTGGTTCCCCATCGTATTTGAGATATCGAATCCTTCAATCCGACGAGGCGGGTGATCGAGACGGAGCAATCGTTTGAGTTCCTCACAGGCTTGCCGCCCGAGCTCTTCGTCGCGTAGATGATCGGCGACGGCCGACGCCGCATTTTCTTCAGCCAGCAGGACCAACTCATGCTTTGCACCGCGTACGGGTGCCAGGACGCGGACAACCTCTCCACGTTTATCCGATAGCCATTGTTCAATCAGCGCGATATCCTCCAGGTCGGCCGGAACCAGGACTTCTCGAGGAGGCTGACCGTCTTTATTGTAAAATTGCTCGATCGCGGACCGGATGAGTTCGTGATCCGAGGCATCCGCCGATTGGGGCCAGAAGAAGTCCTTCCGTCCGATCAGCAAGCCTCCTCGCACGAACAGGATCTGCAGGTCCACGGCGGCTCCTCGCCGTGCAAGCCCAAGTACATCCTGATCGCTGGCGGAGGTCTGTGTAATCCGCTGTTTCTCCAGCATCCGTTCGATCTTGAAGAGGCGGTCTCGCAACCGCGCTGCTTCCTCAAAAGCTTCCCGTTCAGCCGCCTGGTTCATTCTCGCGCGAAGGTCGTCGAGCAGTTCACGGTCGCGCCCTTCCAGAAATTGGCGGACCTGTTTGACGATCTGATGGTACTCATCCCTCGATTGGT
>CAZJOQ010000175.1:0-7264 GCA_964547625.1 uncultured Nitrospira sp.
TCAGCATACGCCGGTTCCCGCATTCCCTCTATACACAACAATCGATCATAACTCCGTCCAGCAGCGACGACCTCGATCGCTTTCGCCACCGCATCACCCGACGCTCTCTTTAGCAGGTACCCCTGCGCCCCGGCAAGAATCGCAGACCTGAGAAGGCGCTTGTTGTCGTTAGCAGTGAAGAAAAGGACGGCAATGTGCGGGTAGGTCTTGCGAATAGTCCGACATATCTCAATCCCGCTCGCGCATCCCACTTCGGTATCGAGGACAACAACATCGGGCTGACACGTTCGTAAGAAAGCACCTGCTTCACTCTGGGTATCTGCGGTGCCGACCACAACCAGGCGACTGCTCTTTGAGAGCTTCGCCTTAAGCCTTTGAAGATCAAGATCCGATTGATCAACCAGCAAGACACGCGCCTGTTGTCGAATTTCACGTGACTGCTCCATGCACTCCCTTCTGTTCGGCGAACGCGCCTCGCATGATGGCCAGGACTGTGGGCCACTGCGAGTTCCATTCCAAAAATAGAGCTGACCGTATGGAAAGCGCCACCACGATAGGCTAACGACAGAGCGAGAAATGTCTATATGGACACCCTTAACGCTGTGGTTACTCGCGCTGAGCCGAGTCGTTCACGCGAAGATGTATCCAATTCGATTCTGTATCCATTTCGATTCAGCTCGAGGAGTGAGTGCACGTTTCCAGGCCAGTAGTACTCACGAATTATGTTCAGCGCATCGTGACTCACCCTGAAAGAACGACGGCCCAAGGCAGCGCTCTGGCGGTGGATAAAATAGTCTACCAATGCAGGGATATCCTCCCTCCGCTTCCGTAATGGCGGAAGAGTCAAAGAAATCACATTGAGGCGATAGTAGAGATCCTCTCGGAACAGACCCTTCTCAATCGCGCCCTTAAGATCTTTGTTCGTCACCGCCACAAAGCGCACATCGGTGCGAATCGGTCGATTTCCGCCGACACGATAAAACTCCTGATCCTGTAACACGCGGAGGAGCCGCATCTGAAGCCCAGCCGGCATATCACCGATCTCATCGAGAAACACCGTACCGCCCGCTGCCGCCTCAATCTTCCCAGGCTCTCGCGTCACGGCTCCTGTGTACGCGCCCTTTTCGTGGCCGAATAACTCGTTTTCGAGTAAGCTCTCCGGCAAGGCCGCGCAGTTCACAACCACGAAGGGCTTCCCTGCGCGTGGGCTCCACCGGTGCAGCGAGCGTGCCATCACCTCCTTGCCGGTCCCCGTTTCACCCAGCAACAGAACTGTAGCCGAAGAGGCGGCCGCACGCCGTGCCGTCTCAAGGAGCTGCTCCATACGCTGACTGGGTCCCACAATACACTCATACCGTCCTTGCACTTCGGCTTGGAGTAGACCGATCTGACGTGTAATGGCCGCCTGCGCCATCGCCTTCTCGATCACGATCGAGAGGTGGTCAGGTTCGAACGGTTTCGTAAGGAACTCGCACGCACCCAACCGTATGGCTTCCACCGCCCGACCGATCGTTCCGAACGCCGTAATAACGATCACTTCCGGAAGAGTTTGTGTCACACCATTCGAACGTTTTTCGGCCAGGCGTTTGAGGATGTCCAATCCGCTGAGACCCGGCAGTTCGATGTCGAGCAGCATCAGATCAGGCTGATCCTCAGCGACGAGTCTCAGCGCCTGTTCACCGTCCTCAGCCGTGAGCACATCATGCCCCATCCACGTCAAGCGTTTGGTGAGTGATGTCAGGATATCGGGATCGTCGTCGACGATGAGAACGCGTGCCTGCATGGACAACCCCTGGATACAGATTCGTGCGGGCCTATTGAAGTGGAAGATCCGGCCTAGGGGAAGGTGTCGTCGCTGCGCGCTTCAAACCGGTATCGATGCCGGTTAATGCCATAGGGCAAGTGTGATGGTTCGCGCAGATTTCCAGATTCACTCGAGCTCATAATTCAGGTTCGGCGAGAGCCAGCGTTCAACCGTGCGCAGGTCCATCCCTTTGCGGCGAGCATAGTCCTCGATTTGATCTTTTCCGATCTTGCCGACGGCAAAATATTTGGCGTCGGGGTGGGAAAAATAGAATCCGCTGACCGACGCAGCTGGCCACATCGCGAAGCTTTCCGTCAGTGTGATACTGGCATTCCTCTCTACTGACAAAAGATCAAACAGCAGCCGCTTCTCGGTATGATCTGGACAAGCGGGGTACCCGGGCGCCGGACGGATCCCGCGGTATCGCTCACGGATGAGATCTTCGTTCGTCAGTCGTTCATCCTTGCCGTAGCCCCACTCTCTCCTGACTCGCACATGGAGAAATTCCGCAAACGCCTCGGCTAGTCTGTCCGCGAGAGCCTTGACCATGATGGAGTTGTAGTCGTCATGGTCCTTGTCAAACCGCTTGCAGAGTTCATCCACCCCGATACCGGCTGTCACGGCAAAGGCTCCCGTGTAATCCTCTCGACCCGAATCTTTCGGCGCGACATAATCGGCAAGCGAAAGGTTCGGTTGTCCCGTCGGCTTTTCCGATTGCTGCCTGAGATGATGGATCGTCGTGAGCACGGTCTTTCGAGACGAATCCCGATAAAGCTCGATATCATCTCCCAGACTGGCAGCAGGGAAAAACCCATAGACAGCCTTGGCCTTGAGCTGCCTCTGCTGGACAATCTCGTCCAGTAGACGGCGCGCATCGTCATACAGCTCCTTCGCCTTTGGACCAACGGTTGGATCATCAAAGATCGTCGGGTAGCGCCCTCTCAACTCCCACGTATGGAAGAACGGCGACCAGTCGATATAGGGAATCAGCTCAATCAGTGATTGATCGGGAGTTGTCTGAATACCAAGCCTGGCCGGTGTAGGAATATCGGTCTGGGCCCAGTTTGATTGAAGACGATGTGCGCGTGCTTGGGTGAACGAGAGGAGAGGCTTGGTGCCCCGCTCGTGATGAGACTGCCGTACTCGCTCATAATCGTCTCTCACTTTTTTCACGAACTCGTGCCGCTGCGCTTGGCTGACCAGGCTGCCCACGACACCGACTGCACGCGAAGCGTCCAATACATGGACCACGCCAGGCTGATAGGATGGTGCAATCTTCACCGCCGTGTGGGCTTTACTCGTCGTCGCCCCGCCGATCAAGAGCGGGACATCAAACCCCTCGCGCGTCATCTCCTTCGCCACATGCACCATCTCGTCGAGTGACGGCGTGATGAGCCCGCTCAGACCAATAATGTCGGCCTTGTTCTCTCGGGCGGCGGCGAGAATCTTCTCACAGGACACCATCACGCCGAGATCGATCACTTCATAGTTGTTGCAGCCAAGCACGACCCCGACAATGTTCTTCCCGATGTCATGCACATCACCTTTCACGGTCGCGAGCAACACCTTCCCCTGCGCCTGGAAATTGCCGGTTCGCTTTTTCTCCTCTTCCATGAAGGGCATGAGATAGGCGACGGCTTTCTTCATCACACGAGCGCTCTTCACGACTTGCGGCAAGAACATCTTGCCTGACCCGAACAGATCGCCGACGATATTCATGCCTGCCATCAACGGCCCCTCGATCACCTCCAACGGCTTGGGGTATTTCTGACGGGCCTCTTCTGTATCGACGTCGATATAGTCGGTAATGCCTTTCACAAGCGCGTGGGATAACCGCTCCTCAACGGTGCCCTTGCGCCACTCGTCATCTTTCGCAACTACCTTCCCTTTCGCTTTCACTGTCTCAGCAAACGTCACCAAACGTTCCGTCGCATCTGGACGACGGTTGAGCAACACGTCTTCGACAAGTTCGAGTAGGTCTTTGGGAACTTCTTCATACACAGCGAGCTGCCCGGCATTCACAATGCCCATATCAAGCCCAGCCTTAATGGCGTGGTACAAAAAGGCCGCATGCATCGCCTCACGAACGATGTTGTTGCCACGGAAGGAAAACGAGATATTGCTGATCCCTCCGCTGACCTTTGCACCAGGGAGGTTCTGTTTGATCCAGCGCGTCGCTTCGATGAAATTCATCGCATAGTGGTTGTGTTCCTCAATCCCCGTCGCAACGGTCAAAATGTTGGGGTCAAAAATAATATCTTGCGGAGGAAAACCGACCTGCTCGGTAAGGATCTTGTAAGACCGTGCACAGATCTCCTTCTTCCGTTCCAGGGTGTCCGCTTGTCCCTTCTCATCGAAGGCCATGACGACGACCGCCGCACCATAGCGACGGACAAGTGTTCCTTGCTCGATAAATTTCTGCTCGCCTTCCTTGAGGCTGATACTATTGGCAATAGCCTTACCTTGAATATTCTTCAGCCCGGTCTCCAATACCTCCCACTTGGAGCTGTCGACCATAATGGGGACTTTGCAGATATCCGGCTCGGAGGCCACCAGACGAAGGAATTTTTCCATCGCGGCTTTCGAATCGAGCATGCCCTCATCCATATTGATATCGATGACCTGCGCGCCGCCCTCCACTTGTTGGCGCGCCACCGATAGGGCCGTCTCATAGTCCCCTGACAGAATCAGCTTGGCGAACGCAGGTGAACCCGTCACATTGGTTCGCTCACCGATATTGACGAAATTCGATTCAGGTCTGATGGTAACGGCTTCGAGCCCGCTCAATCGCGTGTACGGTATGATCTTCGAGAGCGCGTGCGGCTTCACGCCACGCACGGCTTCAGCGATGCGTTTGATATGGGCCGGTGTCGTCCCACAGCATCCTCCGACGATATTGAGCCATCCATTTTCTGCCCACGTACGCAGCTGAGGCGCCAAGGTTTCCGGAGTCTCGGGAAATCCGGTCGGCAGCAACGGATTCGGCAGCCCGGCGTTGGGATGGGCACTGATGTGGATCGGGGCAATCTGGGACAATTCTTCGATCAGCGGGCGCATTTCTTTTGGACCCAGCGCACAATTCATCCCCACGCTGAGCAACGGCACATGAGAGATAGAATTCCAGAAGGCTTCGACGGTTTGGCCGGTCACGCCCCGATTGCTACCGGCTTGGATAAAGGTCACGGACGCCATGATCGGAACCTGGCGCGCGCCGGACGCAAACGCCTGCTGGACCGCAAAAAAAGCAGCCTTTGCGTTCAGCGTATCAAAGATCGTCTCTATGAGCAGAAGATCGACACCGCCATCAAGTAAACCCTGAACCTGCTCACTGTAGGCGTTGACCAATTCGTCATAGGTTGCCCCGCGAGCAGCAGGGTTGTTCACATCAGTGGAAATCGACGACGTCTTTGTCGTCGGACCGATCGCCCCTGCTACGAAACACTGCCGTCCTGGCTGTGCCCGTTGTACCGCCGCTGCCGCCCGCTTGGCACATTCTGCTCCGGCTTTAGATAATTCATAGCCCAGCCTGTCCATCCCATAATCGGCCAGAGAGATTGCTTGCGAATTGAACGTATTGGTCTCGACGATATCCGCACCAGCTTCCAGGTACTGCCGGTGAATTTGCTCAATGATTGTGGGCTGGGTGAGATTCAACAGGTCGTTGTGGCCCTTCAGATCTTTCGTCCAGTCTTTGAATCGTTCGCCTCGAAACGCAGCCTCATCCAATGCACGCTGCTGGATCATCGTACCCATGGCTCCATCGAGGATCAGGATACGCTCCTGTAAGAGAGTCTGGATGGACGCCGCGTGATGTATCGACATGATCACCTTTTGAGACAATTTGAGTTGGTCGCGCTCCGTCCGCGATCATACTGGAAGGACTTCATGGCGAGCAAGCTGGCTGCCCTTTCTTGACAGGCATTTGATGCACTGGCTACGATGCCAAGTGATGTCGTATTCATCAGCCTTACGAATCACGACTCTTATTATTGTTCTCTGTGCCACCGCTCTACCGGTAAACCCTTCCCCGACCTTTGCCGAATCTTATTTTGAAGACGGGTTTCTCGGCCTCTCCCAGAAAGCATTACACAACAAACTCGGCATGCCGCAGGCCGTGCGGGATCGAAAGTCCGCGCTGCGCGTCTTCACCTATTATCCTATTACCGATTGGTCCAAGTACTTCAGTAAGTTGGTTTCGCCTGAAAATGGGGAAGATGTATACACCTTCACACGTGAGGGTATCGATGTCCGATATTCATTCAGCTACGCCGTCGACCCGAACGATGAGAATGAGGATCGCCCGCTGATCGTTCGACTGGTGGACATTGAGTTTTCGCAGGCCGTTCCGATCCACCGCATCCCGGCCTTAGTTCCAGAGTTTCGTCCTTCAATGGATTCCAGATCCCCCGCCTTTCGATCCAATATCTGGCTGCTGTTGTTCAAAGGCAGTCCCTCGTCGGCGGCTCGCTTCATCGTGAGGGAGAACGGAAAGGATCAGCTTGATTGGAGCCTCTGCTTCCAATTGTTCTCGATGCAGGGACTTCCTACTCCCCTTACACCCAGTGCGTCGATCGACCGCATGGAAATCAGCACACAGAGCCTGCAATTAGTGATGCGTCGCCAACGGCATACCCATGAACCAATTTCTAATCCCTATGCTTACCACGTCGAACAAAAAACGATTCCCGCCAAGCCACTACCAAAACCAATCCCGGTTCCCCAATACGAGGAATAGTCGGCAGAGAGTGTCTGAGGGAGACTTACTGCGGAACCTGCTGAAGACGATCTTGGCGAGCTTGGCCCGAAGCAACGGCCTTTTTCTTCATCATCCCCATCGGCCCATCATCGCCCAAATACATGAGCACCGGAGTCCCGATGCCAAGGACAATCAGTAGGGCCAAGGCCAACAACCGGATCATGGGGCTTTCCTTGCTGAGGTACATCGTGAGCAGCAACACGATGGCTGCGATTCCCGCGTAGTTCAGAAGAGGCGCCTCCCCCAGGCTTAGATTCTTCACCTCGCCCTGAAACGACGGTATATTCCATCCAAGAGACTTCGCTTGGCCCTGAGGTTTCTGTTGCACTGATTGCAGTTTAGAGGGCGCTTTTGTCGCAGAATCCGGTTGTTCATGAAGCTTCACTTTCGTCCGATATTTTTCTGGTATCGTCTCCGGCGAATCGGTGAATACAGGATTGCCCTGGTCATCAATGTAGGAGTAGATGGTCGCAGACCAGAGTTCGGAAACAATACTAAGCCCAAGCACAACACAAAAACATATCAGTAAGATCCGGCATTGCATCTTGCCGCGCCATCCATAATAGTATGGGGTGGGATCGTAAATTGCTAGAAGTAAGTATAGCGCCTCATCGCATCGATTTGATTTTGTTGACTATTATGAGCTCTTCATTGACTCCTCCTCCTTGACTCATGGAGAACGCACTTGTTAGCATCCATCTCTC
>CAZJOQ010000176.1:0-7233 GCA_964547625.1 uncultured Nitrospira sp.
CAAGACTATCTCAAAGATTTTGTGCTTGAACAGCTCGAAGAGAGCCTGGGCCGAAAAATCGACGTCCGTCGCGTTCGTTTGATCGTTTTTCCGAGTATACGCGCGGAGCTCCTTGATGTTGTGATTCATGCTCCCCAGTCGGAGCAAGTTGTCTTAACCGCCAAACGAGTTGATCTCGTTCTGCGCCTGCTCCCCCTCCTCAAAAGACAAGTCGTCGGGAAGCGATTGCTGATCGAAGAGCCGATGCTGACTCTCAGGCGGAATGAAAACGGCCGTTGGAATATTTTTGAGGAGGTGGACGGCCAGGCTGATACCGACCGGGGAACTATGGACATGATGGCCCGGACCTTCAGGGTTAAAGAAGCCAAGATTGTGAACGGCACGATCACGGTGATCGATGCGACGAGGTCAGACGGAATTCGGTCGCTCGAGCTGGAACATGTTGAATTTGGTCTCTTAATCAGGCCGGAACGTGGTCATGGAGAATTGCATGCATCGATCACTCATCAGAGTGCACAAGGGGCATCGGCTGTCTCTGTCGATGGCGTGATTAAACCAGCGGAGACTTCGGTGTCTTTGACGGGTGAGGAGATGGGAGATCGCGTCTCGGGATATCAGTTCGAAGGGCATATCGATGTGGCTGATTTGAGAATCCGTGAAGCGGCTGACTTTCTTCGTCCAAGACCGGTCTCGGAGCAGCTCCAGGGGGCCTTGAACCTCCGGAGCACTATTCGAGTCATGCCGGGAGTTGCGGGATACGACATGGTGTTATCCGATATGACCGCGGGTTTGGGCGATATCACTTTGACTGGGCATGCCAATCTCGCGGGACTGCTGACCCCCCAGCCTACCTTTTCCGTCACGTTCGCCAGTGCTTCGGTGGCCGTTCGTAAGCTGTTGAATACGATTCCCCTGGATTGGATCCTTCCACAGCTCCCCGCATTGTTGGCGGATCACCAGATCGACGGGAACGTGCAGGTGATTCATGCCACGCTGACTGGCTCCGCGACGGCTGGGCCGCACGTTTCAGTCACCGGGGAATTCCGTATTCGAGATGGGCAAGGCGTGATCGGTCGTGATCGTACGGCGGTGAAAGACTTGGCTGCGGTGGTCATGGTGGAGACCGGACGTGTTCGAATCACGAAAGTGACCGGAATGTATGGCGCGATGCACCTCACCGATGGAAAAGCAGACGTGTCGTTCCTTGAGGCAGGCCCATGGCTCGAGCTGGAGGTTACGGGAGATATGGCAGCGGCGCCGTTGGTCGAATTCCTTTCAAGGACCGTGAAGACCGAGCTAGTCTCCCAGTTCATCGCTGGTATTCGTGACCCGGAAGGAACAGGACAGACGACGTTGCGTCTGGTGGGCCCGTTGGATCATGCCGATAAGATCACTTTTGCAGGTGGGGAGATTATCGCTCGCCAGGTAAGCCTGAACCATGCCGCGCTGCCCGAACGGTTGACCGGGTTGCAAGGACGGTTCATCTTGGCCGACGGATCGACGCAGTTTGAGCAAGTCATCGGACATGTTGGGGGCACTGCCGTACAGGTCCAAGGCATGATTACCGGCGGAACGCCGAGCCTCTTTCAAGATTTTCTCATTCGCACGCGAGGTGATGCGTCCCAATTAGTGGGGCTGTTCGGATCCACGACCATCGAACCGGGTACGTTCGCGGGGACGCTCAGCTCTGCGGTGACACTGTCAGGTTCAACGACGAAGCCGCAGATCAGAGGCTCACTCGTATTCGATGAAGCTAAAGTAGTACTTGGTCCACTGGAAAAACCCATCGGAGCTCACGCCACGGTAGAGTTTGATGGCATCCTCCCTCCGCGAAGCGGCGTGACCTTGGAGCGGCTGGAGCTCGTCTTGCCCAGGATCCACATTCCCGTGAAGGGAACGATGCATCTTGGTGATCGCTTCATGATCAATGTGGCGGTGGCGACGAGAGGTTTGTCGGTGTCGAATTTCCCAGAATGGGTCTCCAAAGCCGGGCTTGAAGCAGGCAATCTTGATGTCTCGCTTGATATCAAGGGAAAAGGAACGGATTGGAAGGCGTGGAGGGTGACGGGGTGGATGGGGATGACGAATGGATTGATGGTCGTAAACGGAGTTGATGGGCATCTCCAGGATCTCTATGCTCGAGTACGATTTGCACGCAACGAGATCGACCTCAAGCGGGTATCGTTCAAGCTTCAGGGCAGCGATCTTACTGTAGAAGCCATGGTTCGAAACTGGTTTGTGAAGCCTGCCATCACCGGCAAGATTGAATCCAATCAGCTCGATTTGAGTTTGGTGATTCCAAGGGGTGGACGGTCTCCGATACGGGAATTCCTTGAAACCTTGGCGGCGACCAGTCAGGTGACGATGTCTGCAGCCGTCGCCAGGGCGCACTACCGACATATGAAATTCGGGGCGCTGTCCGCTCGAATCAATATTCAAGATGGGGTGCTTGATATCGACCGCCTGTCAGGTGAGTCCATTCATGGCCATCTGGCCGGACGACTTGCGGTGCACCTTCCCCTTAAGGCTCCGGCGGATATCGATCTCTCGTTTAGAATAACAGGAGTGGAATTTGACGATCTCTTGAGACTGACCAACACTCAGGCCCATGGCGTGTCGGGAAAGGCCCGTGTGAGTGGAGTGCTTCGCGGCCACGGACGTAACCCTCATGGAATCTATCCTTCATTAAATGGAAAAGTCGAGGTTCTGTTGGAAAATGGGCGTATCCTTAAATCGAATGAACGGGCGATATGGAAGATCATCAGCCTATTAAACGTTCCCGCAGTATTACAGGGAAAGGTGGATTTGGAAAAGGAAGGATTGCCGTATGACAGAATTACCGCGACCGTCGCGATTCAAAACGGCCTGTTCCAGTCAGAAAATGTGATCATCGATAGCCCGATTCTACGGATTACGGCGGCCGGGAATTATGATTTGCCGACTGACCAGTTGGATCTTGCTGTTGCCGTAAGCCCGTTCGGGTCCTACTCGCAATTTCTCAAGACCATTCCACTCTTCGGTCGAATCATCGCGGGAGAGCGAAAGGGGCTAGCTACCGCCATGTTCACCGCAAAGGGAGCGATGGAAGATCCTGAGGTTACCTATCTTCCGGTGAAGTCCTTTGCCTCCGGGCTATCCGGATTGGCGCAACTGGCCGTCGATGTCCTCATGAACACTCTGACGCTTCCGATCGACCTTGTGGCACCCGAGGAAGAAATCGGTATGAGACCCAGAGATATCTCCCCTTCACCGGCTCCTGCCATTCCATGATCGATCTCGATTCTTGACCGACCTCCGAACGCATGTTAGCATCACGCCTATGATGCTGAACATGCTGACCGGGTGTGTTCTATAGTGAGAGGCCCCTTCAGGCTACCTCAGAGCGCAGGTCGAGCACCCTCACGTGGTGGACATTGCCATGCATCCATCCTGAGCATGTCCTCCATATCTTGCCGGTTGCCGTGTTTCCGGTAAGCCATCTATGAAACGCACCACAACCTCCCACGCAGAAGCGGCGACTCTGTTTATCGCTGCCAGCGAGTACGACTCGAATCTGTACTACGCGACACGATTCATCGCCCCTGACTCATTCATCTATTTAGAGGTCAAAGGCGAGCGGCTGATGATCATGAGCGATCTTGAAATGGATCGTGCCAAGACCCAGGCTTCAGTCGATCGCGTGCTCTCATACTCCGAAATCGAGCGGAAGGCCAAGAAACAAGGGATCAAGGCCCCGACGACGATCGACATTGTGAACAGCGTCTTAAAAGAGTTTAAAGCCCGTCGGCTGCTGGTGCCTGCTAATTTCCCTTTTATTTATGCCACGCGATTGCAGGAACTGGGGTATAGCCTCAAACCAAAACGCGATCCGTTTTACGAGCAGCGTGTCGTAAAAAGTGCGGAGGAAGTTCGGCATATTGAGCTGTCTCAGCGGGCCACTGAAGAGGCCGTCACTTCGGCCCACGATCTGCTTCGGCAGGCGACTATTCGAGATGGAGGACTGTGGTGTGACGGAGCCGTCTTGACTTCTGAGCGGGTCAAGCAGCTCATCAATGTCGAACTCATGAAGCGCAACTGTGTGGCCCAGCATACGATCGTGGCAGGAGGCGAACAGGCCTGTGATCCGCACAATGAGGGAAGCGGACCGCTGCCGGCCAACCGCAGCATCATTTTTGACGTATTCCCCCGATCTGCCACAAGCCGCTATTTTTCCGACATGTCGCGCACAGTGATTCGTGGGACCGTGAGCCCGGAGTTGAAACGATTGTATGGCGCTGTGAAGGACGCCCAGGAAGAGGCGATCACTAAGATCAAAGACGGCGCCGATGGGATAAAGATCCATCAAGGCATCTGTTCGCGTTTCGAAAAGGCGGGATACAAGACCGGCTTGGTGAATGGACGGATGCAGGGCTATTTTCATGGGACAGGGCATGGGGTAGGACTCGATATTCACGAAGCGCCTCGCATCAGCCGAACGGGCTCTCTTCTCCAAGAAGGGCATGTTGTCACAGTTGAACCAGGGCTGTATTATCCAGGACTGGGAGCGGTTCGAATCGAGGATATGGTGTTAGTCACGAAAGACGGCTGCCGCAATCTCACCAATTTTCCGAAAGTCTTCGAGCTCGAATAGCTCGCTTCAGGACTCACGCTCTCCCCATGATGGTTCCAGATCGGCGTATCACTTCGAGTGACATTCGATGTCCTATTCATTCCACTTTCTAGACGATATTGCTACGGCTGACTTGGCGTTTGATGCTTCCGGTGATTCTCTTGAAGAACTCTTTCACGGAGCGACGTGTGCGGTCATCAAAGCGATGGCCGATCCTTCGACAGTCGGGTCGACCTGGCGAAAACCGGTGGAACGAACAGAAGAGGATCCTGCCGAACTGTTGTTCGATTGGCTTTCGGATCTGGTGTACTGGAAAGATGCGGATGGAGTCGTATTCAGTACATGTGAACTCACGATCACACATGGAGACGACGGCTCTTGGCATCTGAACGGGGAGCTGTGTGGGGAGTCGGTCAATGGCTCAGTGCAGGTGTTGCGGAACGATGTGAAGGGGATTACAAAACATCTGTATCACGTCAGGCAAGAGGGTATGCGCTGGCATGCATGGGTGGTGGTGGACGTATGAAGCTTCACACCGAGATGAGAATCAATCGGATTACCGATGAGGTGTGGGAAATCCCCATCAGTGAGAAGGCTGGCATGCTGGTACCTGCGCGGATCTATGCGACACCGACTATTCTGCAATCGATGGATGCGGGAGTGTTCGAGCAGGTGACGAACGTCGCCTGCCTTCCGGGTATCAGGCGTTATGCCCTGTGTATGCCGGATGGACATTGGGGGTATGGTTTCCCGATTGGGGGCGTTGCGGCATTTGATGTCCGCACAGGAATCATTTCACCTGGGGGTGTTGGCTATGATGTGAATTGTGGAATGCGGCTCATCCGAACTGATCTGACCTTAGAAGATGTGCAGCCGCAGCTTGAACGATTGATGACGGAATTGTTTCGGCGGGTACCGGCCGGAGTTGGTGCGAGTGGGTTCATGCGGTTGGATCGCGCTTCGTTCGAGGACGTCATGACCAATGGAGCCCGATGGTGTATCGACCGGGGATTGGGTTGGCATCAAGATCTCGACGCGATCGAGGAGAGAGGATGCATCGCCAAGGCTGATCCGTCGAAAGTCAGCGACCAGGCAGTCAGCCGAGGGATCAATCAACTGGGAACCTTGGGATCGGGTAATCACTATCTTGAGGTGCAGGTGGTGTCCAGCGAGCGAGTCTTCGACAAAGACACGGCGGCTGCATGGGGAATTACCGGCCATGACCAGATTGTGGTGATGGTTCACTGTGGATCACGTGGGTTCGGACATCAGGTCGCGAGTGACTATCTGAAAGTATTCGAAAAGGCGATGCGGCGGTACGGCATCTCCGTCAAAGACCAGCAACTCGCCTGTGCCCCGTTCGCATCGGTTGATGGGCAGGATTATTTTGCTGCGATGAACTGTGCGGCCAACACGGCCTTCGCTAATCGACAGGTCATTACCCATCAGATCGCGAAGCATTCGCGCAGGTGTTCGGGAGATCGGCTGAGGACATGGGTATGGAATTGGTCTATGACGTGGCGCACAATATTGCCAAAGTGGAGCGATATCCGGAAGGTGAATTAGTCGTGCATCGAAAAGGATCGACAAGAGCGTTAGGGCCGGGGAGTTCCGATCTCTCGCAGCGGTATCGTGCGACCGGTCAGCCGGACATCTGCGGAGGTTCGATGGAAACCGGGTCATATTTGCTGGCGGGAACGGCAGGGGCGGTGCGTGACACCTTTGCTTCGACGATGCATGGGTCTGGACGCACGATGTCGCGGGCGCAGGCAAAGAAAGCCATTCGGGGAGAGCAAGTCCAGAGGCATATGAAGGAACAGGGCATCATTGTGAAGGCCGTTTCCATGTCGGGTTTGGCGGAGGAGGCGGGCTTTGCCTACAAAAATATCTCCGAGGTCGTCCAATCGGTTGATCGTGCGGGAATTACAAAAACAGTAGCGGAATTGCGTCCGGTCGGGAACATAAAGGGATAGTCAGATCCTTTCATTCAGAGTCGGTTCACCTGCAACATACCATCACGCAAGTCGAACTCCATCCTCATCAGAAAGAGTCCTCTAGTCGCTCGCAGGTATCAGCGTGAGTGTGCGTAGTCGCTAGCTTTCTTGCCGGGAATACGAGAGCTCCCTCTCTGCCTGCTCTGAGACGCAAAACCGATTTTGCCCTAATCCTTTACCTATAAACAAATACTGCTATCGTCGTCTTCAGGGCGCTCGAAACGATAGGTGTTCACTGTTTGACCTTTTGGATAAGGGTGAGGATAACCATGCAAATCTGGCATAGGCCGCCAGGGGGCATGATCTGCTCCACCTGGGCCAGTATCGCGCTGCTCCTGCTGTGTCCTGTGCCGGGAATTGCGCAGACGGAGTTAGAAGGCATCACTCCTAAAAGTGAACCAACTCCCACGAGTGAGTCTGTTCAGGTATCAGGCGAGGAGGCCATGTTACTGGGGGAAACTCCTATCGTCTACAGCGCGGCAAAGTATGAACAGAAAATCAACGAAGCACCCGCGTCCGTCACCCTCATTACCGCGGATCAAATCAGAAAATATGGCTACCGGACATTCGCCCAAGTCCTCCAGAGCGTACCCGGCCTATTCGCGACCTATGATCGGAATTACGACTACC
>CAZJOQ010000177.1:0-7206 GCA_964547625.1 uncultured Nitrospira sp.
CCCCCGGATGATTTCCTGATAGTACGCCTCAAGCAGCGCAGCGCGGACCTCCTCCATCAGGACCAGCTGCCGTTGGTCGAAGGTATTCGCACAGTACAGATAGTGCGTTTCATCCACGATACCCAGCTCGACATGCACTTGTCGGCCATTCGGCCCCTCGCGCGTCAGCTCGTGGATAATCGTTCGTCCCGGCAACTCTTCCCAGGCCACCTGCGCCGAGGGTCCATGATTCTCGTATAGCGGTCCACTGGGATCAGCCGAGTTCTTCAGCATGGCATTGAGATCGAACAGAGTCCCATCATCCAACTCCGGCAATTCATCCCAGCCCATTGTAGCCTGCCCCCCTTTCTCCAACACGTAGAAGGGCCCATCCTCCACCACCTCTTCGATGGATCGGTATTGAATCGGCTCTGCAGGCTGCACGAGCTCTAATCCTCTGTTGGCCAGCGCACGTTGAAAGGGTACTCGCCTGGCCAGCTGCCGCGTTTTCTCACTCACGATCATACGGCCATGTGGGCGTAGAACCTGGCACAGCCGGTCAAGCCGCCCCCCCAGCCCTGTCCGTTGTTCAAACGCTGTCTGTCGCGATGGGTCGTCTGCACGATCAAACGTCCGCCAACTGTGACTGGAAATCCCAGGGTCCTGTTCAGCCTGAAGCAGCGCATGCATCGTCAAGACCAGGTCGAAGGAACCTGAAAGAGGTTCCTTCTCGATATCCAGGCAGATGAACCTAAGATTGCGCAGGCCCAGCTCCCTCGCCTTTCGTTGTGCGATGGCAATGGATGCCGCTGAGCGGTCGATGCCCACCAGATTCGCATCAGGGAAGCGGCGGGCATAAAAGGTCGTCAGGATGCCGATGCCACAACCAAAATCGAGAATGTCCTGAGCTTGGCCGAGGTGCGCGATGGTTCGCGACCCAATTGTTTGATAATATTCATACCGCTGGCTATAGAGCACCGGGAAGATCGTCGGCTGCGCCGCGAGATCATAAAATGCGATTTCATCCTGACGATCGCCCTGGCGCTTCCTTTCAGCGAGAAATGAAAGCTGCGTGAGATCTTCAGTCGACAGCCGTTGTCGCTGCCAGGCGAAATACTCGCGATCCAACGTGACATGTTTCAGGTCCCACCAAGTAAGATGCTCGCGAAGTGCTTCTTGTAACGAGTCAGTGGCCATTATACCGCGCCTGCTCAAAAAGATTCACAGCAAGACCTCAAGGAGTGAGGACCACGAGGCGTACGCGGTGAGGGTACGTTGAGTGGTTCGAACCACTGAGAACGAAGCTGGGGAGCGTTTCAGCAGGCACTTACGGCCGTTTCAGCATAATGGCATCGAAGTAGGTATCGGGCACCGGATGAGGCAACCGCAGTTGTCCCATACCAAACGCGACATACTTTTCACAGGTTAGTTGATCCAGACCAATCGGGCCTTTTGCATGCAGCTTCCCCGTACTCAACCCAACGTCGGTTCCCATGCCAAAACTGTCGCCAGCATGAAGCCGAGTCGATGCATTGACCAGTACCGCCCCGGCATCGACTTCTCGTGTAAATCGTATGGCGGACTCATAGCGACTGGTGGCGATGGCGGCAGTCAGACATGGTCCATGCGCCCTGATATGTTCTAACGCCTCACTGAGGTCTTCTACCATCTTGATGGCCAGAACCGGACCTGCGAACGGTGTATGCCAGTCTGGCTCCGTAGCAGGCACGATCGCCGTATGGCCTGTCATGGCCATTTGCCCCATCAGGGCAACTGTCTTCGGGCACGCTCGCACTTCAACCTTGAATTGGTCCAGTAATCGATTGATCAATGGTGGCAAGAATTGCCGTCCAAGAACCTGCTGCACAAGTAATGTGTCCAGTGCGTTAGAGGCTCTCACGAGTTGAACCTTCGAGTTAATCACCAGATTCTGGGCCATTGGGAGATCGGTGCCTTCGTCGACATACAAATGGGTAAGCCCGCCGTCGTCACACAGGATCGGAACCTTCGCCTGTTCTGCAACGGTTTTTCGTAGGCCGGCTCCGCCACGCACAATCATCGCATCCAGACTTCCTTTCCCTGATCGCATCAATTCGATCGCGACCTCTTTTTCTTCACGGTCGATCAGCGCCCACGATCCTCCCGGTATGCCGCTCGCCGTTGCCGCTTCGCGCAACCGCGCGTCAAGCGCCTGAAACGTCCATTTCCATTCCGCAGCCCCGCGAAAGATACAGAGGTTCCCCGACTTGAGGCAGAGCGCGATCGATTCTGCCATCACCAGTGGGTTCCGCTCAGAAATCACCCCGATGACCCCGATGGGAACCCTCACCTTCGACACTTGCAAGCCATCCGGTCGCTCCTGTCTGGATGTCACCATTCCGACAGGATCCGGCAGGTCAGCAATGAGATGGAGTCGATCGATGATCTCCTTCAAGTGGTCAGCCGTCAGACGCACCCGAGCCACAGCAGCCTTCATTCGACTCTTCGCGTCGACGCTCTCGAAGGACTTCCCGACAGCATCGACATCTATGGCATTGGCCGCGAGAACGGTCGTGTGATCCGCGGCGATCCGATCTGCCATGGCATGAAGCGCGTTCCTCTTAACCACGCTGGTAAGCCGAACCACCTCCATAGATGAACTTCTACAGTCTTTCAATAACTTATCAATGTAGAGCTTGCTGGGGACTTCGATCGGCATGGAGAAGGCCTATCCCTTGAAAGATATCTTCCAACGATTCATTGCATTCAACTCAGCACCCTGAGAAAATGGCCCTGACTCGTGGCGGACTATACCACGCATTTTTTTGGCGAGTAAACCAGAAAGCCGCCTTTTTCTTTTTGTGGAGAACAACTTAGAGATGAAGGGTCGCGAATGAGAATCTGGCAAACGGACTCGCATGTTGCGCAAGCGAAAGGAGGACCGATGCGGGCGGAGACACGAATGGATGGACCTGGTCTTCGTGTGATTCTCTGTGTGTTGGTGGGAGGGTTGGTAGGCGCATGCGCTGAGCTGAAACCGATAAAGCCCAACGACCCTCCGACTCAAGCATCACCCCAACAAGCGGCCGAACGAGATCGAGAGAGCCCACCCTCCAAGGTCGTGCAAGCGCGTCCTGACGGGGACAATCCCCAACAGTGCCTGGTAAATTTCGACGATGAAGGCGCACTGACACAAATCCTGGGCCAGGCCAGAGCGACCGTCGCTCTCAAGACCGGCCGGACGCCTTCCGGACAACTACAAATGTGTGATCCCTCCAAGCATAGCGACTGTTGGACCTACCGCCAGCGCTGCTCAAAGCATGAGGTCAACGTCGACGCCCTGGGCCTGGCGCATTTTCACCTAAGTATGGAAACGGGCATCGAATGCTATACCCTGCCTGATCCGGGAGATGGTCTCGGACGGGGCTTTGGGAGGTTGGTTGAATGGAAATGCACCAATGTCGATTGGGCCAACACCCCGCGCGTCCTGTCTTCTCATGATCTCAATCAGTGGATCAAGGTCTGGGTCAGCGATGCCGAAAACCACGCCCCCACATATTTCGGTATGGAATCGATTCGCGTGCAACCGGATACCCCGATCCAACTCTGGTTCCGAAAGCGCGACGGGAAATGGTGGTTCTGGCCGGAGCTGAAGGCGGGCAAGACCTGGAATGTCAGTGAGTGGGTGCACGACGTGTCCGAAGTGCGGCTACGAGGCACCAGAGCAGGTCGAACCAGTTCCTACATCATCGGCTCGCTTGTCATTCAAGACTAGGTAAAGTGCGGTACTAAGCCAGGGATGGCCCCTCACTTTCCTAACCGAGGCACCAGTGCCCGAAGTGATTCAGGATGATGCCGACCGGCACTTTTCTTCTCGGGCCAGCATGGTGGCCAACCAGGCCCAGAGCCCCATCAATGGAACCAACGCCCAGGCAATGTGAGTCGTTGTCGCGCCAAAAGCTTTCAGGGCAGTCACGAGCCAGGCGGTCGACGCATCGCCACCGCGTGAAATGGCCGTATCGATGAAGTTCTTAGCTTTGTACTTTTCTTCACGACTGACGACCGTGAACAGAACCTCGCGTGCCGGTTTCGAGAGCGCGTATTCCCCCACTCGGCGCAACACCGAAAAAACAACATAGACCGCAAGGGTCGGCCACAGAGCGATTCCCGCAAACCCGATCAGACTGACTAACGGAAGAAACAATAAGGGCGCGACCAAACCGAACCGGCTAACCAGCCGCCTGGTCAGAAAGACCTGCGTCAACCACGTGAGCAGATTGGTCGTAAAGTCCAGCGAGGAAAAGAGACGTGTACGAGCTTCCGGCTGGTCGAGGTACTCTGATACCAAGCGTGTTTGTTCAAGATACAGGAACGTGGCGGTCATGGTCAGAAGACTCAGATAGCCGCAAATCCCAAGCAAATACGGCGACGAAAAGGTCAGGCGAATCCCGGCAAGGAACCCTCCCCCAAGCGCTTCACCTGGTTGTGGCCGATGATGTGCGGACCGTTCGCGCCCCCATTGTTCAAGCCGGTAGATACAGCCCATGCTGAGCGACAGAAAAACCGCCGAGACCAGCATGAGTACAGGAACCGGAGCCATGAAGGTGAGACCAGTCGTCAGGAGCGGACCGATCAGAGCTCCGCTGCTTCCGCCTGCGGCAATCACTCCAAACAGCCGTGCGCCCTGTTCCGGCGTAAACAAATCGGCCATGAAGCTCCAGAAGACCGACACGATAAACAGATTGAAGACCGACAACCAGACAAAAAATCCACGAGCCACCCACTCCGGTGACACCTGACTCGTCATGACCACATAGAAGGCCACAAGATTGGTGATGAAAAACGTGTAGACGGTCAACAGCAGCCGATAGCGTGAACAGCGAGCCGACAGCCACCCGAACAGCGGCGTGACACAGAGCATAGTCAGGAATGTCCCGGTCATCATCCAGGGGAGATTCTTGATCCCCCCTTCGATGGCCATTTCATCGCGAACGGGACGGAGGATGGAATACCCACAGAGGAGACAGAAAAAATAGGCGAAGGCCCAGGCCAATGGAACCAGTTCAGTCCGGTTGGCTCCAAGGAACTCAGCGCATCGAGTCAGAAGTGGTTGATCAGATTCGGTCATGCGTCTGCAGTGTAACAGGTGTACGTTCGCCTGCAAGCCGAACATCTGCTAGAATGCCCCGACCGTACGGAATTCTTGGGAGGGAGAACGTATGATCGATCTTCGTAGCGACACCGTTACCAAACCAACGGATGAGATGCGGAAAGCTATGGCACGTGCCGAGGTCGGCGACGATGTCTATGGTGAAGACCCCACCGTCAATCGCCTTCAAGACATGGCGGCCAACATGCTCGGTAAGCGGTTTGCGCTCTTCGTCCCCTCCGGCACCATGGCCAATCAACTCGCAATCCGATCTCAAGCCCAGCCGGGACAAGAGATTATCGTAGAGAGTAAGAGTCACATCGTCCGGTATGAACAAGGAGCAGCGGGAGCGCTCGCAGGCGTGCAACTCCATTGGATTTACGGCGAGCGCGGAGTCATGTCTGCGGAGCAAGTCGAAGCCGCCATACGACCGAACGACCCCCACAGCGTCACAACCGCCTTGATCTGCCTCGAAAACACGCACAATGCCGGAGGCGGTACGATTTATCCGCTGTCCACCATCGAGAGAATCCGTACGATCGCCGTACGTCACAGGATCCCGATGCATCTCGACGGAGCAAGGCTGTTCAACGCCGTCGCCGCCACAACGCTCCCACCGACCGTGTATGCCCAGCACTTTGAAACAGTGTCGATCTGTTTATCCAAAGGCCTAGGGGCCCCAGTCGGATCGCTGCTGCTCTCGAACGACCAACAAGTCATCGATCGTGCGCGCCGCTTCCGTCGGATGTATGGAGGAGCCATGCGCCAGGCCGGCATCGTCGCCGCCGCTGGGATCTATGCCTTGGAGCGGCATATCACTCGCTTGAAAGCCGACCATGAGCATGCAAAAAAGCTCGCTCGCAGCCTCCAACAGATTCCCGCGATCCAAATCGTGCCTCAACATGTGGAGACAAACATCGTTATTTTCGACATCATCGATGAGCAACGCACTCCCACCGAACTGGTGGCCGCGCTCAAAGATCACGGCGTGCTCATCAATACGCTAGGTGGAAACACCTACAGAGCAGTCACACACCTGAACATTGCGGGGAAACAGATCGACGAAGCCGCCGGCATCTTCACCAAGGTCCTTTCGCGTTGACCATTCAACGTTGACACCTTCATCCTCCACCCATAGAATGGCGGAGAGAGACGTCGCAGGCTGGCTACCTCTCCTTTGCTAGGCTGGGTTTCAACAAAGATCCCAGATGAGTAATTCACTATACTGACTCACAGAGGTTGCCAGTACTTTTAATCGCTAACATTTGGACACTGTCATGAATTCCGATACGACTACAGCCCCCCCCTCTCGTGAAGAGCTGAACGCGGAGCTACTGGAGGTCCCCGAGCCGCCGGAACAACCAGAACTCCCTCCTCCACCTGGTTTTGAAGATAGCGTAGAAGTCGCCTTACGCCATGTAAAAGGCCGACGGGGCGGTGATTTGGTAGGCGTCATCCTCGTCGGGTCAGGCGCACGGAGAGCTATCACACCCCACAGCGATATCGACGTGATCGCCCTCGTCAAGGGAGAGACCGACCATCATGAAATTCTTCGTGTCGGCGAACGGCTTGCGGATATTCGTTATCATGGGTACCAGTCCGTGGAAGACGGCCTCGCCTATTCTCTGCGGCTCCCCTCTCTGCTTCGAAAGGGCCGCATCCTTTATGATCACGACGATGTTTGCGCCAAGCTGATCGAAAAAGTGCATCAACGGTTTCGGCAAGGGCCGCCACCGTCCTCTATTAATGAACAAATTCGCCTCAAGGCGCAGTGCTATCACCAACTAGGAAAAGCACAGGATCTGGCGGATAAACCTGGAACAGCCTACTACCTCCTGACATTATTCTATGAAGATTGCATCTCCGCATTCTTTCGTTTGAGGGGGTTTTGGTTGGTCGCCCCGGTGGATATTCATCGATTCATGTTTTCGCGTGAACCGGCACTCGCAGACCTGGCTGGGCAGTTCCTCACAGCAACCACCCTCCCTGACAAGCTCAACTTTGGGCGGCAATTTGCCGATCTCCTCTTTAAGGATGTCCCGAATCCTGCTCGCATCGATTGATCGCAGGTGTGTGCAAAACCAGTGGCCACTGCGTAA
>CAZJOQ010000178.1:0-7176 GCA_964547625.1 uncultured Nitrospira sp.
CCACCCAATGGATCGAGGCTCCCATTTTGGTATACTCCGTTCCATCATGTCAGCAGATGGACCAGCTCCGCCGCCGACTGCGCGAGAGCGGCGAGATTACTATCGGATCACCATCACTCTGCCCATTCGATTGCAACCCGAAGCAGACTCGACCGATAGGGAAATCACAGAAAAATCCGTGAACCTGAGTGCTGGTGGCATCGGCTTGGTGGTCAACACACCCTACCAGGCCAACGAGGTGCTGGCCTGCACGTTGCTCCTCCCCGACCAAGAGCCCTTTACCGCCTCCATTGAAGTCTTGCGGGTTGATTCTCTTCCCTCCCCACCGAATACCTATCGCCTCCACGCGCGCTTTATCAGATTGACCTCGGCGGAGCGAGAAATGTTGGTCCGGTGTATTCTGCAGTTACAGCGAGTGCATCTCAATAAGCACTATTCTGCTTGATCAGACCCAACGACCGCTCGTTCAACCTACGTCATCGAGAAGGCCATTCCGTGGCCCCACCAAAGGAGGGATTCATTCTCATGGAGGCGGCAATTTAGACTGAGCCACCGTGGAATCGACACAGTACTATCAGCGACACCACTATCGAGTCCTGCTTCCCGTGCCATACCCCGTGATGTTTTCCAATGCCCAGACCATCGCGGAAGGGAAAGTGATGAATCTCACGGTGTTCGGCTGCGCGATCGAGTGTGACGATACCCTCCCAAAGCAGACGACACTCCGTGTGCGGCTGATCCTCCCTGATCATACACAGTCACTACCAGTTGAAGAAGCAGAGGTTCGATGGGTCCAGGGGAATCGAATGGGCCTGCAGTTCCTCAGAGTTGAGCGGGCGGCAGACTTTCGACTGCATGGGTTTGTATGGGATCGAATGGTCGAACGGTTTCGAACGATCGTTCAGGACGGGCTTTCGACTCGCTGATCCTGATTCATCCCTCGTTTCCCCACCAGTGCAAGGCACAGTAAGCCAATGGCAATCCAGACCAGCTCTCGAAAGCGACGCAGCAACGCGAATGTGATGCCCGTCACGTCGCTGTAGCCGAAGGCTTGCAACAACAGCATATACCCGGCGTCTTGGGCCCCCAAACTGCCGGGAATGAAAAACGCCCCCCCTTTAATAAAAGCGGCCAGCGCGCCGATGGAAACGGCAGACAAGAAACTCACCGACCCTCCGAGAAAATAGATGATCGCAAAGACTTCCAACGATTCGGCGAGCCAACCAAAAAAACACACGCAGACCGATGCAACAAATTCCTTCTGATGGTGGCCGTAAAAATTCAGAATCGTTCGATCGATTGAGCGCAAGTGTTCTTCCTGCGCTTCCAGCACCCTGATCCGCAACCCTAGCTTCTTGACGAGCGACAGAATCGAGGCAAACAGCCCACGATGTTGGATGAAGACAAACGCCGCGATGGAACACACGAGCAATCCCACACTGACGAGTGCCGCCGTGATTGTCTGTACCGCCGAGCTGCCCGTACCAAGAATCACAAACCCAAGAGCGATCCCCGTAAGGATAAAACACACCTCGGCAATGGTCATCGTCGTCTTGGCGATCACTACGGACGCTGCCCCTTCCGCCATCGGTACATTATGCCGTTTCAGCAGATATGCCTTCAGTGGTTCGCCCCCCAAGTAGGCCGTCGGCGTGGTCATATTCACCACTTCGCCGGCTGTCCGAATCGTGAGCAACCGCCAAAATGGCACGGCTTTTCCGGCTGGCCCTAGCACTATCTTCCAGCCGTAGGCTTCGATTGTATACATGAGCACGGACGGAATGAGGATGATCAACAAGGTGACCGGTCCCAGTCGCGACGCCGCATCATAGATATGACCGGGTCCGATGTGCCACACGAGAAGGCCGAGAACGGCAAGACCGAGGGCGAGTAGGAAATACCTCAACACGTGGTCAGTAGTGTCGGCGTCGGATTCATTGTCGAGGCGCTGCTATCGAGGATGGGTGGATGACCCAGACCATCGCGCCGGCAAAGAGCAACGAGCCGGCGGCGGCAAAGATGAGAAACCAATATAATTGATCGAAGAGCGCAAACCCCAGCAAGGCTGCCGAGAAGTCCCGGCTCGCAACATTTCGCAACAGCGTATCGGCCCAGGCTGCATGGGCCGGAGATTTCCACCCGCTCATCGCTTTGAGTTTTTGCGCCTTTTCAACCAGCAGCAATGAAACGGCGTTCCCTACAACCGCCGCAACACCGAGTGCGAGAGGAACCCACTCATCATCTTGTCCAATTTTCGTGGTATAGAGCCCCAGGGCGATCCCTGCAAAAATCGCCATGTGCACGATGTTGTCCAGGACGAGATCCAGCCACGCGCCGAACGGCGACTCCGTAAAGGTCAATCGCGCGACTTCCCCATCACAACAATCAATGACGGCCGCCAATTGAAATAACACCGCCGCCACAACCCCGGCGCTGTAAGTGCCAAGCCCAAACCCGGCAGCGGCAACCAGACCGACAAGTCCAGCAAGCGCCGTGATGGTATTCGGCGAAAGCCCGATGGCGAGAAACAGACGCGTAAACCAACGAGACAACTTCCGATTGAAGTACCGGTCGACAAACCCTTCAAATTCCCCCTTGAGGGAGTTGTATAGTTTGTTTTCGGCGGTGTTCACATCGGACAAGGTGCGAACCTCTTGATACCAGGTGCCCCGCTTCCCTTCAGCTGTCACGACCCATACTCGACCGTCTGCAGCGGCCCGCTCGATCCACTGGCGGATCGGAGGGCGACCTTTCTCATTCGTCACTTGATTCGCCGCGCTCATGAGGCTCGCAGGAACAACCACAAGCTCCGCCACGCGCAGGGTTGACTCCTCCCAACAACGGGTTGAGCCAACGGTCTTCGAACGGCCGGACGGCATTTTCAAGGGCACGCCATGCATCGTCGGTTGCTCGAGTTGATCCTGTCGGGATTGCGCGACCACGATCGATTGGCCATCTCGCACGTCTCGCCGTAGTTGCTCGATCAACCCATGCGAAAACACGCTATGGACGCTGGCAACCAGCGCAAATCCATGCACTTCCGCAGCCAACGATTCCCATGTCCGAGGATCGTCGAGTGGAAACTCCCGAATCGGCATCCAGCGGACAGGAATCGTGACGCGCGGCCCTTTCCCCAACGTCAGCTTGAGTTGTTCTTCCTCTGAACCCGAGAGGACGATTAACTGACGAATCCCCGCCCGCTGCAAGGTCAGCACCGTGCGTTGAAAGAGTCCGATTCCCACAACACTTGCCAGAGGACCCAGCTCCCCGATCTCCGGCCCAATCGGTCCGCCGAATACTCCGACGGAAGGCAGGAGAATCGCCGTCGTCAATCCTTGAATCTCTGCTCTCCGCTGGAGAATGCTCTTACTCATGGTTTCACATTCAGCTATGCTTGATGATCACGCCCTTCCCCCCAATCGTGCGCTTCTGCCATCGTACCATAGGGAAGGCTTTCTCATAATCTTGGCAAAACTTCCAACTCAGCTTTCTTTACGTCATTGATGAAATCAATTTCGGTCCAGGGGAGTCCTCCGATCTTTTCATGACCGACTCGTACGTCCCGAAAATACGCTAGTAGAGCGTCTTCGTACTCCATATCCCATGACCCCTTGTCGATGTAGTCGCGGAGCGAGGAGATGACACGCGGTGTGTCGGCATACCGAACCCTCAAAAATCCCACGCCCTCACCGGCATAATCGTAGTGTTCCGGCACCTGTTTTGTCAGCGCAATCACGCGGCCACCCGCCACAACCACCATGCATTCTTCACCGGTTTGCTTCACAGTTTCATCCATCAGCAATGCGCTCTCATGGGGCGACGAGACCAACCGTCGGAGAATTTCCCGATGGAACAGCACATCCGCGTCCATCACGATGGTATCGTCGTCGAACACATCTCGGGCAATCCACAGGGATGAAATGCTACCTCGGTGAAACTCTTCGTTCACTAAAAACTTCACATTGAGACCACACGAATCCTCTTTGACCGCCGCCCGAATCATCTCCTGCCTGTACCCGACGACGATATCCACTCGACGAATGCCGACGCTTGCCAGGGACTGCAGATAGCGACGCAGAAGCGATTGACCGCCGATCTCAATGAGGCACTTGGGGCGATGTTGCGTTACCTCCCACAAACGTTTCCCAACTCCTGCTGCCAGAATGATCGCTTTCATACGGGCTTACACGCCTGTTCAAACGCGTCAAGAAATCCGCCGAACTGTGTTTCGGTCAATGCCCCCATATTGGCAACGCGGAAGATCTTGTTTTCTAGATTTCCTTGTCCGGCATAGATCACATAGCCTTGCTGTTTGAGCCGGTCATGCAGCGATTGGTACGTCACTCCATCAGGCAAGTGATAGGCCGTAATCGTATTGGATTGCCGATCCGCGGGAAGTAGAGCCTTCACGCCAAGCGACGCCATTCGTTCACGGATCAGCGTCGCCATTCTCTTGTACCGTTGGACGCGCTTGGAGACACCTTCCTCAAGGAGTTCATCGAGAGCCTCATCGAACGCGTAATAGACTTGTACCGCCGGCGTGAACGGAATCGTGCCTCGCCCTTCATTATCGATGTAATGTGTCAGATGGAGGTACCAGGACCGCTTTGGATACGATCGCATCTTCTCAACAAACCCCTTTCGCACCAGTACGAACGAAACGCCTGGGAACCCTTGAATGCATTTCCCAGCGGTGCCTGCCACCATGTAGATATGCGATGTGGCGATGTCGAGTGTTTCTCCGGCGAGCGCACTAACGGCATCCAGCACAAACACACGATTCTGGCTATCGACAATCTCCGCGATCTCCTGAACAGGGTTGAGGAGTCCTGTCGTCGTTTCGTGATGCACCATGCCGACCACATGGACTTCCTGATGCTGGCGTAACGCGAGTAATAGCTTTTCCCGGTCCGGCCGAACCGTCCATTCAAATTTCAACTCACTCACGCCCAAGCGATGGAGCCCAATAATCTGGGACATCCTCTCTCCATACACGCCGTTGTTGAGAATAAGTATCCGACGGCCGTGCGGGAGCGACGACATTAAGGCAGCCTCGACAGCAGCTGTCCCGGACCCAGTCATCACAACGGCGACATAGTCCGACTCAACTCCAGGAACGAATGCTTTGAGCAGCTTGGCTTGGATGCGGTGCAGCAGCTCGGAAAATTCATCTTCTCGATGGCAGATATCTGGACGAAGCAGCGCTTGTCGCACGCGATCGGAAACGTTTACCGGCCCAGGATTCAGGAGAATCACGTTTCTCTCCTTTCGCGTTGAAGCGGCGTGATCGATATCCCTTCTCGTGCGCGGCCAGGATGCACAAGGGAACCTCGTTCCGCCATTTATCTCTCAATCGCCTTCATAAACCTGAGGGTCATCTCCGGCGGCTCGTGCAGCACACGACCAGCATCTTCCACAAATTCATTGACCTTGATGAGCAGCATGCTGGGCCCATCCTTTTTCAGCATGTCTTTGAATTCGTAGATAAGATCGTCACGATCCAGAACCCGCTCGACATTTACATAGCCTGCCGACTTCGCCACTTTCTCCAGCGGCACGACATTTGAGATCGTCGGCTGATTCCCCGTCGTTCCGTACACTTCGTTATCGAACACCACATGGATAAAGTTCTTCGGTTTCAAGGCCCCGACGGTCGCGAGCGTGCCCATGCCCATGAGGACATTTCCGTCGCCATCAAAGGTAATCACCTGTTTATTCGGCTTGGCAAGTGCAACACCGAGCGCAATCGCTGGAGCGTTGCCCATTGAACCGATCATATAGAAATGGGTAGGACGATCCGCTATCTTGTGGGCCTCACGAGAAGGAAACCCATTACAGATAATCACCGGTTGATCCGTCAGTAAGTCCAACAAGGCTGCCATGGCCTGCGCGCGACTGATTAAGGTTCCCTCTTCTGGTCTCATGGGTGCAATCCCTTCACGACACCCTTCGTAATGAAAAGCGCGACCGGAATCCGTTGCTTCATATACGTGTCGGCCACCCACCGGAAGTCCGCCATGGCTGTTTTCTCGGTCAGAGTCCGGTGAGGAATCCTGACGGTGTCGAGCAATCGCGGCATCACGTCGCCCATCACCAGATGTTCCGGGGCATCCTTCCCCCCTTGGCCTCTCCATGAAACGATCAGGACACAAGGATGTCTATAAATCATATTGAGCGAAATGAGCGTGTTGAGCGAGGTACCCAGACCTGAGTTCTGCATGAGGACAGCCGGAGTTTTCCCAGCCATATAGGCGCCAGCGGCCATGCCGACAGCTTCATCCTCTCGAACAGCGGGAGTGTACAGTCGTCGATTCATTAACTCCGCGATGATCCCACCCAGGATTGAATCCGGCACTCCGGTGAAAAAGTTGACCCCCATATCCTGCATAGCTTGCACAAACACATCGCTCTCAATCACTGGATTGTTCTCCTCAGCATAGTCAGCAAACGTCTGCCCAAGACGGCGCATTATAAGATAGGGCTTGACGGGTTCTCAAGGATGATCGGCAATTGTCTTCGCATGGTGCTCGTGCTAGCGTGAGTGCATCCAAGGCACTCTCCGAGTCGCCAGCGTGATATGAGCCGCCCATCCCACCATACGATGCGTATCTGGCCGTTGGTCGCACTATTCACAATCATGATTGGTTCGGCCACAGTATGGGCGGTTCCCATGGCAAACGATCCGAAAGGGTTTCACGACATTTCTTGGGGGACCGCTTTGTCCTCTCGCCAGGACCTGGAAACCGTTCGTTCTAGCCAACATATCGTTGAATACCTCCACAAGGAAAGGCCGTCCTTTTTCGCAGGAGCTGAGATGACCAGCATTTTCTATGTCTCATTGGATGATCAATTTGCACGAGTGGTCATCCGTTATGAAGGTGAACAGGTCCACAAGCAGGTGTTGAGCCATTTAGAAGACCGATTTGGACAACTAGATCGAATTCCTGGGCAAATGGCACGGGGACTCACCCAGCAGTACAACTGGCGCGGCACCGATACCGAAATCAATCTGACCTATCAAGCTAGTACAGAACGGGGCTACATCTTCATCGATAGTCGCACGCTTGCACCTCGGTTCAACGATGACATCACCGATTCTGCAGAATAAGCCATATGCGTACGTACCAAGGTGATCAGCTCACCCGGTTCATCACATTGCTATTCTGTCTGCTAGTG
>CAZJOQ010000179.1:0-7156 GCA_964547625.1 uncultured Nitrospira sp.
GTTCAGTCTTCCACGCCCATGCCGATTATGATGAGCACCGCATAGTCCTGCTTCGTGCAGCCCTCGACCGGAGGCATGGCCCCTCCTGGCGCAACGGGAAATGCTGTCTGCGTTTTCGTGGCCGGCGAGCACGAACTACCAACCGTCGCCGGTGTATCGCGCGTGGGCCGGTTGGTTGCTTCACGGTCAACCGAGAATAAAGAAAGACTCCCGACCCCTTTGATTCAACTTCTCAGATTACGGAGATGACACGCTGACGACACGGCGCACCGCCGTGTCGTCAGCAATCTACCAGCCGCCACGTTAGGAATGGCCTACACTGGCCAACCAACTGGAGCCACCTCTATCCTGCCCCTCGATCATTTTCCTACTTTCAAGAGCCATCCGTCGCCGCGCTCACAGAGATTGGGGCCTTTCCCCGTAATAGCAATTCTGACGAAGGTGCCTTTGGCCCAGGCGGGGATTTTGCCGCTGACTAGAAACCCATCGAAGTGAGGCGTCACGGTGACCGGGACGCTTTCGTCCTTGATCATCACCGTAATGGTTTTGGGAAACGTCGACTTGGATGCCACAAACGAAAATGCCGATTGCGGCGCGACTTCTGTATTGTTGTCTGTTTGTGAGTATGGCTTCGGCATGAACGTGGAAAACGATACGTCGCCGCACCCATCCGAACTGCTAGAGCCGGAAGGGGGTGAGTCATAGCCGGCACCGACATCGCCGATGTTGCCGAAGGCACTCAGTACCATAACGATCGCTAGGGCATGTCGAACATTCACGATAACACCTCGCTGTTGATTGTTGATAGTGAACGGGATGGCGGAGGTCAATGAGTATGCGCTATTGTGTAATCCCTGAGGGACAAAAAGCAAACCACGGAAGACTCGCAAGGACCGGGGTGAGCGGCTCGCTCGTTGTGGAGACTTTGCACTTTGCCGCCGGGAGCATCGTGGATCTGGCTGACTGTTTCCTTCGAACCAAGCTCCGACGGTGGCGAATCCGCTGGCGGATCAAGCCGTACCGGAGGATGCGAGGTGTAGCTTCGGATGGATAAAATATACCGGGAGTCTTTTATTCCAGTCGACGCGCAAGTCGTCGGTGCGCTACCGCGGTTCAGTCTTCCACGCCCATGTCGATCACGATGAGCACCGCATAGTCTTGCTTTGTGCACCCGTCATTGGAGGCATTGCGCCTCCTGGCGCAATGGGACACGCGGTCTGCTTCGCGTGAGCCGGGGAGCACGCACCACCCACCGTGGCCGGGGTATAGCACGTGGGACGGACGGTTGCTCCATGAGTAATCCGGGAGTACAAATTGTCCGTCCCCTTTGCTTCGGTTTCTTACTGCGCAGCAACGGTCTGGGACTCACGGGCGGCCAGCCTCTTTCGGCGATTGCTGGAAATAGTGCGGTCGATGATCGCCCCGCAGTTGATGCATTTCCAGGCATAGAACACGAGAAAGATATCCGAGAACCGCTCTAACATCATCATCCCTTTACACTTCGGACAGTCCATAGAGCCCTCCTAAGGTGGTTACGTTCACAGCTGCCACCACAGGCAAGCAAGAGCTGCGCCAAAGCCGCAGATGTCAGTGTTTCAAGAATTTCGTAGTTACGTATCTAAGCTTACATAAGTATTGTTAGATAAGTGACGGTGTAAGCGGGATCAGTCCGTCAATGTCTTGTCGGATTGTGTGACGTAAATGGGGCGTGAATCATTTATCGTCAACTACGCATTGCGTCTGATGCGAATATCTCTGTCCATGCCGTTCCCGACTCTTCGCTAAGTGGGAGAGGATGCATTGGGAGGTTTTTGGTAAGTCGACTGCGCCCACTGTCGGTGCGCCACTGAGGTTCAGTTTCCCATGCCTATACCGATCACGATGAGCACGGCATAGTCTTGCTTCGTGCAGCCCTCGACGGGAGGCATCGTGCCTCCTGGTGCAACCGGAAACGCAGTCTGCTTTGCGTTGGCCGGCGAGCATGAACCACCAGCCGTCGCTGGTGTATAGCGCGCGGAATGGCAGGCCAGGTGTGTCACGTCGTAGAGTGTCGCTCCTTGATCGAGTTCCCAGCGTCTGTCGCCATGGCTGTCCTCGGGATGGATCGTCAGCACTGCCGTCAGTTTGCGGGCACCCGTGACCAGATATTTGCCAGGAGGGAGTGGAATAGTCGGTCGCTCCATGATTAAGCCATGTTCCTCCAGCCACCAGTTTGTCTCGTCGAATTGCCAGCGCGACGGGGCGACGCCACCGGCATCTTTCAACGATTGGTAGTGGTTCAACTTCACGCCTCGAGGACCTGGGTCTAGTGGCCACAGCCCCCACCATTGCGCGCCGCTCCCGGAGGTCGCACCAGGCTCACCCAACGCCGCGATATACTGTGTCGAAATACGCTTAAACTTTGTCTGGCCTCCGTCTGCCGCGTACACCACCTGAGCCACCATGGCGATCGTCACCGGCAAAGCCGCCACAAGACAGGTGTGACGCATGAGCTGCTGCATGTTCCTCATATATCCCGACACAGCATTTCGTGGCACATGGGCGTGCATCCCGGTCGCCCTGAGTATTGACATCATCATGCGACCCTCCTTTCAAGCTGGGTCAGCAGCAATCAGATCCCTGCCATATGTTTACCAGCCTGACCATAAGAATATTCAGAACGGCATCAACTTTAAGATGTGGGAGTGGTGCTCAAAATGGAACGGCGACTGACCCTGTGTAAGTCAGCCGCCGTTCACTGAGGATTATTGTTGTTGAATGGCTGAGAGCAGCCACCGTCCATCCCGCACGCGCATGAAGGTCCAGACGTCGCACAATTCGGTCGATGTGTCTTCACTCCCCTCGATCAGGTAACCTGGTTCTCCGCGTGGGATCGTCGTGGAGACGGTATAATCGCGGGCGTTCCAGCGTAGGTCCACGGTCGCATAGTCTATGTTGTCCTCGGACCAGGCTTCGCGTACGTCTCCCTTGAGCAACTCCACTCCTTCCACGCGATTCTGAATACCGCGACTGTGGTCTTCGGCCAGGGCGGTGCTGAAATAGCTGAGCATTTCTGGCGTGACACAGCGCTGCAATGCGGCCACATCTTGTGCACTCCAGGCAGATTGAAGATCGATCAGTAGCTGCTGAAAGACAGCCTTATCCTTAGTGGTGACGGTGTAGGCGTGATCAGTGGTTGGTCTGTCGGCGTTGCTGGTGGATGAGAGATCAAGGAGACTTCCCCTCGCGATTGTTCCACCCGAAAGCCCGGTGAACACCGGGACGGCGGTCCGTCGGCTTCTCTTGAAAAAATAAAGCGCACCGGCCCCGACCAACATCAGCAAGAGGATCAGCCGGAATGAGTTGGATGACGCAGCCGGCGCTTCGCTGTCCGTCGTCTTGGCGTTGCTTTCCGTCGCGCCGAACAGCATGTGACCGATCCAGGTTCCGGCCAGTCCGCCGGCGATTCCGGCGAGCAACGGGTTGCGTTGAAACCACGAAGGAGATGTGGCTGGAGCGGGCTGGCTCATGGGACTGTTGGCTGCGCTACTCGGCGGCGTGGCCGTTGATGGCTTGGCGGTCGTGGACTGTTCAATGGGCTTGGCGCCATTATCTTGATGGGTACGGGATCCCCGACTGCCCATGCCCATAGGGGAACTTCCGCCGCGAGCCCCGCTCGAAAAGCCTCCTCCCCCTCGCGCTTTCGCGAACGAGACGGTGGGTAGGCCGATAAGTGAGGCGACGATGCAGACCGCGATAAACTTCGAACTTTTACTCATGGGTTTCCTTTCACAACAGGGTGACACGTGCTGCTCAGCACAGGGCCATCTTAGCAGTTTAGGCGCAAGAAAACCTGAGATCCGCCGCCACGTGATAGCAGGTGCGTGGTGATGCGCGTGGATGGTCCTCTTGTCGCAAAGCAAGAGCAGGAGACGCCGCTATCTTACGTGCCAACAGATCCGGTCAACAGGTAGCCAATGGCCGGACAATGAACTTGGCGACCACCCGAACCACTGACATGCTGCGGCGCCACGAGTACTCGTCTCCGGCGAAGACAGAACGGTTGATTTCGTCTATACTGTGGGCATGTCAGATCATTCCGATTCCTCTCACGGCGGCTCCTTCTCGGCTGAGGCTCGTCGGACATTCTACGAGGGTCATCGTTCGATGGCCCTCTTCATGATCCTGATCGTGTTTTCTGCGCCGTTTGCCGGACTCTACGTGGCCGGGCTCTTCGGTGTGGCGATTGGGGTGTTGGTGTCAGCCGCCGCCTATGTCCTCCTGCCATTTCTCTGGCGGTGGATCGTCGACTGATCCTGGGATCAGCCGCGCTGTCTATCTCGAACGAAGATGAGAGCCCAGGCTTCGGAGACTTCAAGCCTGATGCGGGGCCAAAAAATCCGTCATCACGAGCACTGATGCGATGGGGGCGAAATTTCCATCGCTGGGCGATCAGGTCGACACGTTGCTATTGACTCGCAGTGGAAGTCTGCCACCACCGGAAACACCAGCGTGGCGAAATCCCAGTAGCGCATGCGAATGGCCTCCGAATGAGTGCCGCCTTCAAAGATGATCTGTTCATCTACAGTGAGCGACCGATCGACATACACTGGAAGTCCATAGAGCGTCCCGAGGGGCGGCATCGCACCCAGCTCGCAGTCTGGGAAAAGTTTGTTGATCTCCTGTTCAGTCGCCAGTCGCACGCGGTGGGTCCCGAAAATCTTGCGAAGACAGTGTAGATCCACTCGCCACTTCGCCGGCAGCACCGTCGTCACGAATTGCGTTTTCACCTTCACGATCACGACTTTGGCCATTTGCTGCTCGGGCACATGGAGTGTTTGAGCGACGACAGCGGCACGGAAGGCTTGGGGATGAGGGAGGACATCGTAATGCACGTGTTCTCGGTCAAGACGGATTTTGACGGTCTGTGGAATGGGCATGGGGTTCCTCCTATGGTGGCGACCTCTGGAAGAAGGTCACTGGTGGGTGAGGACGATCCTGTCCAGCTTTGGGGATGGACGACAATGCGTGGATGGTGCTCATGACTACGACTCTCCGTAGATCATGACGGCCAGCAGCACAGCATTATTATAGTCTGTTTGAACGTTTGTGCAAGATCGTTGTATGAGTACGATAGGCCTTCCTGGTGGGAGCGTGGTGTGCTGAGGATAGTACTGTGGGAGGCCCCCCGATGCTGACTTACGCTGCTTGGCGAAGGAGGTGGAGCCGATTAATTCCGTCGAGCGCCGCAGTTCGGTAGCACTCCGCCATCGTAGGATAATTGAAGACGTTGTGGACGAAATACTCCACCGTTCCTCCGTACGTCAAGACCGCTTGACCGATATGGATTAACTCGGTGGCACCCTGACCGATGATATGAATGCCGAGGAGTGCGTGTGTGTGTTGGTGAAAGACCAGTTTCAATAGACCGTGGAGCTCGCCGCTGATGTGGCCCCGTGCCATTTCTCGGAACTGGGCCCTTCCGGTGGCGTGCGGGACGCCGGCGGTGACGAGCTCCTCTTCGGTCTTTCCGACCATCGAGACATCGGGAATGCTGTAGATGCCGTAGGGAATCACTTTGATCTCAGGCGCGTCGGGAATCTGAAAGGCATGGCAGGTGGCGAGGCGGCCTTGTTCCATCGCGGTTGCGGCAAGCGCTGGGAAACCGATGACATCGCCAGCGGCATAGATGTGCGGGATCGCCGTTTGGTAATGGGCGTTGACGGGGAGTTGTCCTTGTCGGTCGGTGGCCAGGCCGATGGCGGCGAGATTCAACGCTTCCGTATTGCCGATTCGCCCCATGGTGTAGAGCAGCATGTCGGTCGTCACCGTTTCGCAATGATAAAGTCGGACCGTAGGGCGCCCCGATCCATCGATAACAACACCCAGGTGTTCTTGCCCCAGCCGTATTGCGACACCGTTCTCCTGCATCTGCGCTTCAAGCATCTGCGCAATTTCCTGATCGAGGAACCGTAACATCTGATTGCGACGGTCAATGAGGGTGACCGTGATTCCGAATGCGGCCAGCATCGACGCGTATTCAGTGCCGATCACACCGCCTCCGATGACGATGATGCTGGCAGGGTGCTTGGTCGTACGCAGAAATGAGTCGGAGTCGCAGACGATCACATCGTCGAACGGGATCTCCAAGGGGCGGCGTGGTCGCGACCCAGTGGCGAGGACGACGACGGAGGCTCGGACCTGATCCGCGACCCCGCCCATTCGTGTCACACTCAGGGTATGAGGATCGATAAAGCTTGCGGTCCCTTGGAGAATCTCGATCTTGTTACGCTGTAATTGGTGGCCGACCACGCCGACTTCGGTTGCGATGACCTGGTCCTTACGCGCCATCAGGTCAGGAAGCGTCAGGCGTCTCGTGAGTTCCGCTCCCAGCTGAGGCAATCCACGCCGCCCCAAACCTTGAAGATATTCGATCGTGTCCTTGAGGGTCTTGCTGGGTAAGGTGCCAGTGTTCAGTGAGGTGCCACCCAATTGCGGTGCCTTTTCGATGAGCGCGACCCGTTTGGATAATTTCGCGGCTTGGACCGCTGCTTTCTGTCCGGCCGGTCCGCTGCCGATAACCACTACATCATACGATCGCATGAAGCATCTCCACTGTTTCTACCGGCACTGTGCTGCAGGTACGATAGCGTGGAGTCTTCCACTCGCCAAGCAAATAGCGGATGTCCGAAGGAAATTCACAGAGCGGTCTGGGCAGGTCAGCCATGCTGAGGAGGCATGAATCGTGGTGCGACAGTCACCTCTTGAATGAGTACCAAACAGGTTGTATCGTAAAGGGTATGTCACGGGATCAGCGGATACGATGGTCACTGGGGATCGGTGTGGTGGTGAGTGTGAGTCTGTGTGTGTCACTCTCTCATGCAGGCTCAAAGATAGACGGACATTCTACGATCGGACCCGTCATCACCGGCATGCCTGCAATTCCGACTACGCCATCTGCATCGCTGCCCGTCGACAACCTGTTCATCCTGAGAACCCTTCCGAGTGTGTCGAAGCAGATTTCGGTAGGAGGGACAACGCTTCTACCCTTTGTAGGGGCGGGGTTTGGAGGTGGCACTCTTACGGAGTTTGATCGTTCGCTCAACGCCGTGTCCCCTGGTGTATCCTCTTCCTTCAGTGTCCCCAATGCCGGGCTGAAGAGCTTGGTTGGACAACA
>CAZJOQ010000180.1:0-7145 GCA_964547625.1 uncultured Nitrospira sp.
GATGTACGATCTTGCGATCATCGACGGACAAATGCCTGAAATGGATGGGTTTGAATTGGCAAGGACGATCCGAGCAGACACACGACTGGCGGCGATGAAAATCATCATGCTCACGTCCATGGGGCAGGATGAACGATTGCTCGCGTCCGAGCATGCCGGCGAGCTTAATTGTGCGGTCGCAAAGCCTGTGCGGCAATCCCACCTATACAATCGGCTCATTGAGCTGACCATGACGAGAACGGCACAGTCGGTTTCGTCTCAGTCTGGGCCGATTGACGTCTCTCCTCCGGAATACCAGAAAGATGTATCTATCTTGGTGGCAGAAGATAATCCAGTCAATCGAGAAGCTGCTGCGGAGATGCTCAATGTCGAGGGATATCACGTTCATACCGTCTGCAACGGGCGCGAGGCTGTTGAAACGATAGCTGGCCAGACGTTTGATCTCGTGTTTATGGATTGTCAGATGCCCGAGATGGACGGATTTGCAGCCACGGCTGCCATCCGTGCGCGCGAAAAAGATCTTGGGCTTCCGCGAGTCACCATCATAGCCCTAACTGCCCATGCCATTGCGGGAGATCGAGAGCGGTGTTTGGCTCAAGGCATGGATGATTATTTGAGTAAGCCATTTAGACAACCCCAACTCATTGCTATGGTACGGAAATGGGTATCGCACAGCGGGTCAGCCTTAGTACCCAAACCAGACATCACCAGCCAGCTTGGCCCGGTGATTGCCTTATGCGATACTCCAGATTGTCTGGACGAACGGACGTTGCAGGACTTGCGCAGCCTTCGCCGTCCTGGAAGGCCAGATATTTATGTGGAAATGCTGGGTCGGTACCTAGATTCTTCGAGGCAATATATCACAGCCATGAGACAGCACATCGCGACGCAGAACGCCGCTGAGTTGAGCCGAACTGCTCACACTCTTAAATCGAGCAGCGGGATGGTCGGCGCTCGAACATTGGCTGAGTATTTGAAACAACTCGAAGCATTGGGGTGTTCGGGGGATGTGTCCTCAGCGTCAGCTGTGTTCACTCAGGTGGAGACGGAATATCACCGTGTCAGTCGAGCGATAGAGGGATTGTTGGTCAAGGAGGCTGCGTAGGTCGCTTGTGGCTCTGATTCGGGCCAGCCCTTCCCATCGTTGTGTTGCACTTCACCAGGTTTCTAGAAACAGTAAGAAAATAAGATTCTGACATGCACAAAGACAACGAGCCCACTTCCGCATTAGTCCTGGTCGTGGATGACGAAGAACTTGCCAGAATATTCGTGCGTGAGGCGCTGGAACAAGCAGGATTTGAAGTGTGCGAAGCGTCGAACGGTGCCCAGGCGCTCGAACAGGTTGCCGCTCTGCGGCCGGCTCTTATTGTGATGGACGTCGTGATGCCTGTGATGGACGGATTTGCGGCCTGCATGAAACTTCGTGAGTCGGGCGAAACAAGCCGCGTGCCGATTCTAATCATGACCGGTTTGGACGATGCCGACTCGATTGCCCGGGCGTACGAGTATGGCGCAACCGATTTTATCGCCAAACCCATGAATGCAAGCATCTTAGGGTATCGGGTTCGGTACATGTTGCGAGGGAGCCTCACGCTGAATGCCTTGTTGCGCAGCGAGGCTCGGCTTGCGTTGGCACAGCGTATCGCCAAGATCGGTAACTGGGAATGGCATCCTTCCACAGACCGCTTTACGGCGTCGCCAGAACTCTGTCGGTTGATGGGCATTCGGCTCCAAGATTTCGGAGGGACGAAAGAAGCCTTTCTCAAGATGGTCCATGAAGAGGACCGCGATCGTGTCGATCACGCGCTGAAGTCAATTCTTGAGGAGCGCAAGCCGTGCGATATCGATCATCGAATCATCCTGCCAAACGAGGGTGAGTTTGCTGTGAATTTACAGGCCGAGGGGATATTCGATGATCAGCTGAAGTCTGTAACAATTGTAGGAACGGCAAAGGACATCAGCGAACGAAAGCGCTCGGAACGGGAAATCCACCGATTGGCCTACTATGACAGCCTGACTGGGCTACCGAACCGTGTCTTATTCAAAGATCGTGTCACGCAGGCACTGGCCCATGCACGTCGTTACCAAACGACTCTGGCCGTCTTGTTCCTCGACTTGGACCGATTCAAAGTCATCAACGATACGTTGGGCCATAATGTCGGCGATCTGCTCTTAAAACAGGCAGCAGACCGTTTGGCGGATTCTGTCCGGCATAGCGATTCAATTGGCCGGTCGGTGGAGCAGGGCGAAACACGGGAACTTGCCCGGTTGGGAGGGGATGAATTTACCGTCTTGTTGACGAACATTCGACAGGTTCAGGATGCGGGGACAGTCGCGCGTCGCATATTGGAGACGTTGGCCAAGTCGTTCTTGATTGATGGGCATGAGGTCTCCGTGACAGGTAGTGTGGGGATCGCCATCTTCCCCACTGACGGGGATACCGTGGACCAGTTGCTTAAGAGCTCAGATATTGCCATGTATCACGCCAAAGAGCAGGGTCGGAACAACTTTCAGTTCTATTCGGCGACCATGAATGCCTTGGCTGCCGAGCGACTGGAGATGGAAAACGATTTGCGGAGGGCGCTGGAACGTCACGAGTTGCTCGTGTATTACCAGCCTCAAGTGGATATCCGGACCAACCAAATCGTGGGGGCAGAAGCCTTGGTCCGATGGCGTCACCCCCATCAGGGAATGCTGTTGCCTGCCGCGTTTCTTTCCGTGGCAATTGAGACAGGAATGATTCGCAAATTGGATGAGAAAGTGCTCAGCATGGCGTGCCGGCAAAATAAAGCCTGGCAAGCAGCGGGGTACGCTCCCATCCGGGTGTCGGTGAATGTCTCCAATTCATTCTTCCATGGGCCTTCATTGACGAACGAAATTGCGAGGGTGTTGCGGGAAGTCCAGCTTGACCCGGAATATCTGGAATTGGAATTAACGGAATCTATTACGATGCAGCATGTAGAGACCTCCATCGCCATGCTACAGGAGCTCAGGGCAATGGGGGTTCGGTTGTCGATCGATGATTTTGGGACAGGCTATTCCTCGTTAAGTCATCTCCAGCGGTTTCCTTTGAACATGCTCAAGATCGACCAATCGCTCGCCCAGGACATCACACGCAATGCTGCCAACGCCTCAATTACTCGCGCGATCATCTCTCTTGCGCACAGTATGAATCTCGCCGTGTTGGCAGAGGGAGTGGAAACCGACGAACAGGTGGAGCTCCTTCATCAATATGAGTGCGATCAAGTCCAGGGGCATTTCTTTGGCCGGCCAATGCCGGCTAACGAATTTGTGCGATTGCTCCCAGGGGCTATTCCGACCAAATTTAGAGAACGGGCCGCGTAGAGACTTTAAAAGCAGTCGCAGGGTTGTATCCATGGAACAACGAAAGGCTACACGGTTTCCGGTTGAATTTCGAAGCTCATTCAACTCGGCGAATGTTGTAGCGGGCGATGGCACTCTCAACGATCTTTCCATTCGAGGTTGCCGTGTCTTCAGCCTCATCGATGTGAAGCCTGGGACGGTCCTCACGTTGCGCATCCATGCATCCGGGGATGAACCTCCCATCCAGATTTCCCAAACCGTTGTGCGATGGTGTCGGGCCGGAAGCTTTGGGTGCGAATTTGTCAACCTCAGCCCAGATGAATGGGCCAGACTCCACCATGTGATTAGGGAGTTGGAGCAGCATCCGTTCCAACGATACCCCGACGACACCAAAGTCGCATGATTCCTTGAGCCACTCTCCGCAGCGATTCAGTCTCCACGCAGTTCTGCCAATAGGACAACGCAAGGAGTTCAGCACCCAGGATATCTGTGCCACGACCATCAGATCATGAGGGGGACTGTTGAATAATTGGCAAAATGGCGGTCTTTTGAAATCCGCACCGTTTTAAGAACAATAGGTTACGATTTCAGTTTCCACAAAAAATCCAATTCTTCAACAGTCCCTGAGGAGAAAAGCGGCGTTGATCAGGAAGTCTAATCGCGAAAGTGCTACGCCGCTTTAGCCGCTCGACGTTTTGCCACTTGGCCAAGGATATCGAGTGCGGCGATCCGGTAGGCTTCCGCATAGGTTGGGAAATTGAAGATGTTATCGATGAACGATTCGATGGTGGCGGAACTTTGAAGAGCCAATTGTCCGATATGGACCAGTTCGGTGGCTGAATCTCCGACGACCTGGACACCGAGGAGGCGCACTCCTTCAGGATCAGCTACCATCTTCAGTAAGCCGTGGCTTGCCCCTGATATTTGAGCGCGCGCAATTTCTTCAAACTTCGCCCGCCCGATCAACGGATCTCGATATCGTTCCCGCGCGCTCTTTTCATCAAGGCCGATGCTTCCCATTTCCGGAATCGTATAGATCCCCAGTGGAATGGTCGAGGCTGCGTCACCAATCGGGAGGTTGAGGGCGTGGCGGATAGCCCGCCGACCTTCTTCCATGGCCTTAGAGGCAAGCGCAGGGCCCTCAGCCATATCGCCGACCGCATAGATGTGGGCGACCTCCGTCTGGCAATACTGATTCGTGGGAATGAGACCTCTCTCTGAAACTGTGATCCTCGCTGTCGAGAGATCTAAGTCTTCGACGTTCGCTTGTCGTCCAAGGGCGACGAGCATTTTCTCGCTACAGATTGTCGCACCATCGCTCAACACGGTGACGACGTGGGCAACTTCGTCCCAGCGAACCTCCGCAATCTGGCCTTTCCCGAGGTAGCGGCCACCATGGCGCTCAAAGCTCTGTAGGAACTGGCTGACAAGTTCACGATCCATGAATTGTAACGGGTACTGAGCACGATCGATCAGAGTCACTTCCACACCCAGCAGTGCGAAGATGGAGGCATACTCACACGCAATGACGCCGCCTCCAACGACGGCCAACGACCCAGGCAAGTACATCATGGAAAGGAGTGAATCGCTGTCCAGAATGTGGTCATGGTCAATAGGAATCTCTTTTGGGGTTCTGGGACGTGATCCAGTGGCGATCACGATGGTATCGGCCGTGAATTGTTGCCGTGCTCCATCAACGGTTTGCATTTCGATGATGTGTTCGTTCAGGAAGCGTGCACGCCCATGCAGCAACGAAATACCGTTCCGGCGAAGCTGTTGACTCATAAAGGAGTCATGTGCCTGAACGACATTTGCAAGCCGACTTAAGAGTGTGGCGATCTGAGTATCGGGTTTGAGGGTAAATTGGAGCGCCTCGCCGGCCCGCTTGAGTTGGTCGAGGTGGAGGGCGCTTTCTCTCAGTGTTTTGCTGGGAATTGTCCCACGATAGACACAGCTGCCGCCGATCCCGCGTTCTCGTTCGATCAGGGCGACGCGTTTTCCTGCCTTAGCCCCTTGGACGGCCGCCTTCTGACCGGCAGGGCCGGCGCCAATGACGATAATGTCAAACGCAACGGGTGTGCTCATAGATTTAACGCATTCACCACCGCCAGCACCTGGTCCTTCGTAGTCAGTAGCTGGTCAATGTCGTTGGGATACAGGTTTAATTCCGCAAAGGCCGGTTGCGTACGAAGCGACTCCTCCGGCAGATCTTCTGGTGCGAGCACATGACTTGCGAGTCTATCGGAGGCGCACGTGAGTAGGCACTCCTGACGGAATGATTCGGCATGATCATAATCGTCGTAGTATTGAATGGCCGTTGCGACTTGTTTGGGCAAGCCCCACTTCTCTGCAATGAGGGTGCCGACACGGGAATGATACCCATCGATCCATCCGTATAGGATTGATTTCTCAATGGTGAGTCGCTGCGTCTGTGCGAGGGCTGTGGCCGTTTGCAAAACGACTGGTTTCCCGATTTCGTGCAGCAGCCCACAGAGATACGCGCTTTCGACGTTGACACGCCTCATGCGGGCAACTTCTTTGGCAAAAGCCCCGCTCGCCAGAGAGTGACGCCACAGACGCTTCACATCATCTTCATATCCTGGTGCCTTAAACGCGCCTGATTTGAGCGATGCCGTAAAGGCAATCTCTGACAGCAAGGTAATACCCAGCATGGCCACTGCATGCTGTAGAGAGACAACGGGGCTGCGGGGCATGTAGGCTGGGGAATTGGCGATCCGCAATACATGTGCAGCGAGTGCTTGATCTTGGTGAATCAAAGCCGAGAGCTTCGCCGCGTCGGCGGCTGGATCTGATGCCAAGGCCATCACCTGACTGGCTGCTCGCGGGAGTAGGGGGAGCTCAATCTCACCGGCCTCGATTTTCTGAATTAATGACTGTTCCAGCCGCTCAACTGGGGTGATTGCCGATGGTATTTCCGATCCCATAGAAGCGAACTCCTCGAACGAGCGTCGGTCGGTTACGACACCTTTCTCGGCTGATCTCAGATGAAAGTTTAGCGGTCGTGACTTTGGGAAAGTGGCAGACTATACTCCATGGTCTTTGGGAGGGGATATGAGTCGAAGTCCGATCATGGTAGTCGTCCTAATTTTAGCCGTTGGGGAAATGGCATCTGTATCGAGTATGGCAGCTGAACCCACCTCGAGTGCCGAAAAGGTTGTGAAGGAAGCTCAGGAAACGGTCGAGGCAACCAGGGAATATACGGCTCAGCAGAAGGAAATCTTCCAGCGGAAGGCACAAGAGGAATTGGTGGCTATTCAGGAGCACATCCTCGGGTTGCGGGAGAAGATTGCGAAGGCCTCGGAGTCCACACGGGCAGATCTTCAGAAGTCGCTCAATGAACTGGAAAAGAAGAAAGACGGAGTCAGGGAGAAATTAGATGCTTTGAGGGGAACCACTGATGAAAAATGGCACCAAGTTCGAGAGGGAATAAATACTGCCTTGAACGAACTTAAGCATTCGTACCGGAAACTGCTGTCTCATTTGCCGTGATCACCTAGATTGTGGAGTATTTGCCATGAATGTTGTCACGCTTGCCGACTTTCAACAGTTTAGCAGTGAGAAGATGAAGAAGAACAACATCTTCCAAACGGATCGATTCTTCTGCGATATCTACTGCTTTGAACCAGGCCAAGAACAAAAAGGTCACGTACATAGCCATCAAGACAAAATTTATATAGTCTTGGAGGGCCAAGGGACGTTTCAAGTCGGCATCGAACAGCGAGTACTCCTTGCAGGGCAGGGCACCATGGCCCCAGCTGGGGAAGTGCATGGTGTGAAGAACCATACAAGCGAGCGACTCA
>CAZJOQ010000181.1:0-6932 GCA_964547625.1 uncultured Nitrospira sp.
GATGAAGTTTTTCGAAGGGAGAAGGGAAATGAGAAACGAGTTATTTAAACCTAGCCTAGCGAGTTGTTCGGCACCCACTGGGATTCTAGTAATAGCTCAATCATTATTGCAAAAAGACCGATAAGGAGAAGGAGATGTGAGGGAGAACTCGCGGAATGGATCCCAAGCTCATACACGATAAGGTTCTGGTGTTTCCTCAACAACTGCTTACTGAGGCAAAGGGAGATCCCATGCGGGCCCTAGGACTGCTTGTCCTTGTGCTGGATGGCCCAGAGATGCTCTCACCAGATCAGGCCTGGCGCCTTATAGGTGAGGTACGTTGTGTCCTAATGCCAGACTTGACTGGTGAACCTCCCATACCCATTCAGCACCTTGTCGGTGATGCCTCATGGGAAGGGGAGCAACATTGCCTTCGTTGTGGAAGAGTTTTGATGAAGCCGCTTCATGGGCCTGAGGAATCACTTCTCCCTGGGTATGTGTTTCAAATCGGTTCACGTCTGACGTCCGAGCAGTGTGAACACTATCGAGTCTGTTTGTAGAAACCTGGCTACCGTTCGGACGGGCCCGTATCTCACTTAGGACCGGCATGGTTCCACAAGAGCCAGGGTGACGTGCGGATCACATATCCGGCAGACCTTCACCTGTGCCGTCGGTACGAGTAACGATTCGTCCAAAAATGGATGAAGAAGAGACATTCTACGGAGACCGACCACGCAACTAATTGATTTTACAATACTTCGTTGCAATATCCGATAAACGATGACGGCACTCAGATTGCAGCCTCTTCACAAGTTTCGCCTCCATGCGGGCGATCAATCGGGGGAGGCGAGGATTGCTGATTGGTTCGTTGTCTGAGGCCTGCACTGAGTAGAGATCTGCTAAGGTTGTAGCGTGCGTTGGAATAAGAAACCCCCCGTAAAATCAGATAAAAGTCAGACTATCCGTAGTCATAAGCGTGGTGTGGTTGGCTACAGCAGGAAGACTGCTCTACTTGAAGAAGCCATCACGCAGATGAATGCGGGCAAGTATGGTCGATCTTCGGCCGCGCTCAAGGAATTACTCGCGCTTGACCCCAATAACATGGAAGCGCGGAGGCTTTTCGCCACATTACACCTTCGTCTTGGGAGTCTCCTTCCAGCAAAGCATGCGTTTGACTCACTCATCGACGAAGCCTTTCAGCGTCAAGACTATTGGCTTGCGGAATCCTTACTTCGTGAATATTTAGCGACTGCTCCACGATGTGTTTCATTCTTGGAAAAGCTTGGATCGATCTATCAGGAAAAGGGAGATGCCCTTGAAGCCGCAGCCGAATATGGCAAGGCTATCGATATCTTGATCGAGGATCCAGACCCGGAGAACCCTCAACGCGCCTCTCAGCTCTACGCGAAAATTCGAGATCTCGCGCCGGCGAGTCCTGTGTCCTTCCGGCTGGCCTCGTTCTTTGATGCGCAGACCGGCGAGCTACTGGCCCGTGAATCGAGTGAACACACTGAATCAATCTATGCGCCCGCAGTTGAAGCAACAGCCGTGGATTCAGAGGGGCAGGCCCATTCTGAACCGACAAATGAGGCGATGCCATGGGAGCTTCCGAATCCTAATGACGTAGCCACGTTAACTAGTTCGTCATCTTCTTCCCTCTCAGCTGCTTCCACTGATGTTTCAGGCAAGGAAGCCCTGTCCTCTAAAGACCACGTACCGCCTGCCGACTCACACTCTCCACAGCAGACAAAGGATGGGATCAGTGACGTAGGGGATGAAATCTCGGAAGAGATTCGTACACCAGAAACTGCGACGACACCTTCTGAATCAACGATAGGCGGTCTTGTCGAGGAGATTGCATCTGGAGGTGTCCCGTCTGAAGCATTGCAACCAGACTCTGTTGGAGAGGTCTCTGTGATGCAAGGAGAGACCTCTCCGATTATGCCACGAGGTGATGCAGCCGCAACCCAGGACCGGGGGTGTGTCTCCAGAGAGACTCCGCTAGAGCTTCTCACAGATGTTCTTGGTACCTCAGAGGCTTCGGTACTTACGGACTCAACGAAGGTTCTAGAATCTCTGAATGACACGGGAGTGCAGGTTTCTGATACCGGGGTCATAGCCTCCTCTCAGATAGAAGAAAACTCTTCATCCACATTGTCGCTAGCAGAGCCGGTGCCCACCGAGCTAACGGAAGCACAAAACACGGCGACGTCCTTTTTGCAGCCGGTCGACTCTCAGGAATTGACCGCAATCCCACCATCGGGCTCCGGCGACGTATCAACTGAAGACCAAGTGCTGAATGAAATAGCTGAGCTTCGGCCACAAACAGGATTCTCATGGAAGTCTCTGTTTACCAGTCCATGGAAATCTGAGAGTCACGATTTAGGGAATCCTGCTCAACCTGAGGAAGACCCACCTCGCGTTGAGGAACTCGTAGTTGAAGCACCGACAGTTTCTGCTTCCCAGGAATCGTCGTCAGGAAACCCATTCCTAGACAGTCGAGAGGGCGATCAGCAACCCACACACAGAGATGAATCGTCTCCCGGACATCCAATCGCGCCAATGCCATGGGATCAAGTGCAGGAGTCTGATATCTCGATCCTTCCGGCGCAGGTGGAGTCTCCCGTTGAGGAACCCACGGACGTGACGGTCGATCGATCCGCTGACGAAGCGAGGTTCGACTGGACGCCAAGAGCTGATGCAACCGATGACCAAGCGCCCATGCTCGATACCACATCTTCTGAAGCAGATTCCTTCTCGATCGTTCGAGATCCTGAAGCGTCTCAACTGCCGGACTCGCCAATTCTTCCTGAGGACGATCGTACTGCTGCTGAGAGGGGTAAAATCCAGAGCTCAACTCCGCCTCATCTCACTACCGATTCTCAAGAAACGGATTCCTTCACGATTATTGAAGATTCTGAAGTGCTTCAACCGCCAGACGTGTCACCATCGCTTGAAGTCGAGCATCTTGTTGATGTCGGTGAAATTCGACGTTCACTGCCAGCTCAGCGCAATGCAACTTCACAAGAAGCAGATTCCTTTTCGATCGTTCAAGATTCTGAAGTGGCTCACCCACAAGACACACCAATCTCGCTTGAAGCCAACCGTACTGTTGCCGAGGTAGGACAAGTTTCCTCGTCGACTCAAGAGGAGTCAGCCTTCCTAAAGCTAGAGCAACAAGACTCCCTTCCGACACCGACGGATCAGACGACAGGAGTTGCGGCGGCACAGCCAAGTGAGGAACCTATCGTCGATGATCAGGCGACGGTTCAAGAGGTTCATATCAAAAGATTCGACTCTATCTTGAGATCAGAAGATGAACCTATTCCGGCAGACCTTCAACTTTCAGCTCAGAAAGATCCTATCGAGCCACCCTGGAATGCTCCTCAACATACTGATGAGTTGATCGGCGAGACGATTGGTGAAATCTCCTCTTTTTCTCATTCCTCCTCATCGTCTCCTACGATGCAAACGAAACAGAACATCTGGGAGATAGAGCCGAAAAATCCAGTAACGTCATCGGTTGCCATGGACGTGGTTGAGACTTGCCCTCAGAAAAGTGAGTTGCCGAACGAGGCGGTTGTTGAGGCGCGAGTACCGATGACGGAGCCTGAGCCTCACCAAGAGGAATGGCAGAAAACAGAAGAATCAATTCGATTTGTCGAGCAGCCTCAAGTTGCTGCCATGGCCAAGGTAGCGCCTCCGGTCTCCGAGCCACAAGAAATGAATCGGCCTCTGTCTGCGGCAGCCAGCGCGGTTGAAGTGCTCTTTGAGTCAACCCCGGATCTCAGAAAGACGGGGACAAGAGAACGTGTGGTAGAGGCACCGCCATCCCATCGAAGACGAGCTTCTATTTTAAGCGCAATCCGCATTGCGATTGCCGGATTCCTTGGGACATGCTTCTCTACCACCCGTGCCATTGTGGCAACCTGCGTGGGGCTGATGGTGTTGTCTGCGGTTGGTGTTGCGTTGTGCATCGGAGCGATCGGCCTGACATGGGTCATTATGGAAGAGCCGCCTTCTCCGGCCTTCCATAGTCTTACGACCACTCCTCAGCGAACCTTGTTGGATTCCAAGAAGAATGGATATCCGTTGTTGCTCGGGATTGAAGCAGCGGCAGGACAAGATCCGGTACAGGCGGGCTATGAACGGAATCCTGCTGCTGTGGATGCGAAAGCGGCACTGACCTGTTTTGGGAGCGTGGGATCAGGGATCACTGAACGATCGAATGCCTCGGCCGATGTCATGCGTGGATGGTTCCGCGGATCAAACCCCATCAGTCAATTCAAATCTCGTCAGGCGACCATCAAAGGATGGGTTCAAGAGCATCAACTCACACTGAATCGGTATGGGCAGTGGCAGAAACTGCCGTTCGAAGATTGGGGCTATGGCCGGCCCAGCAGTCCGCCCTGCGTCGCGATGGCGTTTGCCCACCAATTGCACGTGGCGGATGGGTTTGTGCAGAGTTTAGATCTCGGAATCGATCGACTCGAGACAGACATGGAAGCGTGGCGAATCGTATTAAGCCAGGCCAAAACCCTTCCGATGAAAATGCTGGCCTTGCAGGCGATCAATGACGATATCGCCGTCGCTTCGGGACTGCTTGTTCAGTCCGACTTCGATGGAACACATCTTGGACGAGCGACCAAGATTCTTCGACCGCTCGACCAAGGCGAACTTTCACTCCGCTGGCCTATGCAAAGCGAGCTCGTGACGGCGTCGAAAACGTACGAAGATCAGCTGAAGGCCGCGCAAGCGGAAGAACAGGCGGTCTATACCGTGGTGGTATCCAACCTTTCATTACCCAAACAGCGCCGGCTTAATGACTATGCGAAATATTATGAAGCCTCTTACAAGGCTGCCAATGAAGGGCAACACACTTCGTTGCCGAATTGGAAGAGCTACATCGCTTATCCCGCATCCACGTTCATGGACTATCTCACCAATCCGATCGAAAACATTGTGGGTCTCGAGCCACTTCCTCCGTGGGATCATTACAATGGATTGGTTGTGGATACCGATGCCCATCTCCGACTGGCGAGTCTGCAAGCATGGCTCCGGCGTGGTCCCGCAGATGGTGATCTTCTCACCCGTATCGCGCAAGCGGGACAGAGTGTGTATGATCCGTTCACGGGGCTGCCGATGTTGGTCAATATGAACAAAGGTGTCTTCTACAGTGTCGGCCATGATGGTAAGGATCAAGATGGTGATCCGGAGCTGGATGTTGTGGCGGAGATTCCCATCGGATATACCACAAGCGCTTCAACGAAATCGGCAACAAAGGCATCCAAGGCCAAATAAGCTCTCACGATTCGTGTAATCTCCTGATCTTCCCCGTAACCTCCGGCTTGACAGCGCACGTGCGATTCCACAGAATCACCGCGCAATCGTCAGCTAAAAGGATTCATAGGACTTTCACGAAAACTGTCTGATGGCCGTCTCTCTATGAAAAAGGGTAAGACTTTTCTCACGCCTATTCCGACTCAGATCGTTTCGAATGAGGAGTTCCATCCTATTCGTCAGACGGCTCAGCAGAAGGCCGTTGAACAGCTGGCTGCCTCTATGGTGGAGAAAGCAGCGGGTCGGCAAGGCGTCTGTCGTCGAGAGTTTTTGAGAACGACGGGCGCAACGGCGGCCGGGTTTTTGGCCATGAACACGCTGTTTGGCCGATTTTTCAACATCGACGGGATAGCGCTGTTCGAGTCTGCGGCGTTTGCGGAACAACAGGGAGCGCCATATTTTATTTTCGATGTGCAGACGCATTATGTGAGCTCCGGCTATGATCCGTCCAATGCCGAAGCCAGTCGCAAGGGAGCGGTGTCAAAACAGGCGCTGCTCTCCCTCAGAAGACATATTCGCGAGACAGGACTGAATCCAAAGTTGGCCGGGGATCAAGGCTCCATCGACGATCTGTCGTGGAAGAACTTCGTGAAGGAGGTGTTTCTCGACAGTGAAACCAGCATCGGTTTGATCAGCACACCGCCGGGGCCCTACCCACAAGAAGCCGTCGTTCCCCCGAAGGAAATGGCCCATATCCGTGATGAGATCAATCGGTTGGCTGGTTCACAGCGAATGCTGGCACACGGTCTTGCGACACCTCAACTTGGGTCAGCGGATCTGGAGTTTATGGCAATGCAGGTTGAAACGCTCAACGTCGATGCGTGGAAGTGCTACACCGGATCTTGCCCGAAGGGATTTGACAGAGGCTGGCGTATGGATGATGAGCAGATCGCCTATCCGATGCTGGAACAGGCTCGGAAGCTCAAGGTGAAACAGGTGTGCGTCCACAAAGGCCTCCCTCTTGGTCCCGTGCCGGACTACAACCATCCGAGAGATCTGATCAAGGCTGCCAAAGACTTTCCTGATCTTAACTTTTTGGTATATCACTCCGGACTCCGCGGAGTAGCCTCAATCGATCAGATATTTGCGAAGACCGGTGAAATCCCGTGGACCACGGAATTCTGTCGAATGAAGGAGAAGGAGCCTGGGATCTCAAACATCCATATGGAGCTAGGTTCGACGTTTGCGCAGCTGGTGACCACCTATCCATTGATCTGTGCGCATCTGCTGGGGCAGCTCATTCGTTCGTTCGGCGTTGACCATGTTCTCTGGGGAACCGATTCCATCTGGTATGGGACGCCGCAGTGGCAGATCGAAGCGTTCAGGCGATTCCAAATTCCCGATCAGGTGGTCGAGAAACATCAGTATCAGCCGTTGACCAGACAGACCAAAGAACGGATTTTGGGGCTGAATGCCGCCAAGGTTTTTGGGATCGATGTCGAAACGAAGCGGAAGGCGCTGCCGGGTGATGCTCTTGGTCGGCTCAGGATGAGCTACTTGGAAGAGGGACCGGAGCCGAGTCAGCGAGTGTATGGATGGGTGGCGGGATGAATGCCGTGAGGTGTGAGGCGTAAGAGGTGAGGCGATGTCAGTTAGGAGATTGAATCTATGAA
>CAZJOQ010000182.1:0-6920 GCA_964547625.1 uncultured Nitrospira sp.
GCTAGCAACGGGCAGAACTGTAGAACGGAGTGGATCGGAGGAGACACGGAAAAAGCAGGAAGATTCTGGACAGACGACTTAGGGCTTACTGCCCACTATCACATTGAGCGTTCCATCGCTCATCGCTCGAACATGCAACGCATCAACATCGGCGAATACGGCGACGCCTTGCATCGACGTCACGGTCCCTTGCATTGAGACGGTGGGACTCAGTGTTCGATTCAGCCCGGTCTTCACAAGATCACGTAATCGGTCGGTCATCGGTATCACTCCGAACACGACTTCTGGGGCAATGGCCTCGCGGAGCGGCGCGTGATAGAACCAATCGGGGACCGCGGTCTGCAGCAGATGGGTGGTCTTGGGATCATAGCGAAGACCACTCAGATAGACAGTCTGTGTCATCGCATTGATCTCTGGTTTCCCGATCAAATATACGTGACCGCGCGCGTCTCCCGTAAAATCAACACGCAAAAGCACATGGTTGGCCCCCAAGCCGGAAATCGTGGCGTCTGTCATCTGAATGAAGTTACCTTTATTGACGACGCGTTTCCCTCTGAGTCGGTTCGAAAGCGACTTCGAAAGCGTGCTGTAATCGACCTGGGTGTCGCTCAGAACGTGAAATCTATTGGAAGCCGACCGATTTCCTGAATACTCTCCTTGGACATCTGCGACGCCGCGAAATTCCGGGGAAACCGGTTCAGTTTCGATCTGGGGAAGTGTGGCGGATGTAGCAGATGGTTCAGCGCCATAGACGATTACCGGGTTGGCAGTAATCTGAAGGGCGTCATTCACCACGTGCCCATCCCCCGAAAATCCACCATGTTTCACCTTGTCAATATTGAGCAGGAGCCAGGCATCCGGTTCTAACTGGATAGGATTGCGCAGTGCGCTCCAGACCTCTTCCGCGTGAGATCTGACGGTCAGTGCATTAAGCTGTGAGACAGCCTTACTCAGTCCGCTTTTGACGTGATCCGAGAGTCTGGCATTGACGACTGGATACACATCCATACCCGCGATACGTACCCGGCACAAATCAATAGGATTCACCGTCACATCGCGCAGGGATGCTGACACGCCATAATTCGGCATCATCGCCATCACGATGCTTCCCTTGAGCGTGGCTTGCTTAGGCCATTCACTGCCGTCGCCACACTGGGTAGGGGCATTACCGACCTGAGAATGGGGGTGCAAACCAATCTTATAGCGAAGAGGGGCGCTCAAAGAGAGCGATGACCCAGAGAGATCAATGCCTTTCCACCAATCTTTGAGCGATAGACCCCCATTCGACACACCAAGCTCGGCACCACCCATGTGCTGAGAACCAGATCGCTCGATGGAAAAGTCATCCCGCTCTGCGTAGTACTTGTACTCCACGCCTTTAGGATGCTTGATAAAGCTCCCCCAATGATCGAACTTCTTCGGGATCATGTTCTGATCGTTGACAGCTTGAAGAAAAGACGAAAGGTCCAGCTGCACCGGCACGCTAATGACGGAATCCGTGGTCCCAACGATTGGGCTTTCTATTGTCATGAGTTTCTCCGGTGCCGGGGGGCGAACGACAAAATCGGTATCGGAGCAACTGGCCACCGACAGCAGGAACGACAAGGCGATAACGACACGGTGTCTTGAATTAGGAAGCATGGGGTTTCCTTTCCTATTCATTCAAAACCCTAGATACACCCGAGGGAAAGTTCCTCGACCGTGGATACCATACCAGAATCGAGCGCTGCAAAAAACAGGAGTGTTTGCCCTTAAAGAGTAGTCACATATTCCACCAGTGCTAGAGTTGCGCGCCGCCGATTAATTCCGCTCGTTTCTCGTCCAACTCCGCCCAGCGCTGATATAACCGTTCAACCTCAGCCTGCGCGGCGTGCAGCGCGGCGTATCGTTCTTGAAGCGCTTCGGCGGATGAGACGATCGTCGGATCGTTCACCCCCGCGTGGCAAGCCGCGGCCATCTTCTCCGCCGCAAGGATCTTCGCTTCCATCTGGTCCCATTCCTTCTGTTCGTTGTACGAGAAGCCTTTCCGCTTCTTAGAACTCGTCCTCGCACGGTCTCGTGGAGATGATAGCCTGCTTTCCTCCGAGGCCTTTTTCGACTGTGCCGCTTCCCATTGAGCATAATCAGCGAACCACTCGGCACGGCCCATCCCGTCCAACGCAAGGAGTCTGGTGGAGACACGGTCCAAGAGCCAGCGGTCGTGCGTTACCAGAACAAGTGCTCCGGCAAATTCTAACAAGCTGTCTTCCAGCACATCGAGCGTCGGGATGTCGAGGTCGTTCGTCGGCTCGTCGAGGATCAAGAGATCAGCGGGTTGCAGCATCAACTGCGCGATCAGTAACCGAGCCTGCTCTCCACCGGAGAGGCGCGAGACCGGCAGATCCAGTTGCTCAGGTGCAAAGAGAAAGCGCTTGGCCCATGAGACGAGGTGGACAGATCGATCCTGATAGACGACGGCATCGCCGCCGGCTGGAGCCAGAGCGCGGCGCAAGGTCGCTTGTTGGTCTAACGACTCACGATGTTGCTCGAAGGTCACCACTCGCAACCGATCGGCGCGCGTGATGGAGCCGCGATCCGGCTGTAACGTACCGGCCAAGAGTTTCAGAAGTGTTGTTTTGCCACTGCCGTTGGGGCCAAGCAGGCCGATCCGTTCGCCCGGGCCTAACAACATATCGAGGTCGGATAGGATCGCTTTGCCGCCGAGTGATTTCTCAAGCCCCTTCGCAACCAACAATTGTTTGGATTTTCGTCCGGAGGCCGTGAAGTCAATCCCGGCCGACCCTTGCGGCCGTCGCGACTCCATATCCTGAAGCTCTTCGATGAGCCGCCCTGCCGAATCGATCCGAGCCTTGGCTTTAGTCGTGCGGGCTTTGGGCCCTCGCCTGAGCCATTCCACCTCACGCCGTACCCGATTGGCCAGCGACGAGTGATAATCGGCCTGCGCCTGTAACGCCGCGTCGCGCTGCTCCAAAAACTCGCTATACCGACCATTCGTCTGAAAGACCCCGTTGGCGTATCGGCGGTTTAATTCCCAAACCCTGGTGGTCACCGATTCCAAAAACTGCCGGTCGTGGCTGATGACAATAAATGCATGGGACTCGGCCTTCAAAAGACCTTCAAGCCAAAGGATGCCCTCGACATCCAGGTGGTTCGTCGGCTCATCCATAAGCAGCACGTCTGGTTCCAGCATCAGCGACCGCGCAATCGCGAGCCGCTTTCTCCATCCTCCCGACAACGTCGAGACAGCCTGGTCTGAACCGACAAATCCACCGAGGCTAAGGGCCTTGGCTATTCGACCACCCTGCTCATGCGGATCAAACCCCTCATCGAGCAAAACCTGAGTCAATACGTCTTCGACTGAATGCTGCTCGCCAAATGAAGGCTCTTGGGGAACATAGCCGGTGCGAACTTGCCGCCGCACCGATCGAGTGCCGCTGTCCGGTTTTTCGAGGCCGGCCAATATCTTGAGCAACGTGGACTTTCCAGAGCCGTTGGGTCCGATTAATCCGACATGATCGCCGTCGCAGAGTCCGATCGACAGACCGGTGAACAACGGTTTGACCCCGTAACTCTTCTCAAGCAACTCGCAACTGAGCAACATAGTTGGTGGCATAATCGGTGAGGGGCAGTGTACTCGATCTTGGGGAGCGAGCGGCGCTTTTTCTTCTGCTACGTTGACACACTCCCATCGGAACAGTAGCCTATCATCGTCGATGACTTCACGTCACACCGAGACAACAGAAAGGGGAACGTCGCCATGAAATCGCTTTGGAGCATCCTAAGCCTGTGTCTGCTCATTGCCGCTGCAGGCTGCGGCGGGAAAGCCGAGATCAAGGAAGACCGCCTTACCGTCGGCAAGGTGCAAGGTGAAATCAAGGTCGGGATGCCTGGCTCACAGGTGGCCGAACTGCTCGGGAGTCCCAATATCGTGACCACGGATGAGAAGCGGCGCGAGGTCTGGATCTACGACAAGGTTTCCACCGATCGCGTGGATACGGCCAGCTCAACCTTTGCCAGCATCATCATTCTCGGCGCCACTTCGCGCGACAGTTCGAGCTCGCAGCGCCAACGGACCCTCACCATCATCATCAAGTACGACGAAGAAAAGAAGGTCCGGGACTTTGCCTACAACTCTACCCAGTTCTGATCCGCCGGCGAACCGGATCAGCGCCATGGTTGGAAAGGGTAGACCTTTGGCCCCGATTCTAGCCCTTGCGTTTCTGAGCGGCTGCGTCGCCCATACCGAACCAGCCGAGCTCTTCGCACTAACTCCGGACATCCCGACGAACCGGGCAATGCAAACCCGGATGTTCGAAATGCCAAATGAGCGGGAACTCCTTTCGGCCTCGGCCGCCGTACTCCAAGACTTAGGCTTTCAGGTGGAAGAAAGCCAGCGGCAAGTCGGCTTCCTGCGCGCGACAAAAGAACGCAGCGCTCGCGAGTATGGCCAATATGTCAGACAAATACTGGTGCTGATTCTCTCCCTCGGAAAGCTCATGCAGCCGGTTGACCTCCATCAGAAAATCGCCGCTTCCCTCATCGCCCGTCCGCTCAATGCCGAAGCTACCCGCCAGGAAATCCGCATCATGTTCTATCGAGTTGTCTGGCAGGGAGACGGTCAAGTCGATAATCAATACATCCCGCCCGGTGAACAATATATGGAAATGATCCGCGATCCGGAAATTTATCAGCAATTTTACGCTAAGCTCTCCAAGGCCGTCTTCCTGGAGGCCCATCGAATCTGAGGACATGGTATGAATCAATCTAGGTTGCACATCACTCTGCTCGGCCCAGGCCTTTTGCTGGCCGGAAGCCTCTTCCTACAGGGCTGCGCAGCGCCGCAGCCCGCCCCGGACTTGCTGGCCCCAACCGAGGCACAGATGAAGGTACGGAGCCTTCAGACAAGAACCTTCGACCTGACAGACCGGAACGCCGCCATCCGGGGCGTCATCGCCTCCCTGCAGGACCTAGGTTTCATCATCGAGCGAGCCAACGAAAGACTTGGGCTTGTGACCGCAGCGCGATTCGCCGAACCCAACTACTACGACGTGGTCACAATCACCGTGACAGTGCGGCAAGAGACGGCAGACAAGATGAGCTTCCGTGCCAACGCTATTTATAACAACAAACCCATTGAAGACCCGAAGGTGTATCAGAACTTCTTCGCCGCGCTGCAACGGGCCCTGTTTCTCTTTCAGGAGTCGACACCCTCGCCATGATCGCCGACCGATCACTCAGCTCGCGAACGCCTTTGCGAATGCTGCTGATGACGGTACTCGCTGGAGCGGCGCTGTTCACCGCCTGCTCGCCCTACGAAATGCGGCACGACAATCAATCGGACGCACGGACTCAGATCTGGTTGTCCGAAGAGAGTCAGGTCAAGGTGCGGGCCGCACAGACGCGTGTGTTCGACACCAAGGACCGGCAGAAGATCCTCCAGGCGATCGTCATGACCTTGCAGGACCTGAACTGTAAGATCGACGTGCTCGACGAGGAGTTAGGGATCGTCTCCGCCAAGAAATACATCGGCCTCGAGCAACCAACCTTCCTCGATCCGTCCTATATCCTGTACCGTCCCGACACACTCTTGTTTCTCACCAGAACCTACCGAGCCTGGGGTCCCTTCTATCACCGCAGCGACCTTGTGCGACTAACCGTCACCGTTCGTGACCGTAACGAGTCGCAGCTCATCGTCCGCGCCAGCGCGCAGTTCTATCTTCGCGCCGTCGAAGACCCTGTCCCCTATCAGCAATTCTTCCGCACCCTGGAGCAAGCAATCTTCCTGGAAGGGCACACCGTCGAGTAGTCAGCATCGTATTCTCTCTATCTATTAGCCATCACGGCTGATCCGAATATCTGGTTCATGTGACATCGGCCTGCCATCGGATGCGATTGAGAGTAGGTGATCCTAGACAAAGACTCTCGACCTCGTTTTCATGATCCCACACCACTGCCATGGCCAGGACCCGTTGGGTCAAAACCAGCTCTACTGCGCAATAATGACGCCTTCTCTCGATTTTTTATCAAGCTCCTCTTCCATATGGATTTCATCCCTGAAAGGACAGAATGTACTGACTGACTCATACGCACGGGATACTGTTAGCAAAACTTATCGGCTTATCATGATGCCTCGCAGAGCTCCTACAAAGAAATACCATAGCGTGGCGATCGGGCGAGAACCGGATCATCCTATCGCAGCTGGTTTTGCACGATTATCAATCCTTGCGGGTATCCTCGTTATCCTAGGGTCGTTGTTGTGCATGGAGGCGCCCTTGCTTGCACAGGATGTGACAGCAACCCTGCCACGTGCATCTCAATATGACAGATCAAACGAATCATCAAGAGGTGGCTCCGGTTCTTTGGACAGAATCTTTCACTTCATAAGTGGTGCCTGGCGGTATCCGCCTACGCAGCCGTGGGCTGTGCAGGTCTGTTCTCCCAGTACACGCGCTCGGGCGTGCGTCCGTCAAGCGCGCGATGCGGCCTGATCTGATTGTAGAAGGTCATGTAACGCGCCACGCCTTCGCGTGTGGCCCCGACGGTTTCGTAGGCATGGAGATACACCTCCTCATATTTGAGGCTCCGCCACAACCGCTCGACGAAGACGTTGTCCCGCCACCGCCCGATCCCATCCATGCTGATCTGAATTCCATGCGTCTGCAGAAACCCGGTGAATTCCTGGCTGGTGAACTGGCAACCTTGATCGGTGTTAAAGATCTCGGGCCTCCCATACCGAGTGATGGCCTCCTGCACCGCCTCCAGGCAGAAGTCTGTGGTTAACGTGTTGGATAACCGCCAGGTCAACACTCGGCGACTGGTCCAGTCCAGGATGGCACAGAGATACATGAACCCCCGTTGCATTGGAATGTAGGGTTGAGTAGGACATGCGCGCCATTCCGGTCTTGCGACCAGCGGTTTCG
>CAZJOQ010000183.1:0-6712 GCA_964547625.1 uncultured Nitrospira sp.
GATAAACCGTCTTTCAGCACATGCACCTGTGTATACTCCATCATGCCCCGCTACAGTGAACCACCAACTGCATCAAGGCACAGGTGTGACTCAGTATGCGCATGAGCTGGGTCTATGCAGTGGTGCTCGTCTCCACGGGTTTGGCTTGGTGGCCACTAGCTGTAGCAGAGGAGACATCGTCGACATGGATTGGAAAACAGGCAGTCAGCATGGTGGTCGGAGGAATATTGCCAGTGCGAGTAATAGATACACAGTCATCCAAGCTGAATGGAGTAGCCGCGCATCCATCATGGCAGATTGCGTTGACTGACCCAATCGGCCATGAGTGGTGGAGTGGCTCAATTGCTCTCGGAGTAGAAGCGGCGCTCTTAGGGATTGCGGAACCGACCAGCGCATACGGTATCGGATTCACACCGAAATTGATCTATGCGTTTACCTCGTTCGGTCGCATGAAGCCTTATGTCGAAGGTGGCGGCGGCCCACTCTGGACAAATTTCGACGGGCGCATTCCCGAACAGGGATCGGATTTCAATTTTCTGGTCTGGGGCGGTACGGGCGCGACGTATGATCTGACTGCACGATGGGCGCTGAACGCAGGAGTCCGCTTCAGCCACATCTCCAATGGCGGCACTGATAGCCCGAACGGCGGACTCAATTACCTGCTGCCGTTTATCGGAGTCTCCACAAAGCGCTTCTGATGGGAGGTATTGGTGAGGTACGCCGATTGCAGCCAAGGCGTTTCGCGTAGCGCGCAATCTCTGAGAGCAGTGCTTTTCGGTGCGATCAGAGAAACGTTCAATCTGTTTTCTGGCCTTCCTTCCTTGATTTGACTTGCAGTCAAGCCGCTTTGTAAGCTGGTTTCATCATAGGCAACAAAGCCTAATCGGTAGCGACCATGCGATTATTCCCAGGTGGACTTATCAGAGGAGGCGCATATGAAGAGATCACGTCGAGATGCTATCGGAAAGAGCGTATTCGCTGGTGCCTTCTTACTCATGGGAACCGCATGTGTGGCGATTGAAGCCGGGCATGAGGGCGTCCTGGTCGAACAGCCGTTTATCTTCGGCCATGGCGGTGTCGATCCTGTCCCTACCACAACGGGGCGGATCTGGGTCGTACCGACAACAAAAGTGATCGCGGTTGACGTCCGGCCGCTCCAGTATGCCGAACATTTCGACATCATCTCGGCCGAAAACGCGCCGGTGTCGTTCGACGCCTTCCTGATTGCGAACATTGTCGAAGGTCGATCGCCGGAACTCATCGCCAAGTTTGGTCCCACGTGGTACGGAAACAATGTGAAAGAGCCCTTTCGAACCTTTGTGCGGGAAGAAGTTCAAAAATACGCACTGTTCCAGTTGACGACCGATCCGACGACTCGCACCAAACTACAGGACGCCATCGCGCGTGAAGTGCAAACCAAGTTGATCGAAAAACAGAACATCCCGATTCAGCTGAACCGCATTGTGGTCGGCAGCATTCTGCCGCCGAAAGGCGTGGTGGAACAGACCACGGAGACCATTGTGCAGGAGCAGCGTAAGCTGACGATGGTTCAATTCCAGAAGGCGGAAGAGGCGCGTGAAAATGCGGAGAGGCAACGGGGGGTTGCAGACCGAGCCTATCGGGAATCGCTGGGACTCACAGCTCCGGAGTTTGTCGATCTCCGCCGGATCGAAGTGCAGAAGGAAATCGTTGATCACGCTCCGGCAGCGCTGACGGTCATCATGGGGCTTGAGCGCATTGGTGTCAACCTACCGGCGACGGCGACAGCTCAGTAGATAATCTCATGGAAGGCTGGGCGCACAGCGATGAGGAGGCGCACCTGGTTTTGCAATTCATGCGACCGCAAGGTTACTTGACCAGCCAGACACGGTAGGTCTTGGCTGCGGGTGGCCGGGGAACCCTGAGGATTCCCAGGGATCCAGGGTTCATCACGTCGTCTCCAACTGCCGTACGGTGAGCCGGGAATCGGTCAGCACGGACCAGCAGACCTTGGTCGTCAAAAAACTCCACCATGATGTCGGCCCATTCTCTGAGGCCGCCTTGGTATTGCGTGTCGAGCCAATCCAGCCGTTTGAGGGCCTGATACTGAATCGCGATGGTGTGTGACCCCTCTTCTCTTACATTCAACAATCGCAAGACGTGGTTTTGGTCCAGCCCCTCCGCCGGAGTCGGCCCGCTGGCCAGTGTGGTGCGAATGACTTGTGTCGTTTCTTCGACCGGCAAAAACCCTCTGACATGACAAAAGACCGCCCGCCCATGCGTGGTCTGCTCAATAACTTGTCCGTCCTGCACGAAGCCGTCGGCGAGCCTATAGGCAAGGTTGCGGAGTCCTAGAGAGTCGATGAGACCTGCAGCCTGCTCCCGATACAGCGAGGAGTTGACAACTGCGAGCCGCCAAGCTTCGCGGCACGTCAAGGCTTTCGTGTCAGCGACTCGTTCGGTTGGAAGAGCGGCGTACCGGTAATCACCGGTGATTTCGACGAGTCCGCTTGGGGGGACAGCTGCCTCTCCCGTCACAGAGAGGAAAAGAAATGCGCTCAGCGATAGAAAAGTGGAAAGGAATCGACAGGTAACCATGACAGCCTCCTCGAATTGAGGCATAAGGGGTTTCAGGAGTAATCGTACGGTACCGAGTCAAGGTCATGCTATCACAGGAATCCATGTCTCACAATGAGGGGGTGGGATTACCGGCCAGGGTTTCCAGCGCCACCGATGTATTCATCGTCGTGCAACGTGGATATCATGTTCATCTCAATCAGAGCCGCACCGTGACGGCTTTCACTTCAGTGTAGAGTTCCAGCGCATCGTGGCCCATTTCACGGCCCCATCCCGATTGCTTATAGCCACCGAACGGTAGCGCTGCATCAAAGATGTTGTAGCAGTTGACCCATACTGATCCGGCGCGCAGCTGGGAAGCAATACGATGAGCCTTGCCGATATCGCGGGTCCAGACCGCGGCGGCCAGGCCGTAAATCGAGTCGTTGGCAACAGAAAGTACCTCATCAATATCCTTGAAGGGTACGGCACAGACGACCGGCCCGAAGATTTCCTCCTGCATGACTTTCATGTTCTTTGTGGTGTCGACGAGCACGGTCGGTTCGACAAAATAGCCTTTGTCGCCAAGCTTCCGTCCGCCCACCACGGCCTTCGCCCCTTCGGAGAGACCTGATTCCAGATAGCTGAGGACTCGCCGTTGCTGCTCATCCGATACGAGAGGCCCCATTTGGGAGGAGAGGTCCATACCGGGCCCAACCTTGATCCTCTTTGCGTCTTCGGCCACGCCGTCGACCACTTTGTCAAAAATACCCTTCTCAACGAAGAGCCGGGATCCGGCACAACAACACTGACCCTGGTTGAAAAAGATCGCACTGGAGACTCCGGGAATGCTGGCCTCCACGTCGGCATCCTTGCAGACGATGTTCGGCGATTTGCCCCCAAGCTCAAGCGACACTTTTTTAAGATTCCCGGCAGCGGCGCTAAGAATGAGCTTCCCGACTTCGGTGGAACCGGTAAAGGCCACTTTGTCGACGTCGGGATGCGCGGCTAATGCCGCGCCGGCGGTTTCTCCATAACCAGCCACGATGTTGACTACCCCGTCAGGGAAACCGGCTTCACAGATGAGCTCACCGAGCCGCAAGGCGGAGAGGGGCGTCTGCTCAGCCGGCTTTAGCACGATGGTGCAGCCCGCTGCCAGAGCAGGGCCCAGCTTCCAGGCTGCCATGAGCAGCGGGAAATTCCAGGGGATGATCTGCGCGACGACGCCGACCGGCTCACGCAACGTGTAGGCGAGATACTGGGCATCGGGTGTATAAGGTACCGAAAGGGGGATCGTGTGCCCTTCGATTTTGGTAGCCCACCCTGCCATGTACCGAAACAGGTCCACAGCGAGTGGCACGTCTGCTACACGAGCCACGCCGACCGGTTTTCCGTTGTCGAGCGATTCCAGTTGAGCGAATTCTTCCAGGTGCGTCTCGAGCAAGTCGGCGAGTTTCCAGATGAGTCGTCCCCGTTCCGAGGCGGTGAGCTTGCGCCACGGTCCATTCTCGAATGCGTTCCTGGCGGCAGAGACGGCCCGGTCCACGTCGGGGTGAGCGCCTTCGGCGACATGGGCCAGCACGTCACCTGTAGCCGGGTTGTAGGTCGGGAACGTCTTGCCCGATGCGGCCTCAACCCATCGGCCACCGATCAATATCTTGCGAGGCGTACTAACGAACGTGTGGACTGTGTGGTGCATTGGGATCTCAGCGACGGTGGTGTTCATGGCGCTCCTCCTTGGCAGATCTCCGCAGTGATCGAGTCAGATTCGTGGAAGAGAGAATAGAAGGATCTCATCATACAGGAACGGACTATGGCAAGAGAGAGGTCGTTGATCGGCGGCTGACACTGAAGCGACAGATTCATGATCGTCGGTTGAGCTTGCGAAATTCCTCTTGTGCGCCGCTGACCACCAGCGGTGGCGCCTTGTCCGGACTGCCGGCATCGAACGGAGGCTGTGGATCGTACTCGATGAGAAGTTGGACGCCTTGGGCTGCAGTCTCTCCGAATTCTTCAGCAACCAGGATCAGGGCCATGTCGATCCCGGATGATACACCAGCGGCGGTCACGACCTTGCCATCACGGACGACCCGCGCTTTCGTCGGGATCGCACCAAATTGCTTCAGGGCATCGTGGGCCAGCCAATGAGTGGTTGCCTTAAGTCCTTGTAACACTCCGGCTGCTCCAAGACCCAGTGCTCCGGTGCAGACGGATGTGGTCCACTTCGTTGTCTGGTGCACTTGTGCGATCCATTCCAGAACGAGTGGATCGCCCATTACGGCTTGTGGAAAGGGAGTGCCCGGCACGAGGAGAATGTCGGGAGTGGGTACTTCATCAAGGGTGTAATCAGCCTGTAAGCCCAATCGTCCAAAATCGGTTCGCTTCATGCCCTTCTCGCGCGCCACGAAGCGCACGTCAATCCCCAGCCCAGGTGCCTGAAAGACCTCGTAGGGGCCGATCGCATCCAGTGCCGTCACGCCGTCATATAATACGATTGCCAGTTGCATGTTCTCTCCTTGGCTACAGTTTGTCGGAGGAGTGTGAAATCATCCTGTTTTCTCAAAGATTCCTTGCTGCGGAGCAGGATCCTATGAGTTTTCGTGATGAGCTTACAAGCAGCAGATGGAGCGATCATGGCCTTATCCTCCCACTGCCATTCACCCATGCGCAAGTCTGCCGCTGCAATGCACTCAGTCCTGAGAGGATGTCGCCGATGAAACGCTGCATGGGGAAAAGTCTGTTAGGATGCGGCGGTGATACATCATCCCTCTGTCACGACTGTGCCGCGCCGAGCGGCGATGCTGTTCATTCTCGTCACCGTCCTGCTCGACATGTTGTCGTTCGGGATCATTATTCCGGTGCTGCCGAAACTCGTCGAGGGATTTTTCTCAGGAGATACAGCACGGGCGGCCGTGCTCTACGGGTTGATGGGCACGGCCTGGGCCTTCATGCAGTTCTTTTGCTCGCCCATCCAAGGGGCACTGTCAGACCGATTCGGCCGTCGGCCCGTCGTCCTGCTGTCCAACTTCGGATTGGGTTTGGACTACATCGTGATGGCGCTCGCCCCGAACGTCGCCTGGCTTGTTGCAGGCCGCGTCATCTCCGGAATGGCCTCCTCCAGCTTCAGCACGGCCGGCGCCTACATCGCCGATGTGACGCCGCCGGAACAGCGTGCGGCGGCATTCGGCAAGATCGGCATGGTCTTCGGGCGTGGCTTCATTTTTGGTCCCGCCTTGGGCGGCTGGCTCGGCTCGATCGATCCCAGGTTGCCCTTCTGGGGCGCGGCGGCCCTCAGTCTTCTCAACGCCTGTTACGGATTCTTTGTGCTCCCCGAATCGCTCTCGCCGGACAAACGAACGCCCTTCGCCTGGGCGCGAGCCAATCCGGTCGGCTCACTCATGCTGTTGCGCTCGCACCCTGAACTCTTCGGCCTCGCAACTGTTGCGTTCTTTGGGTATCTTGCTCATACCGTGCTGCCGAGCGTATCGGTGCTGTATATGGGTTATCGCTACGGCTGGGGACCGGCGAGCGTCGGACTGATGATGGGGGGTGTCGGCCTGGCCGCGATGATCGTGCAGGGTGGACTGATCCGTCCGATCACCGCCCGGTTCGGCGAACGTAGAACGGTGTTGATCGGGTTGCTCTGCGGATCGATCGGCTTTTTCGTCTATGGCATCGCGCCGGAAGGCTGGATCTTTTGTCTCGGGATTCCCGTGATGGCCTTCTGGGGACTTGCCGGTCCTGCCAATCAATCGCTTATGACGCGCTTTATCAGCAGTTCAGAGCAAGGCCAGCTGCAGGGCGCCATCGCCAGCATCAATGGCGTGACCGGCCTCATCGGGCCGACGCTCTTCACGCAAACCTTCGCCTTCTTCATCCGGTCCGGCACTGATCTCCGCAACCAGCCCTCGAGTCTCAGTGCTTCTGGTGAATTGCCTGGTGCGCCGTTCCTCCTCGCCTCGCTCATGCTCCTCAGCGCTGCCATGATTGCCTGGCGAGCGACGAAAGCGGGCGATTCATAAGCCAGCTGCTTCCGCTGATTCTCGGTTCAGTCCGTCCGATGTATCTGACTATGGACAGAAAGCGCACGCCCCATTGTCTCCATAACCTCATTGCTGAATAGCATCTCCAGTTCCCAGTCCAAGGTTCATGAACAGACCCCCAAGCTTTCTGCTAG
>CAZJOQ010000184.1:0-3274 GCA_964547625.1 uncultured Nitrospira sp.
AACGACCTTGCATCGAGGGAGTGCATGTTCGAATGGATCGCTCATAGGCGCAACTAAGCTTCCGAGAACAGGGACAGGATATTATCAGTTTCCGGGAACAGACGCGGTCGATACAGATAATTGGGGAGGGGCAGAGTCTTCGAATCGCTTGATTCAAACGGTTGGCACACAGTGGGCGCAAAACCATCCGAGCCCTCGATTTGGTTATGGCGATATCAGTCGTCAAAATGGCGGCCCATTTCCTAGGCACACATGTCATCAAAATGGGCTCGACATTGACGTCCGGTACATCCGAACCGATGGGAAAGAGGATAGTCTGAACCTTGCGGACCCAATTCAGAAACCTCTTTTTGACAAAGGGAAGACGATAGAACTCTTAAGATTGTTTGCCACCAATGGGGCTTTAAATAGTATTCTTGTTTCACCATTGACTAACATCACTTCAACAGATGTTCCCGGCGCAAACATTATTCAGAAGAGTGGCCATGACGACCATTTTCACGTCTCCCTAAATGATCCCGATGGGCTAGATACGAATAATTGTCCCTAGCGTGGGGGCTTTAATGCGACGAGGTTTGCTTTATGCGACGGAACACCTAGTTCTGTTTGGAGCCCTCCTGGTTGGTGCAACCATGGGAATTGCAGCCGCTGAGTTTCGGACAGGTGGCGAGGACCTGGAATTTTCGTATTCGCACAGCAGCGATCGCGTGGTGTTTGGGGGAATGACCTATGCCATCCACGCGCACTCCGATATGGAGCACCCCGATGCCTCCATTCTCTATATCCAAGATCTGAAGACAAGGGCAAAAACCAAGGTCTTTGAAGTGCCGAACGGCGCATTCGGCAATCCTGTGCTCTCTCCGTCCGGACAGTTCATCGCTGTGCCGTTGTACCTCCGCCAGAGCGGAGCACCGGTCAACCCGTCCCTCCTGGTTCTGACGGCGGTGGGCAAGGAGATCACGACGTTTGCCAAGAGCCGCGATTTCGCCTGGAATCCAAACAGTCGACTCCTCGCCTATACAGATGGGGACTGGGTCGGCATTGATACATTTCATTCGACCGGGACCTGGCTGTATGACGTCACATTGAGAGCAGCGAAACAAATTGCTGAGCGTGGTGACTTCGTTGCATGGTCTCCAACTGGGGACAGCCTGTACATTTTGAGTGTTTCAGGTGGGACACATGTCGTCCGGTATGACCCCCGCACTGACAAGATTGTGGAGACCAACCTGCGCGGGATATTTTTCTCTCCCACGGGCCGCTACTACCACACAGCAATCCCAAAGTTTAATGAGGGCGGGGTGGAGGTCTACGACGCGCAGTCGAATCAGCCGATTCTCCGCCAACGGCCTCGTCTCGAATCGGTGTTGCCGAGTGCGCGGATTGTCGGGTGGGCTCCGGAAGGGGATGTGCTCATCCTGGAAGTCAATCGCCAGGATCTGATGAGTGAAGCCCTCCCGGATGGGCGAGTCGACACCGTGCTCTACGACGTAGTCCATAACATCGCCCGGCTCATTGAAGACGACAGCGTGATCGGCTGGCAGAACGGCTCGGCGATTGTCCACGGTAAAGGGAAATTCTCGAAGCGCCCGATCGGGACCATTCCTATCCTGCCTGAGCAGGCGGCTAAACCGCTGAAGCTACCTTCATCCGATCATCTCAAAACCTCGCCGCCTCCTCAGTAGACACCGGCAAGCTCCAACGGGCAGCTGTGGCTGCGTCAAAGCCATCTATGAAGCTCAGTGTGGCCATCTCGGCCTCTCAAAGCAGCTGGAGGATTGCTAGTATGGGGACAGAGTACTTTCCCCTGTCTGGCTTAACCAGGCTTCTCAGAAGCCGCCATGTCATGTCTCGAACTCTGTTGGTCAACTGACCGGAACGTCTCATGACACTTCTTCCCATCCCCTCGTCATCATCTCAGGCCGGTTTCGGTTCTTTATTCGGACGGCCAACCGAGATGTGTCGGAAACCATACGCGGCCACACGATCTGGGTCATACACATTCCGCAGGTCGATCAACACCGGCGCTTTCATGATCCCTTTGAGCCGTTCGAAGTCGAGACTCCTGAACTGGTTCCATTCGGTCATGATGATCAGGGCATCGGCCCCTTCAGCGGCATCGTACGGATCTTTACAAGGTTTCAGCGCCGTGATGGTTTTGCATGCGTCATCGAGCGCGATCGGGTCATATGCTCGCACTGTTGCCCCTTCTTTCAGCAACTGCCGACTGATCGCGAGAGCGGGGGCCTCTCGAAGGTCATTCGTGTTGGGTTTGAAAGAAAGCCCCAGCATACCCAACGTTTTTCCTGCGAGTCCTCCCACCGCGTCACGAATCTTCTCCACCATCCGGCGCCGCTGATCCTCGTTCACCTTGGACGCGGCGAGCGCAATCTGCACGGGATACCCGGCACGCTCTCCGGCTTGAATCAGCGCCGCCAAGTCTTTCGGGAAACAGGATCCGCCGAATCCGGCACCGGCGTGCAAAAACTTCGAGCCGATGCGATTGTCCAATCCCATACCTTTTGCGACCATCTGCACGTTGCCCCCGACACGCTCGCAGAGATTGGCCATTTCGTTGATGAACGAAATCTTGGTGGCGAGAAACGCGTTCGAGGCATATTTGATCAGTTCGGCGGTAGGGATATCGGTCACAACAATGGGAGTCTCGATCAGATACAACGGGCGATACAGATCTTTCATGATCGCGACGGCATGATCGCTGTCGGCCCCGATCACCACTCGGTTCGGGCGGAGAAAATCTTCGATGGCAGACCCTTCTCGTAAGAACTCCGGATTCGACACAATGTCGAATTGAAACGCGTTCGTCTGGGACTTTTTGATGACTTCACGCAGCCGTTTCCCGGTGCCCACCGGCACGGTTGACTTGGTCACGATGACCTTGTATCCGGTCATGTGGCGTGCGATTCCTTTGCCGACTTCTTCCACATAGGACAAATCGGCAGACCCATCGCCTCTCGGTGGTGTCCCGACGGCAATGAAGATGACCAGCGCTTTGTCGACCGCCTTGGCAATATCCGTGGTGAAATTCAACCGACCTTCTCGAACCCCTTTGGCCACCAGCTCGGTGATACCCGGCTCATAAAACGGAACATCACCTTTTTCGAGCTTCTCGATTCGTCGCGCATCGTTATCCATACACGTGACATGAACGCCGAACTCGGCAAAGCACGCCCCAGTCACAAGCCCGACATAACCGGTTCCGATGACACTAATATGCATGCCCCGCCCTCCTTGCATTAAGTAATTCGATCGA
>CAZJOQ010000184.1:3374-6708 GCA_964547625.1 uncultured Nitrospira sp.
GTTACGGGCAATGAATCAAGCATTCATCTGCAACGTGCCGGGTCTCGTTGACTCTGGGAAAATCCGATGAGTACAATCCGACGGCATTTCAGCGCCGGTAAGGAGCTTTCGTACCTTCTCGATTCAATCAATGCCTCCTCAAAAGACGCCCCACATCCCTCGCTGGTTTCTGCTTTTCACCGCTCTCGTGACCGGCGCAGTGGTCATGGCGCTGGAAATCTTAGGCAGTCGCCTGTTGGCGCCGGTATTCGGCAGTTCGCTGTTCGTGTGGGGCGCCTTGATCGGGGTGATTCTGGCCGCCATGAGCAGCGGGTACGCGTTCGGTGGTTGGGTCTCCGATCGCTACACCGATGGACGAGTGCCGGCGGCGCTTTTGCTGTTCTCCGGAACGTGGACCTTTCTCATCGCCTGGGCAAACCAACCTATTCTCTTTGAGATTGAGAAAGTAGTACAGGACCCTCGCTGGGGACCTTGTCTTGCGGCTACCGTCCTGCTGGCGCCTCCCGCGTTCGGGCTCAGTGGGGTGTTGCCGGCCATGTTGCGACTGGCAGTGGCAGACATCGATCACCTCGGTCGGCAGACCGGACGGATGATCGCCCTGTCGACTGTGGGAAGCCTGGCCGGAACATGGGGGACGGCGTTCTTTCTCCTGTCCTGGCTCGGGAGTCAATCATTGGTCGCCTGGCTGGGCGGCATACAGGTAGGACTCGGTATCTTGTGGCTCGCCAAGGGAACCTCGACAAGCCGCCTCATCGTGCTGATCGTCCTCGGCTGTTGTGCACTCCTGGGAGCGACTGCTCTCCACCCGCTCGAACGATTGAAGGTCCCGATTCACCAAGAGGAAAGTCCGTATCAGCAAGTGCGAATTCGAGAAGACGATCTCTTTCGGTATCTGGTCTTGGATCGAACGTTTCATGCCACCATGTGGAAAGCCGACCCGGGGTACCTCTTTCTCCCCTACAGCCAAATGATGGTGTCTTCGCTGGCACTGACCCCACAACCGCACCGTGCCCTCATCCTTGGGCATGGCGGCGGCTCGATCGCCAAATGGTTGGCCAAATATTGGCCTTCCCTGGAAGTGGATATCGTGGAGTTCGACCCGGTCGTGGTCCGCATGGCCGAAGACTTTTTCGAGTATCACCCACCGGCGAACCATCAGGTGTTCGTCAAAGACGGGCGGGCGTTTCTGAATGCCACGGAGCGCACCTACGATCTCATGTGGATCGATGCCTTCGCGCGAGATATGATTCCGTTCCATCTCACCACATCAGAGTTCTACTCGTTAGTGCGGACGCGCCTGAATCCGGACGGAGTCCTCGCGGTGAACCTCGCAGCATCCAGCAAAGAAGGGGACCTTGCCCGGGCTGCGGCAGTCGTACAAACCCTGCAGCAGTCCTTCCCCTCACTCCTAACCTTCGCGGTCGAAGGCCCATGGAGAACCGGCATGACGCCGGCCAAGAATTTGATCTTTTTGGGAGGCCGTCCCATCGAAACTGAATCGGTAGAGGAGATTGAGTCCCGGATTGCTGAGATGGCACAGAGTCATCGCTTGCCGATGGAATCCATCGCGCTGTTGAGCACCCGCCGGACCGAGCCGTGGCCTTCCGGAGTCGTATTGAGCGACGACTTTGCTCCCTACGATCTTCTTCTTGGGCGAGAAGGATCACAGTTGGTGGAATAACAGGAATATCAACTCATACTGTCCGCTCTAATGGCAAGAGCACACCGCACCAGTTGTTCCAGGCATGAGTGCGTCAACCGTACCTTTCTACCAGCAGTCGTAAAACCTGCGTAATTTCCGTCTGACGTTTCAAGAAAAACCGAGCGGATGAGGTGTTCTTCTTCCCGATCCTCACGGTCAGGATGCGGTGATCGCCCAAGCCAAACACGTCTTCATCGGTCTCATCGTCTCCCACATAAAGGGCGGTCGTACAGCCAAGTCGCCGCATGCATTCCAGCAACGCGGTTCCCTTGTGCCACGCCGACGGAGGCATGACATTGACGACCGATTTCCCCAGAACAATCCGGGGAGAAGGAGACAATTCGGCAACAATACGGGAGATCAACGTTCGCGCCTCATGACGCCGATCAACCGTTCGATAGTGAAATGAGAACGAATAGGACTTCGTCTCGAAGAGCACCCCGGACTGGGCCCACTCAGCCTGAAATCGATCGGTGATCAGTCGCAGCCAATCCTGGCAAGTCTCTCGGACCTGCTGCATGGCCTCCTGCACAACATGAGGGCCCTCTGAACCATGGTTCCCGATCAGATCAGGGACAGTTGTCCCAATACGTGATTGCAAATCTTCCAAGGACCGCCCTGAGATCACGGCTGTTGGAGCGCGATTCGCGAGCGCCTCGAACCAGAAACGGACGGAGCGCCCCAGTCGAGCGGCATACGGATCAGGAACGATCTTGGATAAAGTCCCATCGAAATCAAAGGTATACAGGGAATGTCTATTCAGGAGAGACTCAAGATTCTCTCTTCCTTTGTCCGTCAAGAGATAATCCATACTTCGCCCGTCCAGTTCCCCGTCAACTCAACACACTCGCCCGCCCCACCTGCTTCATCACTCCTTCCTTTTGTCGCAAACGAGCCGCATCCATAAGCATGCGACCAGCCCAACGATACACATTGAATTCTTGAATCAGCCCGCACATGCTCTGCATCCGAGCTCGCTGCTCCCCCTTGGGCATGGTCAAAGCCAGGTGAAGGGCCGCAGCAAATTGATCGATGTCATATGGATTGATCACCAGCGCTTCCGTCAGCTCGCGAGCCGCACCGGCGTTGGCTCAAGATCAAAACCCCTTGCTCATCGTCACGGGCACCTACAAACTCCTTGGCGACAAGATTCATCCCGTCATGGAGACTGCTCACCACCGCGGTGATCAGCGAGATCACCGCGGCGAGCCCCACAAAAAGATAGAAGATGTACCACTTTGTGTCGCTGCTTCGTTGTTCAATGAAACTCATATCGTGAAGGAGCAGGAGACGTCCGAGCGGACGCCCGTTTGATTCGATCGATGCTGACGTAACGTACACGAGCCCATGGCTGAGCGACATCATAGTGGACGAACCTGGTGAGGGACTCGTCGTCACCTGGCACGGCACATCCTTCCGGTAGGACTGGGTCTCATATATTAGGGTATTATCGAGGTCGCAGAAGCCAATCGCATACAACCGTTCATCCTGATTGATCCGAGTGAAGTAAGCCAAGATCTTCTTCTCGGAATTCGTTACCACGAGGTCGGAAAGCGGCCCTTCCATAGTGCCGACCATCAACTTGTGATTCCCCGTAGCTTGCTACGGGGATCCTGTTCTCTGGTACCCTCT
>CAZJOQ010000185.1:0-6615 GCA_964547625.1 uncultured Nitrospira sp.
TCAACGGATTAACAAATCCCAACAATACGCCACCTGACGCTCATCATTCGCAAGAATCGCTCAGGCTCATGTCGGAATTGGAAAATACTGTGCCGCCCACCCGGTGACCGTGCGCGACACATGCTGTTCTTGAGGTTGACTTGCAAACAGGGAGCGATTTCACGTGATGCGCTGTGACGAACTTACGAAAGCATCTGCGAAAGATTGAGATCGAACGCCACAACCGGCATGGCGATTTGCCATCGCTCGAGGACTTCCGGGTGGAGTTCGCCGATGACGCCGACAGGTTGGCCCGCCACGAGAATCCGCCCTGCGCGACCTTCCATAAAAGACGGATGTTGTACCGTCTCGAGGCTGTATTCCTTGCCAAGGTAGTAAAACAGCACGTCCAAGCAAGAATGAATCTCTGAGAAATGCGCCGATGCATGAGCGATGACCGCTCCCAAGACCGTCTCCGTCCGAGAACCCAACTCCTTGGTGGCGTCGGGAATCGCCACATCACCGGCCTCAAAGAGGCGGTGTGGGTAGAAGGCTCGGCTCGAGGCCGCCTCGACACGCAGCAGAGAAGGTAGGATCCATTGCCGAAGACATGAGAAACTCAACGACATGACGTTATCGACTTCGACCATGCCTCCCCATTCCGTCCCCTCGAGGCGCATGCGACTGGAATAACTATCGGGCGAGCCGAGAATGTTTGAAATGATCTCCTGAAACCCGAGACCCACCAATAATTCTCGGGCCCGGTCCGACATGTGTTCAATATCGGATAACCCACCCACGGTAAACTGTGCCGGCATGACCGGGGTGAATTCGGCGTATCCCAGACTCATCGCCACATCTTCAACCACATCCATCATATGCATCAAATCCTGCCGATAGGGTGGCAACTTCGCCTTGACGGCACCCTTTCCAGCCGAGACATCGTACCCATATGTTTCAAGGGCTCGCGCCACAGTGTGTACGCCAAGCTCCTGCCCAAGCGCCTGTTCAACCTTTTGGATCTGAATCGTTTTCGACTTTCCAAGATCCAAGGGAGTGGTCACTCGTTTCCCCAACGAGGTACTCCGCGGATACTGAACTTCGATCGGCTCGATGGTTGCCCCCCGGTCGGCAAGATTGGACGCAAAAATATTCAGGGTCAAGACGACCATGGAGAGGTCTGTGCCCGTCACCTCAACGAAGAGCTGATCATCCCCCACCTGCACTTCGCCGATTTCCCTGCTATTAATGATCGGAGGAAACGACAGCGGTTGGTTGGCGGCATCCCGGAGTATCGGTAGTCGCCCCGTTCCTGCAAGGATAGCCCCATACTCCAATCCCTTCGGATGCACCATGAGAATCTCCGACAGCGTCATCACGGTTTCCATGCCCAACGGGGTAAACCGTGCTTCGTCGGGCTTCACAAGCTCGTACGTCACGGGAAACGTGATTTTGGGCAGCTGATAGATCCCGATCGAAACGGTCTTGCGCTTGTGGCCGAATATCTCCGCCAATTTTTCTTGCGTTTGAATCAGCTGAGCTAAGCCCTCGGTCGTGACTCGATATCCTCTGGCCGCGCACGCCGCCACATAGGGACGAACCTGTTCGATTCCAGGTTTCACGATGATCTGCATCCTGGATTTAGATTGTTCGGAGAAGAACGGATAGGGCGAGAGTTTTCCCTGTTGCTTGATCCGGATTTGCCGAGCAATCCCTTCGCAACACCACAGATCAGGCCTGTTGCTGTCCTGTAGCTCGATGCGAAGTTCCCCAGTTTCGGGATTGTAGCCCTTCAATTCGCCCTTCGTGAGCATCAGCCACGCTTCCAACTCCTCAATCGACACCGTCCGGTTTGCAGACGGCGACTGGTGCAGGAGGGACTGGAAATCGTCTTTATATATTGTGATTGTGGGCATGGCGTCAGCTAGAACAATCCTCTCGTGGCACGAATCAATTCAAGATTGTCCGTAAAGAGCTCTCTGATATCGTGGATCCCCAGCGCCACCATCGCCATCCGGTCGAGACCCAGTCCCCAGGCAATCACCGGAACCGTGACCCCAAGCGGCAAGGTGACTTCCGAACGGAACAGTCCCGCGCCGCCGAGTTCCATCCACCCCAAGCGAGGATGACGCACATGCAGTTCGACGGAAGGCTCGGTGAATGGGAAATATGCGGGCAAGAACTTCACCTCTTTCGCTTGTGCCACTTCCCGGGCAAACAGATTGAGCAGTCCCAGTAACGTTCGAAAATTGATGTCCTCCCCCAGCACGATGCCTTCCACTTGGAAGAAATCTGTCGCATGGGTCGCATCGACTTGGTCATAGCGAAAACAGCGAGCGATCGAAAAATACTTCCCGGGAATGCTCGGCGCGGCGGCCAACGTTCGAGCCGACACTGCGGTGCCTTGGCTCCGCAATACCAATCGTTTGGCGCGCTGAGCGTCGAACGAATAGCCCCAGCCCGTGGAACCCGTCCCAGCTCCATGTTGGTGCACCTGGGCAACATGCGACAAGACCGACTCATCCATGGCGGAAGCATGGGTGGGGCGCTTCACAAAATACACATCATGAATGTCGCGGGCAGGGTGAAACTGCGGCATGAACAGGGCATCCATATTCCAAAATTCAGTTTCAACCAACGACCCACGCATTTCTCGGAAGCCCATGCTCACGAGTTTGGTTTTGACGGTGTCCAGAAATTCTCGGTAGGGGTGCTTTTTGCCGGTCCCAACGCGTGGCGCCCGTAGGCTAATCGTATATTTTCGAAATCGCTTTTGGCGCCAACTTCCGTCCTTCAACATTTCAGGAGTCAACTGCGACACTTCTTCGGCAACTCCTTGTTTCAGCAACTGCGCAGCGGCGCTTGCCCCGGATGGAGACAGCATGAACACCCGTGTCACTCGTTCGTCCACCCTAAACGGTTCCTTGGCATTGCCTCGCTTCACCGCATAATCTTCGATCACCCGTCGATCATTTTCTGAAAAGTCTTTGAGAGCCCGCGAGGATTCATGCATCTGCTTCAGGAGAGTCCGAAGCGCCTCAACGGTCGGGCTCGGCCGTCCGGTCGTTTCAATACACCCCCCCTGCACGATCAACAGAACCCCCTCCTTCTTCAGCCGCCCAACAGCTTTGCTGACATCAGAGGGATCGAGTCCATCTTGCGACTGAAGATCGGGAATAGTCAGTCGCTTCCCCGTACCGGCTGCCTCACGAGCGGCGTCGAGAACGCGTTCGATCGGGGATGCGCCACGGTAGTACTCCTCACCAATCTTTGTGAGAGACACGACCGGCGTCACCGTTTCCGACTGTATCGTGATCAGCGCTTTGGCCAGCAGCCACTCTACGGCCATGCTGAGCTGTGAAGGTTCCAACTCGGCGGCTGCCGCCAACTGTTCGCTGTCCAAGACAGCTCTCGGCAGGCTCGCGCCGAAGGTTGTAAGAACTCTGGATTCGAGAGGATGAAGGCTGTCGATGACTGCGGAGGAGGTATCCACCCTAGATCGCCTATCGATTGACCGCTGTGCGGGGCGTCGGGTGAAGGGCTGCTTCTGCGGCTGCTCGCATCGTGGCGATCGTGGCCGTATAGTCATGTTGTGAGAAAATAGCGGACCCTGCGACGAGCGTCGTCGCACCGGCCGCCACGATCTCTCGGGTATTATCCACCTTTACACCGCCATCCACTTCCAGCAGTGCGCGGCTCTTGATTCGATCCAACAGAGTCCGTGCCTCAACGATTTTCTTGAGTACGGATGGAATAAATGTCTGCCCACCGAACCCTGGATTCACCGACATGATCAACACCAAGTCCACATCACCCAGAATCTCCTGCAGCGATGCCATCGGTGTAGCGGGATTCAGGGTTACACCGGCCTTCACGCCTCGCTCCTTAATCAACTGAATCGTTCGGTGCAGGTGCGGGCAAGCCTCAACGTGGACGGTGAGATAATCCGCTCCCGCATCCGCAAACTCGGGAATGAACGCATCGGCGTTCGTGATCATTAAGTGTACGTCCAGAGGTAGTTTGGTGACTTTCCTGAGACTTTCCACAATGGGAGGCCCCACTGTCAAATTCGGCACAAAGTGGCCGTCCATAACATCCACATGCAGCATATCGGCACCAGCCCGCTCCACCGCAGCGATTTCATCCGCCAACCTGGCAAAGTTGGCAGAGAGAATCGAGGGCGCAATATAAATCTGGTGAGGCATCACTCGTTCTTTCGTAAGCGGACCGCGTAAAACCCATCCATCCCAAAACTATTGCACAGAGTGGATAGCGCCCCTTGCGGGGTCACAAAGCGATGAGCAGCAGACGGAAGCCAGGGAGCCACAGATTCACGAGTCCATCCCGAAGAGGTCTCACAAAATCGGTTCACAACCTCTTCGGTTTCTTCCTTTTCCGTAGAGCATGTACTATAGACCAGCACCCCACCTGGTCGCAAGGTAGGAGCAACCGACTCAAGGATTTGTACTTGGAGTGTCTGATGGCGTGTAAACGATGAGTCAGACCTCAGTTCTTTCGCTTCAGGATGGCGGCGGAGAACTCCCAGCCCGCTGCAAGGGGCATCGACGAGAAGTCGGTCGAAGACGGTCGGAATAGGCGGTTGATCGGCATCTTTTACGAGGAGGCGGGTCCATTGGGCAGGTCTTCTTGCATCTCCGACGACCGGCACAATGCTGTGTATCCTCAGCCTCGCACAATTATCTTGCAACAAGTCCAACCGAGAGACCTTCTGATCAACAGCAACGATCATTCCGCGATCGCCCATGAGCTCTGCGAGATGGGTGACCTTGCCACCCGGGGCCGCACAGGCATCCAAGATAACCTCCATGGGTAAAGGATCAAGAATAGGAGGAATGAGCTGAGCGGCTTCATCCTCCACATAAAAATCCCCTGCCATGAAACCCGGCAACAAGGTGACATCCCGTCCTTCCTCCACCACAACTCCTACAGGGCTTACTTCGGTTGGGTGAGCGGCCAGTCCAGCTTCTTGCATACGTTTCAGAAACTCTTCCCGGGTCAGCCGGCACCGATTCACTCGCACAGTCACGTTCGGAATGGTACTGGTTGCCCGACAAGCTGATTCTGTCTGCTCTCTCCCTATTCGGTCTAACCAGCGCACCACTAACCACATGGGGATACCGTACTTGATCGACAACGATTCAGCTGGGTGAGTCGCAGGATCGGGAAGGGACGGGGCCGGCATCCGAATGAGATTGCGTAAAACCCCATTCACCAACCCACTCCAATCGCGCCCGAGTTGTTTTGCAGACGCTTTCGCTAGCTTGACCGTTTCGTTCACGGCTGCCGAAGCGGGTACTCGATCCAGGAACAGCACTTGATAGGCGCCGATCCGAAGCAACATCTGAACAATGACAGGCAGTCGGTGAAGAGGTTTAGACAGAACGACGCCTAGCCGCCAATCAATCGTTTCCTGCCGCCGCAAAACGCCGTATGCCAATTCCATCACCAATGCGCGGTCACGAGGCAGTGAAATTGCGGAAGCTTGCTGGTCGATCAGTTCATCGAGTGGGTGATCTGTCCGTTGGCTTGCGAGCAGGATACGGAGTGCTGTCGATCGCGGTGATAGTCCTGACACAGAAGTTCCTACGTGGCATCATGTCAGACAAGTATGGCGGTGGGATCACACATCCCGACACCCCAGTTGCATACCGGTAGTGACTTTATGTCCTGTCAGAAATTGGCTGACGGGCATTCGTTTTGAGTTCGCCGGTTGTATTTCTTGTACATCGAGAAGCCCCTCTCCGGTTGCCACCAGAATAGACTGTCTATCGACAGCCACGATCGTGCCAGGCTTGTCGGTCACCGCGCTTGTGCTCGAGGCTACCCTCCATATGTTCCATCGTTCCTCACCCAAAAATGTATAGGCGCCTGGCCATGGAGAGAGACCTCGCACTCGGTTCGCGAGAGATTCTGCGCTCATCATCCAATTGATGAGGCCATCTTCCTTCTTCAAGAGCGGCGCCATGGTCGCCTGCCCATTATCTTGCTTCTTCGGCATCAACGTCCCGGCTTTCAATTGTGCGATCGTCTCGACAAGCAACCGCCCACCCAACCCCGCTAGACGAAGCGCCAACGTCCCAGCCGTATCGTTGGGCATGATTGCTAGCCTCTCTTGGAGCAGCATGGGGCCGGTATCCATGCCTTCATCCATCAGCATCGTGGTAATCCCTGTTTCGGTCTCGCCATTGATGACGGCCCACTGAATCGGAGCCGCCCCTCGATATTTCGGCAGCAGCGACCCATGCACATTCACGCAGCCCATCGGCGGAAGATGAAGAATCGGCGCATGCAAAATACGTCCGTACGCAGCAACTGCGATCAAATCAGGTTGCCAGGATGAAAGAGCCTCCAAAAACTCCGGCGCACGAATCTTGAGCGGCTGCAACACAGGAATCCCCGCGCGCTCCGCAACGAGTTTCACCGGCGGCGCGAAAAGCTGCTGCCCTCGGCCCTTGGGTCGATCCGGCTGTGACACCACTGCAACCACGTGATCATCAGATCGAAGGAGCGCCTCGAGCGACGGCACGGCAAATTCTGGTGTGCCCATGAAGACAATCCGCATGCCTTGGCTTTAGCATCGTGATCATGAGAATGCAATCGTGTAATATCGTAACT
>CAZJOQ010000186.1:0-6359 GCA_964547625.1 uncultured Nitrospira sp.
GTGGGGTGATCGTCATGGTGTTTGGCCTGACGACAATGGGCCTGTTTGATGCCCTGTCGACCTTGTTGGGCCGCCTAGAGGATTCTGCCGCCGGTGGAGTGTCGCGATGGTGGGTGACGTGGATTCATTGGACGAAGCGGGGAATCGATTTCTGCCGGCTCGTTTTTTACACCGACACTCGCACTGAACCGAGCCGCCGGAACAATAGCGGGTATCTGCCGTCTTTTCTCATGGGTATCTTCTTCTCGGCAGGATGGACGCCCTGCATCGGACCGACATTGGGGGCCATTCTGGCGCTGGGCTACAACAGCGCGACCATCGGTCACAGCGCCTTGCTGCTTGCGGCCTATTCGCTGGGATTAGGGATGCCGTTCGTACTCTTCGCGCTGGCGCTGGATCGCGCGAGCCGCCTGTTACGCTCCCTCACGCGCCATATTCGGACCATTCAACTGATCAACGGCGCGCTGCTCGCTCTGATCGGCCTTGCCCTCTCGACCAAACAATTGTCGATCATCGCCGAGTGGGCGCAAGAAAATGATTTCTATGTTGAGGCAGGCTTCCTCGGCGGCGAGACTCCCACCTTGTTCATCGCCACGCTGGCCGGGCTGCTGTCCTTTCTGTCTCCTTGCGTGCTTCCTCTAGTGCCGGCGTATGTCTTCTACCTCACCGGGCGCACGTTTTCGAAGGCCACAGCGGATTGACCTGCCCTCGCCCGCAGGATGGTCAAAAAGGCCGTCCGGCGAGGCCGCAGCGAGCGAAGAGGCGACGCGTACTTCGCGCCGTACGTGGAGCCTCTAAGTGACGCGAGAACAAAGCCGGCGGACTTTTTCAACACCCTGCTATGGCTTCGCGTGGCGGTTGAGGTATCGGTTGATCGCCTCTCGGTCCGCGACGGTCAGAGGCGGAAGTCCCTTTTCGCGCATGAGATCTTCCATGCGCGACAATTCCTTCCGCCACTCCTCCATCGTTCGGAACCTGGGATCCGGCACTCCATGCGTCACGCCGTGGTCGCCGAACGGCTGACGATGACAGGCAGCGCACCGCTGTGCGAAGACCTTCCCATCCGGACTGTCCAACTCCGGAATTTCGGTAAAGACGCCTCCGCACCCGGCGAGCCACAGAGATGCTGAGAGGCCCATAGCGAGAACAGACGTGAAGCAGGCGGCCTGAATCGGTTTCGCGACAATCGTGCCTTCGACGCTCATGGGCGTTCCCCATTTCGGACATTTCCCATCCCGGCCGACTGCGCAAGCGCGTTGGATCCGATCGGCAGCGGTAACGGAGGCCTTTGCGGCAGGGAGCCCCGCCTGTACTCACCGGCCAACGTCCGGAGCAGACCGGCATAACGATCCCGCAAGGTCGCCACCATCGGATGGCGCTCCCCCAACGTCTGTTGCTGAACGACCAGCGCGCGTTCGTATCGCAACCTGGCCTCTTCCAACAGCCCGCGCTCATGCGCCAGTAACGCCCAGTTCCCAAGAATGCTCCCCATGAGCCGAGTCGGCGGATCCGGCATCGCCTCAAGCACGGCGACAGCTTCGCGATATCGTCGGTCGGCCGGTTCGGACAACCCCTGCGCATGGTACAGATTCGCCAAATTATTCAGACTGATCGCGACCCCGGGATGGGACTCGCCCAGCGCAGTGCGGCGAAGGCTCAGTGCCTTCTGATACAGGGGTTCGGCAAACGCATACAGCTCTTTTTCTTTGTAGAGCGACGCCAGATTATTCAGGATCGTCGTCGTCTCGACGGGATCGGTCGGCTCCGATCCGGCTGCCATGGCAAGCGCCAAGTGGAAGCTCGCTTCCGCGTGAGCTTCATGTCCTTGTTTCCGGTAGAGCATGCCCAGCCCATTGTATCCAGCGGCTAATCTTGGGTGGCCCGGACCGAACACGCGTTCGCCGATCGCCAACGCGCGCCGGTAATAGACCTCTGCCTGCTCCAACTCATCCTGTTCTTGATAGATCTCCGCCAGATTATGCAGCGCCACCGCGGCATCTTCATGGGCCGGACCGAGCACCTGTTCCCAGTGGAGCAATGCCCGCTCGTAGTACAACTTCGCCTGCTCATATTCGCCTTGGTCATGACACACCAGCCCGACGTGATTCAGCGAGCTCCCGCGACGCGTATCGTCGGAAGCAAATCCTTGCGCTTCCTGGTCGGCCAGCAGAAAGAACCGCTCAGCATCCTTGTACCTCCCTTGCTCACGGGCCACGATGCCCGCGTCCGTCAACGTTTGCCATCGATCGCTCGTATCAGCGGCAACCACCGCCGGCACAGAGAGCGCGACGAGGAAGCACGTCACAAGCCAAGCACCGCTCTCGGCCCATCGATTCTTCCGCCCATACCTCGACATGGCGTTCATCTCCCGCTCTTCTTGAGGACTCTTCGTCGTCTCGGTCGGCGCGCGGATCGCGTCGATCGCCTACGTCGCTCACCAGGTCGGCGTGGCCTGATTGTCGCTTGCCGCAAGTCCCGCGTAGTACACCGTGACCTGCTTCGGGTTTCGCCCCACCGGAATCGTCTCGGTGATCGCATGGCTCGTGGCATCGATCAGAGAGACTGAGCCGTTTCCATGATGTGGAGCGTTGGTCACCACAATGCCCCTGGCTGAGCCCGCCCCCTTGGGACCCGTCACCCACAGGTCCAACCCATGCAAACCCAAGGGCCCGACCTGGGGAAGATCCGTGCTCGCAACAAACGGGAACGACGCCGGCCATGGCGTCGCATCGAACACCAAGAGCTTGTCCTTCTGGAGTGCCGCGGCTTGCGCCGGCGTGAGCCCCGCGGTGACGTTCAGTTGGGTCACATAGAGGCGTCTTCCATCAGGGGTGAAACGGAACTGAGCAGGCCGCACATGCTCGACAGCATGGCTGACGAGAGTCAATGTCTGCTGGGTCAGATCGATGAGACCGAATTTCCCGATCGTTGTGGTTGGATCAGAAGCGATATCCTCGCCGATAAAGAGCAGAAACCGGCCACCCGGTGTGATCTCTGCACTCCAAAAGTTCGGCACATCGACCCGCCTTGGAGTGATATGGAGGGACGATGGGTCTATCTCGATAACCGCTTGATATCCGGCAAGGTAGCTATAGATTTTCTTCGTGGTTTGTGACCAAAAGAGACCACCTGGGGCCGAGTGGTTGGGTGTCGTGGCACTGCCGTCACAGGGTGGATGCCCCAAGGACGTCTCCTTGGCGCTGTCGCACAAATCAATCTGAAAAGGGAGCTCGCTCCAAGCAACATTGTCCCCTGGAATCGGGACAGCCAGCAATATGCTGATGATCCCCGTGCTGCTGCTGGAGACAAACGCAAGTCGCTCTGTGACAGCCGGCGGTCGAGGGAACGCGACAAAGTGGGTTCCCTTTCCGGAGAGACAGACGATCGAGGTGACCCGAGGTTGTTCTCCGCCCACGCCAAGATGCGAATTATGCAGGACCGAGACGGACCCGCCCCGAGAACAGTTGGCGACCGTGTCGAGACCGGTAACCGGATCGCCCTCGTTCATCGTCCACAGGACTTCCTTATCGGCCGGATCCCTGTGTATGCGTGTCGGCCTTTGCCCGATCTTGACTCTAGGATCCAAAGGATTCACCGTCAGAAAATCTTCTAAGACCGGGGCAGCCGTCCCGATCGGATCAATGGCGGCGACTTGGTTGGTCGCCGTATTGGTGACAAAGATCCATTCCCCGAGCGAGAACGCCACTCCACCGATCGAATCGGCCTGTGGTGGACCGAGGGAGAGGGTGCTGATGACGGGGGAACTCTTCCCGTCAAGCCTGACGGTCGTCATCGTCGTATCGCCTTGGTTCACGACCAAGGCCATGGGAATCGAGAGGGGCGTGTTCGGCGCTTGGTCGTTGTCCCCGGCAGAGCATGCGACGAGCAGAATGACGGCCGGAAACATGGCGTACGTCGACCGCCACCTGCGCCTATCTCGTTGTCCGGCGATGCTGGTCTGGTGTGCCATGATGTGTTGCCTCATAGCGCGTCCTTTATGGTGTTCTTCACGGTTTGAACAGGGTCGGCATCGTAAAGTATTTGGTGACGCCGCCCACGAAGCTGACTTCTTGCTGCAAATTGCCGTTGAAGTCTCGATAGATCGGAATCTGGGCGATGAAGTAGACCTGGGCGAAATCGAAGACGTTGAGCACTGCTCCGGTCGAGAACGCGACATACGTATGGTCGGTGGTCGGTACGGACCGGCCGATGATGTTGCCATCCAACAAGACGGCCCGATTGAATGGGGCAGGCCGGAATTCAAAGAGCGCGGCTTCGATATTGTCTCTACCCTTATAACGAAAATTGAGTTGGTTGGTCAGGGTCAACCAGGGGAACGTCACGAGGTTGAGCCCCGCATTCACGGAAAATTCCTCACCAAACCGATAGCCATCTGAATTGCGGAATGTGTACCGCACGTTTCCGGACAGGAACTGATTCAGTCGATGGGGAATGAGTTCATAGGTCTGATAGAATCCCGGTTGAACCCCGAAGGCCCCTCGACCGACCTGCAGCGTCGATTCGGCCAGCTGACCGCCGATCGCCTCGTGTCCGTAGTCGCCGACGGGAAACCACACACCCATTTCTAGGACGACCATGCTGCGCAGGCTAGGCAACAGGTTGTACTTGACCTTCCCAAGCACGTCTCCGAAGCCTCGATCGAACGTATTCGAGACCGCGCCGGCGCCGATCTGGCCGACCGCATCGACGATGCGATAGGGCACCTGCAGTTGGAGCCCGATTCGCTCCGTCAGGCCGTAATTGAGATCCAACACCCCCGTTTGCACCAGCGTACTGAGTTGATTGACCTCGCTGTTCGCCAGGATCAATTGCTTGGTCTGCTGGTTGGCGAACGGAATGGTGTTCACTCCCCCCGGAGGAATCTCGTTCGGGGTGTGGGTAAAGCTCAGGTTCACAGTGAGGACGCCCGCCGGCGAGACCGCCTGCTGGGATCCGATCACGACGAAGCAGCTCACCGAGCCGCAAGACGCTTCGGCGGAGGAATACGATCCCCACAGACCCAGGAGGACTAGAAACAAGCATGACGCTGCACGACGCATCGGCGTTGCGGCCTGACTCAGACTGCCGCAACCGACCGCAACCGGCTTGTCTCTCGACTGATCGATCGCCGGTTCATCGCCCGCGACTTGAGCGGGCTTGGGTTGGTTTGTCCGCTGGCGCTTGCGGCCCGAATCGTCCCCACGCAGTGAAGATCGATCAAAGCCGACACGGTATGGCTGAAAATTCTCAGGCTTCCAGCGCCGAGACGTGTGCCGCCGAGACGCCCAGCCTCGACCCAGCGATATACCGTCCACCGGCTGACACTGAGAATCTTCGCGGCCTCATCCACCCGGAGCAACTCTTTTTGCTGTAACGTGTCGATCACATCCATGATGAATCCTCCTTACAGTTCCTGAACATTGGTGTCCGACGAGCCAGAACTTGCTTCATTCACTTCGCTCCACTGGTCTCCATTCGAAACGGCGGGGTGAAGGCCGAGGAAGGAGCGCCTTGCCCCCGCATTCGTCCGAGCCAAGGGCTGCTTGACTCAGACCGAACTCCTTTGATGTTTACGATTGAAACGAACCGGGAATAGGCTTCAGCAAATCGGCATCGACTTGAATGAGCGATACCGTTTTGCTTGCGGCTTACCCGCGCGAGCGCGCGATGAGACCTGGTGGTGCTCTAGGATGAAGGACTGCAAAAACGTGAGACCCGGCATGTGAAGGAACGGATACGACAGGCTGATCGAGGACAAGTCGGGCAACCGCCGCCGGTGGCGCCGTCGCCGCGACGACATCCGAAGTGGCTTGGCAGGCCCAGGCACAAAACGCATTTGGTGCGGACGAACCTTCGTCACTATGGTGGTGGTGAGTCTGAACTCGGTCGGCATGGGCAATCATGCAGCCCGCACCCAGCACGACAAGTGCCAGGTAGACCAGCGCCGCGCACCCGGCGATAGAGAGCCTATAGGAAGTCCGACCGAACCGCTTCACAGCACTTGCCCCCCCTCTATACCGGCTTTTACCCGAGATCCGAGAGATCCGATAGACCCTACGTAGATTCAGCATCTACGTATAGTGACGATCGCTTTTACATGAACGGCTGCGCGATGTCTACCTACCGATACTCACGCTTGCTCACTCTTGCTACAGTGATGACATTTTTTGCCCTGCCTCGGCATAGAGCCATTCAGCATTCGGCTTGGGAACTTATTCTGTTATGATGTCGTCCGGATGCCCTCTCCGAATGCATAATCACCAACCTGCCGTCGCCCGTACCCGCTTTCGTCGTGACGGCTCGCAAAAAAGTGCGGGGCGAAGGAGGAGGCAGCAACCTTCGCCCCGCGCTTGGTCCGA
>CAZJOQ010000187.1:0-4861 GCA_964547625.1 uncultured Nitrospira sp.
TAATGTCATACGCATGACATCATGACATTCATGCGACATCCAAAGAATCGACTTACTGAGGCGAACGTCAAATAGTGCGTGCCTTGATTCTTGAAAAGCGCATAAACAGAGGCCTTTTGGGATGTTGTTACTGAAAAAGTGCGCACTTTTTCATGGTCGGATCAGTAATATGATAATCTCTTTTCTAAACTGGCCGTATGGAGGCGATTGTCCACGAGTATGCGAAAAGCCAAGATTGTCTGTACGATCGGTCCGGCGAGTAGTACTCCAACCATTTTAAGCCGATTGATTGAGAGCGGCATGAACGCCGCTCGGCTGAATTTCTCTCACGGCACTCAAGCATCTCACGCCGCGGCAATTACCGTTATCCGAGACGCGGCTGCCCAGCATGGATTAGCAGTGGCGATAATCCAGGATCTGCAAGGTCCTCGCATTCGGGTGGGTCTGCTGCCGAAGGACGGGGTAGAAGTGAGCGCCGGCCAAGTGGTGCGGTTGCGGACGTCGACTGAGCCTGGGGGCCGGTCTGATGCACAAGCCTCCGTTCCCCCTCCTGCTCTTGAGATCCCAGTCACCTATCCTGCACTCACTCGCGATCTCCAACCAGGAGCACGAGTGCTCATCAATGATGGACTGATTGAACTCATTGCCGATCGTGTCATGGATACTCGGATCGACTGTACGGTTGTCATCGGCGGCACGATTACCTCGCACAAAGGGATCAATTTGCCCGGTACCGTCGTCAGCGCCCCTGCCCTCACCGACAAAGATCGAGACGACATCCGATTCGGCGTCGCGCACTGCGTTGATTATGTGGCGCTTTCCTTCGTGAGAGGACCACAGGATATCGATGCGGCACGGGCTCTGTTAGCGGAGCATGGAAGCAAGATGCCAATCATCGCCAAAATCGAGCGAGCAGAGGCCGTGCAGTCATTGGGTGAAATCCTAGACCATGCAGACGGCGTGATGATCGCTCGTGGAGATTTGGGTGTAGAGATGGGTCCGGAAGCCGTGCCGGTGCTGCAGAAGCGGATCATCCTAGAAGCCAATCGTCAGCGCCGCTTGGTTATCACGGCTACTCAGATGTTGGAGTCCATGACACAGGCGACGCGCCCGACCAGAGCGGAAGCCTCGGATGTTGCGAATGCTGTTTTCGACGGCACTGACGCCGTGATGCTGTCGGCCGAAACCGCCGTCGGCTCCTATCCGGTTGAAACGGTACGGGTGATGGATCGCATCATCCGGGCGGCCGAGGAAGAAGTCGAACCCGGTGTCATACTCAAACGTCAGGCCGATATGAAAAACCTGTCTTTCCCGGAAGCGATCTGTACCGCTGCAGCCTCCGCGGCTAAATCTGTCGCCGCGAGGGCCATCGTGGCATTCAGCGAGCATGGGACTACCGCGCGACTGATTTCGAAACAACGTCCGTCAGCCCCTATTATCGCGCTCACGCCGTTTGAGCCGGTCAGGCAGCAGATGGCGCTCTATTGGGGCGTACGCCCGTATACCACGCCACAGATCGAACAGACCGATGCGCGCGTGGAGGAGGCGGAGCGGCGCTTAAAATCAGAGGGGCTGATCAAAGCAGGAGAGAAAATCGTGATCTTGTCAGGAACTCGCGTAGGACAGCCGGGTGGGACTAATCTGATCAAGCTGCACGCAGTGAACTGAATCGCTCATTGGTTCAGCACTCATCCGAACTACCCGTCTCTAGCCGTGATCAAAGCAAGATGCCTAGCTATTCGAACACGTCGTGCTTCTTCCGTTTACTATCCACCTATCATGGTAAAACTGGCTTGAAAGCCGGATACTCAGGCTGCTGCGGGTTTTTGGAATTAGGTTCGAGTAGCTTCGAACGAAACAAGTGCGTAGGATGAGTGCCTCACCAGTCAGCTCCTAATCGATCGATGACCATCTGGTGCACCACGGTATACCTCCCAAGTGTCGAGAGGTACACGGCCGCTTCCGCCACATCGAACGGGTCAATCTTTTCACTACGCTCGGTGTCCGCCGGAGCCGCATCTACCAACTCGTCTGCTACCGCCCCTGGACAGAGGGCGCTGACTTTGATGTGGTAAGGCCTGCCTTCATCAGCCAATGATTTGGACAATGCCATAACGCCGTGCTTCGACGCACTGTAGGCCCCAGTACCTGCCCAAGCTTGGAGTCCGGCCACGCTCGACATGTTGATGATCACGCCGCCGCCCTGTCGCTTCATCTGTCGGAAGCCCGCGCGACAACAGAAAAATGTGCCGCGCAAATTGACGTTCATCACCTGATCAAACGATGCGGTGCTCGTGTCAGCCAGGGGACTCCCGCCACCAATACCGGCATTGTTCACAAGAATGTCGATCCGGCCATAACGCTCGACTGTACCGACCATCAACCGTTCCACCTGTCGCTCGTCGGCTACGTCAGTCTGGATTGCCCAGGACTCCCCACCCTTTTCCGTAATCTGCGAAACCGTCTGTTCACAGCATGACAAGCGCCTCGCGGTAACGACCACCTTCGCCCCTTCCTGACTAAACCGCATCGCAATAGCCTTGCCGATTCCGCTGCTGCTGCCGGTGACGATGGCGATTTTGTCCTTGAGTCGTGATTTGCTCATCAGGTTGTCCTCAGCGCATCAGCGTATCAAAGGAAATATACTGCGCGGCAATTGGTTTGACGAGTCGCCATCGCCTACTCTGTTAACGAAACAGTTTTACTCAAGAGCACACAGGGGATTGTACGCTTAACCATCGATGCCGCCAATGGGCGATTTCGAGCAGAGACTTAGCTCCAGCTCACCTGTTTGACATCCCCTCCCTTCCCTGCCCTCGTAGGAATCCACCAGCTTCATTCTTCGATCGCATCCACCTTCTTCACACTCAGTTCCGTCTCCTTGCGGCAACAATCAGATTGCGCCAGTGGTTTACTACCGTAAGTCCTCAAACCGATCAGCTGTCGTCATACTCAACTATTACAACATGTTCCATGTGGATTCCTTCGTGGTGTCACATCATCATTGGACCATCGTGACCTTGCAGCCATCAGAGTGTAGGATTGCTCCTACCGGATCTGCTTGACGAGGAGAATCTCACCCTAGTACATAGCATAGAGAATGTGGTACCGTGACGCGTCGCACCTCAGGCATCACATCATCCACAGCAGGCTGATCTCATGAGACGTGTGGGGATTCTCACCGGCGATGTAAGGGTATTGATACTTCCTACCGTACTGTGCGCCCCACCTCATCGTTCCTTCTCGCCAAGTACCCACGCATTCGTTGACCACAACCAGCTTTGGTTCGATCCGGTCTTTCCCTTGTGGGAGAGCCATCAACCTCCAGCACAATTTACTCATCGTTTCGCTGATGTAAGGATTGAATGACCTATGAGTACACTGAGTAAGTGGCTGCAGCCACCACCAAAGGGTTCGCTCGAACAACAATACCAGGAGCTCGTCAATCTCTTACGCACCAAGGAAAAGGCGCTGGAGACAACCTCACACGAATTGAAGGTCAAGATCTCGGCCATGCAGATTCTCGAACACAAAATCATGTCCGCTGAGACGATGATCACCTCCACCCAACGAGAGCTCACCGCGCGGACCGAGCAGATGAAGGCGCTCGAAACAGATTTGGCTGCACGATCGAATCGAGTGACAGCCCTCGAGGCTGAAGCAAATGTGGCGCGCCAGCGCATGACCGACCTGAATTTAATCATTACTGACCAAGCGGACGAACTGCGTGGGGTGCAGCAGGCCTGTCGGGCGGCGGAACAAGCCCAGGAGGTGCTGAAGGAGGAGATCCGCGTCCTGCGCGAGCATATCACCCAACTCAACGAAGGCATCACCGATCGCAACTACCTCCGAGCTCAGGTAGAAAGGCTGGAGTCGGCCCAAGGCCGCGTGCATCAGTTGGAGGTTGAGCTGAGCGACCGGGAAGCTGTGCATCGCGACACGCTGCAGCAACTGGAACGGGCCCTCGCAGAACGTGACCATCGGATCAAGAAGTCCGATGCCTGCGCCGCGGCGCAGGCGGACGAAGTCCGTGGGGCCCAGCAGGCCTGTCGGGCGTCGGAACAAGCCCAGGAGGTGCTGAAGGAGGAGATTCGGGTCCTGCGGGAGCACATCGCCCAACTCAACGAAGGCCTCCCCGCCCGAGAGCGCCTTCGCGCCGAAGTAAAGGAGCAAGTAAAGGAGTTGGAGTTGATGCGAAGTCGCGTGCATCAGCTGGAGGTTGAGCTGAGCGACCGGGAGGCCGCGCATCGGGGCCTGCTCCAGCAGCTGGAGCAGGCTCTCACGGAGCGGGACCAGCGGATCAGTGAGTTCGATTCACTGGCGGCGGCGCAAGCGGACGAAGTCCGGGATACCCTGGAGACCTGTCGGCTCGCTGAGCAGACGCGCGAGGTTCAAAAAGAAGAGATCCGGATTTTGCGTGAACAGATTGCGCAGCTCAACGAAGGCCTCGCCGACCGCGATCGGCTCCGGACTCAGCTGAAGAAGCTCGAGGCAGTGCACGACCGAGTCAAGCAGCTGGAAGTTGAACTGAGTGATCGGGAGGCGGCCCATCGGGGGACGATCAAGCAACTCGAGCAGGCTGTCACGGAGCGCGATCGTCGGATCAGTAAGTTCGATTCACAGGTAGCCACCCAGGTGCAAGAACTCCAGGGGGCCCAACTGGCCTGTCAAGCCGCGGAACAAACCCAGGGGGTGCTGAAGGAGGAAATCCGGGTCCTGCGCGAGCAGATCGCGCACCTGAACGAGGGGCTGGCTGACCGGGATCATATTCGGGCTCGCATGGAGAAGCTGGAGTCGGCCCAAGACCGCGTGCATCAGCTGGAGGTTGAGCTGAGCGACCGGGAGGCCGCGCATCGGGGCC
>CAZJOQ010000187.1:4961-6347 GCA_964547625.1 uncultured Nitrospira sp.
CGCGTGCATCAGCTGGAGGTTGAGCTGAGCGACCGGGAGGCCGCGCATCGGGGCCTGCTCCAGCAGCTGGAGCAGGCTCTCACGGAGCGGGACCAGCGGATCAGTGAGTTCGATTCACTGGCGGCGGCGCAAGCGGACGAAGTCCGGGATACCCTGGAGACCTGTCGGCTCGCTGAGCAGACGCGCGAGGTTCAAAAAGAAGAGATCCGGATTTTGCGTGAACAGATTGCGCAGCTCAACGAAGGCCTCGCCGACCGCGATCGGCTCCGGGCCCAAGTGGCGAAGCTCGATTCCACACAAGACCGCGTCCATCAACTGGAAGTTGAACTGAGCGACCGAGAGGCGGCGCACCGCGGTACGCTGCAGCAGCTGGAACGGACCGTCGCGGAGCGGGACAAGCGGATTGAGAAGCTGATGCCTGTTACCCACCTTCTTCGCGAAAAGGAGTCAGAAATTAAGGAATGGGAGAACAAATTCACTCGCACCGTCCGTGAGCATGAGGGTCAGGTCGCGAAGCTCGAAAAACAATGTGCCGCGCAGGACCAACTCCGCGAGCAACATCGACACGCTGAACAACATCTGCGTGAACGAGATGAACAGATTGCGAGCCTCCAACGCCAGCTGCGTGACCTAGAGGCTGCGCGCCAACAGTTGACTACGGAAGTACAGCGTATCCCAGAGAAAGATGAGCAGATCAGCCGCCTTCGAAAGCGGCTCCGAGAGATGCAAACGGAACTGCGCGCGGAGGCCACCCCTTCAGCTAAAGGATCGACCATTGCCACGGTGAATCCCATCGCCAAAGTTGCTTCTGGTGCTCACCCAGCTCCCAGTACCAAAGCCGTTCAGCCGGCTGTCATAGCCCATCAGGGCCGCCAAAACGGAGCAGGGCAACATTCCCCCGTCGATCAGGCCAAGCCCAGTGCGGCTCCTCGTACCAAAACGGAGCCTATCACCAAAACCGTTTCCAGCGCGAAAGCATTCACTGGTAACAAGGCAGCACCTAACACCAAGCCCGCCTCAAAGAGCCAGGCCACTCCAGCAGCTGGCGCATCGCGTCAGGGCCGCCAGAATGGAGCACAGCAAAATTCCCATGTCGCCCAACCTAAATCCGGGAATGGTAAGGATAGTCGGAAGGATGATCTCCAAAAGATCAACGGGATTGGGCCTGCTTTCGCACAGACCCTTAATAAGCTGGGCACTTACACATTTATCCAAATCGCTCGTTGGAAATCGGAAGATGTCGAGAAGATCTCGAAGAGGCTCGAGACTGATCCAGAACGTATTAAACGGGAACATTGGATCGCGGACGCCAAGAAACAACACTACAAAAAATACGGGGAACGGTTGTAACCATACTCATACAAAACAGTCTTTTAACGGCGGCTC
>CAZJOQ010000188.1:0-6277 GCA_964547625.1 uncultured Nitrospira sp.
GAATCGGTAACATCGCCCAAGTACTACGTATTTCCAACATATGGGAGTGGCGTGATCTCGCGCTGTGTTCATGGCCTACACCTTGCTAGAGCCACATGGACATAGGGCCGATAAGATTAGGGAAGGAAGTCCTGATGGATCGTCACAGCGTGAATCTCAAAGACACCGGTCTCCTATTCCTTTCACTTAAGCCACGATTGCTGAAATGCACCATGCCCAGCATGGTTTCACAGAAAGACAACGAAACGGGAACAGGGCGAGAGAACGAATTACCAGTAGAGTTCCTAGAGTAGAATGGTCGCACAATCCAAAATATTGACCTGGTCCGAATGGACTTATTCAAATGAATGTGGCATACAGGGGCGCGCTTAGGATCCTAGCGCCACAAGATGCTGGAGAGAAGGATTGGTTTGCAATTTTGTTCTTTTGAAATTGTTTTTGTTGATGAAGGAGAGAGGAATCACCGAAAAAAGTATTGTGGAAGAAAGACAACAGGACTACGAAGCGCGGAACATGTGTGGAGGAAAATCCAGAATAATGATCTTTTAGGAAGTCAATCGAGGGCCAGTAAAATATGAGAACAAATATGCAGACAGCACTTGGGATATGCGTTGCTTTGGGTCTTGGGCTTACGTGGGCATGCGTGAAGGTCGATGTAACCGTTCGATCGCTAGATAGCAGCGCTTCCTTTTCCAATGATGATTCGTGGATTTCAATAGCTGAGCTTAAGAAACGCCACACACGAGTATCGTGCAACCCCAGCGCATGGGAAATTGCTAGAGAACCACAGGAAACACTAGCTTGGTGTTGGGCTGCGTCGACTCGGATAGTGATGGAACATTACAACAAAGACCATGGTACGGGAACCGACTCTCAATGCGATATTGTAAAGAAGACTTCCCGTTCGCTATCGAATGAGGCCACCTGCTGCGACACCTCCATACCCGCAGAATGTATTCAGGGCGGGTGGCCAAGCCGTGTGCTTGATTACTACGGCTTCAACTATAAAAAGCTAGCTGGGGCACTTAACGACTGGGGAGCATTCACTGGAGAGATTTGTTCATCTGGTCCCTTCATTGCTGTGATTGAGTGGAATGGTGGCGGTAAGCATACCCTTGTCGTTCAGGGCTACCGTTATGATTCGAACAGCGAGAGCCCCGAAAAGGTTGTCTCCATATATGACCCTTTAACAGATGACTTCCAAGACATAGTTTTTGATGAGTTTACCGGAGGCTCGCTAGCACGTCCTACCGAATTCATCCAATTTTCTCACTACCTAAACTACGTTCAGATACAGCCCATGACCGAGGACCGCTCATGAACATTCGCTATTGTTCATTAATGATTGCTCTGTTGGCTGTTACAATCCTCCACCTTGTCTGCCCGCCTGCGTATTCAATTGACAACGGAATAGGTTATCAACATTCATCTAACGATCAGTCCCTAAAGTTGGAAGAGCTTGGTCACCAATTGGATACTGAGAGTCTAAAGAACGCTCAAGATGCCGCATTCACAGGTCTTAAGACAATGCTCTTACAGTTGGTCAAGGCAGATACCTTAGACGAGAAGCACGCTAAAGATCTTGGGCTTGAACCTAATGACCTCGTGGCGCTCACGAGCAGTATCGGAAACCGCCAAATACTGTCAGATGCCATTCGCATATTCCACATCCGCCTTAAGGATCTTCGCAACTTTGCTTCTGGCCAAACAGAAAGAAACTTGTTGATCGACACGCATCAGGTACTTTTTCCTGTAAATACCGGCAATGACGAAAAATTATCCGTCGTAGTGCGATCGGCCACTCACGCAAAGGAAACATCGGAGCACCAAGTACAGAGGATAAGTTGGCGCGCTACAAAATGGGGGTTGCCCAATCTTACTCGACGCCTCACAACCCAACAAAAATGTTTAAAGGACAGGAGCCCAAACTCCAAAGAATTTAGTTTGGTCTCGATACCATCTCTTAACCGAAACTTTTTGGGTTACAAAGACAACGGAGTGATTAAATTGCTTCCGTTGGTCGCCGATCAAGGCTGCGAGCCAGGAGAACCACGGTCGGCGAAGGAAGTATTCTTGGGCCTTGTTAAGGAAGCAGAGAGTGTGGGCGATAGTCCACGCTGACATCTTAGTCTATGGTGCAGCAACTTGCTCTCCACACGTACGAAGGAGAAAGGATATGAAGAGTGAACTGGGATGGTTTCGGATCAATTCAGGATTGATGCTTTCCCTATTGTTTCTTATGATCCTTCCCGCATGTCATACGCCCCTGATTGAGGTGAAAATCGATGCTCAATGCAGGTCAACGGGAGATGATAATTCTCCACCTACAGGGCCTGCTGGAGGTACTTCATGTCGTTGGAAAGGCGACACATGTACTCATAAACCAGACGGTTGTGTGTGTCGTAAATGAAGACGCAGAAGTTTTGGGATAAGAAACTCAATGAGTTCACTTATACGTCCACTCAGTAGTTCAAAAGCTCTCGTACCAATCCTGCTATTGGTGGTTGGGTGGCCATTATTGGAGCACTCATTTGTTTTCGCGCAAATAACCACGGCTATCACTCATACATCGGGCGTCGGTGATTACGGAACTAGGATGACCACGAATGGCAATACGATCCAGATTACAGGAGGAGCCAGATCAGACCAGGGCAGCGGAACGAATCTCTTCCACAGTTTCGACCAATTTAACGTGGCGCGTGGTGATACGGCTAACTTTCTAAACACTACGCCATCTCTCCGCACCTACAACATTATCAGTCGGGTAACCGGAGGAGAGCATTCAAATATCTTCGGTACCATCGACACCACAAGTTATCCAAACGCGAATTTCTTTCTCATGAATCCGGCCGGGATTGTCTTTGGGCCCACTGCGACGTTAAATGTAAGTGGTTCCATTGCATTTACCACGGCAGACTACCTACGACTCGCAAATGCCGATGGCTCCAATGCCGGAATCTTCGCTGCAGACCCGAGCACGATTCCCCAGTTGAGTAGCGCTCCTATTACAGCATTTGGTTTTCTTGGAGACAATCCTGCAGCCATTACGTTCAACGGATCTGAGTTAACCCTCGATCCTGGCCAGTCCTTTTCAGTTATTGGCGGAAATATCACCATTCAGTCTGCCACGCTGGCAGACAAGGCTGCTCCAATAGCACCGGGCAACCGAGTTTTTATTGGCAGTATAGCTTCTCGAGGAGAACTTTTGGCAGAAACACTAGCTTCTGCGGAAAACATCAACGGAGAATTACCGAAGACGCTTGGGACTGTTCATATCTCTCAGGAATCGAATGTCGACACCAGCAACCGCGAGGGCGGCACGGTTCGCATCAGAGGAGGTCAACTAATCGTTGACGGTTCAAACATATGGGCTGGCAGTGGAGGTATCTCGTTCGATGCTACCTCTATTTCTGTCAGGGACCATGCGCTGATCGGCACATATACAATTACAACAGCACATGCAGGGGACGTAATTTTTAGCGCCATAAAAGATATTACATTGGATTCTCATGCGACAGTGGAGTCCCAAACATTTGTTCCTTCGATGGACGCTGGAAGTATTACTTTGAATGCCACTCAAGGTAACGTTACGTTATCCAATGATGCAACCATCACTTCCCAAGCATCTGATGGCGGGAGAAATACGGGCAGCATTGCAATCGAGGCGCAGAGCGGGACCGTTCGCCTTGAAAATTCCTCGCTGATTTTCCCCTCTGCTACTCAAGGGACTGGGAGAATAGGGGGCGTTAAAATTTCCGCCAACCATCTTGATCTCATCAACAAATCCGCGATAGATAGCGACAATCGTTCCATACATGCGGCAGAGAACATCGACATTGCGCTAACAGGCCGACTCAGTCTCAGTGGGAACTCAGAAATTGAAACCACCACCACTGAGAAAGTCCCTGCAGCGGACTTGCTCATTCAGGCTCGCGAGGTTCGAATTGCAGATGGGAGCAAACTCTCCGCAGATACGACGCCGTCGAGTTCTGGTTCAGGTGGAACTATCAGGATACGTGGCCCTCAAGGCCTGAAAGATTCGGCGCTATCCATACTAATCGATGGACCCAAAAGCGGCGTTTTTACAGACACACGAGGTGTCGGAGCCGGCGGAACTATTGATCTGTCAACCCTGTCCCTCACACTCCAGAATGGTGGCACCATTTCAGCCTCAACAACAGGAACCTCTACAAACGCCACAGGCGGCTCAATTATCGTTAACGCAACGGATCAGGTGACGTTGAAGAATGGTGCCTCGATTACAGCCAGCAGCACAGGACTGGGAGATGCCGGCAATATCTCCATCGACGCAGGTCAGCGACTCAATGTGGAAAGCAGCAAGATCACGACGGAAGCAAATCAGTCGAAGGCTGGCAACATCAACATCCAAGCGATTGATCAAGTTAGAGTAGTGAATGGTGAAATCAGCACGTCGGTGCATAGTGGTGCCGGTCGAGGTGGCGATATCTCAATTGATCCGAAGACAGTCATTTTGCAGGACGGCAGCAAGGTCTTCGCACAGGCGGTGCGAGGTAGCGGCGGGAATATTACGATTACGACCCCGCTGTATTTAATAGACTCGACGAGCCGCGTCAATGCGGATTCGCAGTTTGGATTGAACGGGTCGGTGACCATTCAATCACCGACATCGAACTTGATCGGCACGGTCGGCCAGCTCGCATCAAAGACGAACCCGCCGCAGGTACTCTTGCAAAACCGTTGTATAGCTTTGGCCAGTGGCGAGCAGAGCACGTTCATTCTTGCCGGGCGTGATGCCCTCCCCTCTGAACCAGGCGGATGGCTTAGCAGCCCAGTTGCGATGGAGCATTGGATGGGAGAAGAGAGAGAGAAGCATGTGTCTCGCTTGATGGTACGGAGCCGCGGATTGAATACACAGCCATCATTGATCATGTCAAAGGATGAGACGAATGTGCTGTCCCTTCGCCGACTGACACCGCCCGGTTTCTTAGTTCGATCCTTTGCCGATCGTGCGCTAACGGGCTGTCGCTTATGATAGGAGGTGCTCGTCGTTCGGTGCGTTGGAACCGCCGCCTCGTAATCGTATTCCTCCTCTCCGTCCTGGGGATGATTGCCACCATGACTGCTGCACCGCTGTTTGCTCAAGTCGCGCCGCCGATTTTTGACCCGACACTCCGATCCGGTGAACCTCCGACTCCATTGAAGAAGGAATTCAGGCCGCCTCCTATACCTCCATCAAGTCCTGTACTGCCACCGGTGCCACCGACACAACCAGAAGACGGTGCTCAGCAACAGCTCGGCCAGATACAAGTCTTCGTCAAGTCCATCGTGGTGACCGGAAACACTGCGTTCTCCAATGAGGAGATCGCGGCCGTGGCCAAACCCTATGAAAACCGCACCTTGACCACCGAGGATTTGGAACGGCTGCGGCTTGCGCTCACATTCTTATATGTCAACAACGGCTATATCACCTCCGGCGCCGTCATTCCCGATCAGGACGTCAAAGACGGGGTGATTCAGCTCCAGATTATCGAAGGGGCTCTGTCCCGGATCAATGTCGAAGGAACGAACTGGTTTCGCAAAGGGTATATCAGCGACCGCCTCGCGCTCGGGGCCGGTCCGCCACTCCGGATGGAACCGCTCCAAACGAGACTGCAATTCCTCCAACAGGATCCCCGCGTTGAGCAGATCAACGCGGAATTACGCCCCGGAGACCAACGTGGCGAAAGTCAGCTGAATGTCAACGTTAAAGAGCGTAGTCCATGGAAGATGTGGCTGGAGTTCAGCAACTACCAGACTCCGGTCGTCGGAGCCGAACGGGGGTTGATGACGGTCGCCCATCAGAATGTGACAGGGCATGGGGATCCGCTGAGCATTACCTATGGAGGCTCGCGCGGAGTCCATCCGATCATCGACGTCTCCTATACCCTGCCACTCAATCAGTACGACACGACCTTCACCGCATCCTACCGCCGGAACGATTTTGTGGTCGTGAGTGATCAGTTTCGTTTCTTGGACTTGAGTTCCGAGTCTGAAATCATCGGCTTCACGTTACGGCACCCGCTCTATCGAACCTTGTCTGATGAATTTTCCGTCGCCATTACCGGCGAACGGCTTCACAACAAGATCACGTCCGCGCTCGATAGCATCGGTGGAACCCCTCTCCTCATTCCCGGCGCGTCGGATACCGGCGTGAGCTCCGTGAGCGCCTTGCGCTTTATTCAGGAATATGTCCATCGCACTCCAACCTCGGTCATTGCCGCCCGCTCCCGCTTTTCGGTGGGACTGGACGTCCTGA
>CAZJOQ010000189.1:0-6268 GCA_964547625.1 uncultured Nitrospira sp.
ACCTTCTTCCACTGCCTTTTGACATGTCCTATCATACTGATGCCCTCCCTTGTGAGTAATAAGAACCCTTGCCCACCACCACGACCAACTGCCGAGCCCTTTCCCACTGGGAAATATGGCGCGGAGTATGCCTACGCCCTCGAAAGATAGCAAGAAGATTCTGCTAATACCTTCATTACGCCATAACTATACATATGTACTTCTGCTTGTCCAGGCAATTTCAGAAAGCGATCAGGTACGATACTGATGTGGTTTTTACCTGGGCACATCAACATCCTCCACGCAGATAGAGTCGAGCCCATATCGCCTCTGACTCGTTTTGTTCATGTAGCGATATCAGTGCATTCCCTTGCCTGCGTTAGGCTGCACCGCCGTGACGCCGTAAACGAATGAGCGAACGGTGCCCTCTGCCCCGCCGGCCAGAGCCTTTGAGCATGCCGAAACCTTAACGAAGGGAACAGGTTTCGGTTCGTTTTGACGAATGAGCCTAAGGAATCACGGCTGTCACGCCATACAACCCAGCCGGGGCTCAAGCAATCCTTGTACCCCAGCTCTTGGGATACAACGACATCTCCCGTCAGAGAGAATAGAAGATCGACAGCTGTGAGATTTACGTCTAAGCTACAGAAATTTTTGGCTGGATAACATGCTGATAAATTTGAGCCAGGCAGAAGATGTTCGTCACCATCTGCCTGGCGTTCTCAGGACATCAGTCAGAGCCTATCGGTTGGGCTGAGGAGTGTAGCGGAGATACGGCTTCACAGTCGTGAACCCTTTAGGAAACAGTTGTTGCGCTTCTGCATCACTCACCGCGGGCGTAATGATGCACTCTTCACCGTCTTTCCAGTTGGCAGGTGTTGCAACCTTGTATTTTGACGTCAACTGGAGCGAATCGATAACTCTCAACAGCTCATCAAAGTTACGACCACAAGAAGCCGGATAGGTCAGCGTCAGTTTTACTTTTTTGTCGGGACCAATAATGAAGACTGAACGCACGGTCATATTATCAATGGCATTTGGGTGGATCATGTCGTAGAGCGTGGCCACTTTCTTGTCCGGATCGGCGATAATGGGGTAGTTCATCGTCGTCTTTTGGGTTTCATTGATGTCATTGATCCAACCCTTGTGAGAATCCATGGGGTCCACACTGATTGCGATCACCTTAACACCCCGCTTCTTGAACTCAGGGGAAATTCTGGCCACCGTACCCAACTCCGTCGTACAAACGGGGGTGTAGTCTTTGGGGTGAGAGAAGAAAATTCCCCAACTGTTGCCCAGCCACTCATGAAAATTGATCGTGCCCTCTGTCGTCTCCGCCGTAAAGTTCGGCGCATCATCGCCCAATCGTATCGCCATGGCATACCTCCTTCTATCGCAATAAATTCAAACAAGAATGAACTGACTCCCTACCATACTGGTTCGCGAAGAGCGAGTTCAAGAGGGTGACTGCTAACCCCCACACGAACAAACTCGAAGGAGGCCTTCTGCTAAGTCTCTCTCCTGGTCGAATAATGATTGACGCTTGGCGAGAAACGTCGCTCACCAACTCAAGTTTCTTTTCCCCTTTGCCGATATGACTGTCGAGAACTCACAACGGAGCACAGCATGGATAAAGCCGAGCCAACGCGTATGAAACTCCATATTTCGAAAGACCCGATGTATCTCATGTTGCGAGAAGGCTGCATCAAGGAGTTCAATGCCAAGAAAGCCTCCGGAGACAAATGCGATCTTCGGGGGTGTGATCTGCGAGGCCTGGACCTTCGTGGTTTGGATGCCGATGAGCTGGATTTCAGCGATTGCTATTTCCGGCAATCCGATCTCCGCGGTGTCGACCTGAGCAACGCGAAGATGGAGGGCGCTAGTATCAATGCTTGCAAGATTTCAGGTGTTCTGTTCCCTTCTGATCTCAGCGCATCGGAAATTGAACTCTCGCTTTTGCATGGGACCCGAATGCGATACAACACGAAGTAGCCCACACACCCATTCATCTCTCCGCTCTATTTGTAGGCTGATCATCCACATCCGTTGTTTACCTACCATGGTGTCGAGATCTTATGAGCCGGCAGAGAGCGCCAACTGTGTTCTCACCTTCTCATGCCCAGACTCCGCATCGCCGGAATCGAGAAGCACCACTCGCTCCTCGGTGAGCACTCCCCCTTCGAGAAGCCGATTGCGGATCGCCTCAGCACGCTGATGGGCCAACGCTTCAAATTCCTTCTCGGTAATTTGAATAGCCGCTGCCAGTCTCTGTTTCATCTCTTCTACCGTCGGTTGAGTGGACTCGACAGGTGCGGTTGCTGGGTCAGGTGGGGGAAGCTTCGCATATAATTTCTCAACAAGCCGTTGTTCCACTTTCGGCGAAAGCTCTTCCTGATCGGGATTCGCACCACCCTGCATGGCAAAGAGTTGTACGCGCAGCTTTATAGCCTGCAGCGCGGCACGGTCCAGGATCGAATCAGTCGTTCCTTTAATATCGAGTCGGAGTCCGACGCGTTCCTCCAACGCCTTCTCCAGGGCGTCGAGTTTTTTCACCTCTTCCTCAACGAGAGAGGCGCTCCCTGGCGTGAACTCAATGAACTGCAGGTCCTCCGCGCTCTCGCGCCCAGGAACGAGCTTCCCCATAAGCGCAAACGGCGAAGCCACGACCTTACCTAGCAGATTAAGCAACGTCGAGATCACCACCTTGCCGTACTTGAAATCCGGATCATTGAGATCGCCACGAATCGGCATATCGATCTCGATCAGCCCTTTGCGATCCTTCAGGAGCCCCACGACCAGCGGGACGGGTAGTGATGTAGCGTCCGGGCTATCCGTTTTCTCACCGAATGTCAGTTGATCGACCTTGACGACGTTCTCCGCTTCCAGCACCTTTTGTGAAACCTTGTATTTCAAATCGAGCGACAGTTTTCCCTTCGACAACCCATAGCCCACGTACTTGCCGCTGTAAGGACCGGTCGGTCTGAGATCCATGCCGTTCAACGTGATGACCAAATCAGTGAACGCATCCTCGCTCAATGGGTTGATCTTTCCTACAATCTTGAACGGAGCCGTTCTTCCGACTTTGCCCGCCAGATTGACATCCGCTTTCTTGAGCTGTTTGGAGGATAGGCCTTTGATAGTGCCCCCAAACTCCGTCAGACTCGTCCGAACTTTCGGTTCGAGAGAGAGGTCCTGGAATGTCGCAGCCAACTTTGCCAACTTGACTTGATCGATCGCCACGGGCATCGGCTCCCCCGCTTTCGCTTGCGACTTGTTGCCTTCGGGTTCTTTCGGAGGCGCCGGCTGCTCACTCGCCGCGGGCGATTTGGCGAGACGGGAAAGATTGAGCTGCCCATCGGGATCTACTACGATCTGGACAGAAGGTTCCTGCCACAGCACCTCAGCAATCTTCACAGTAGTGGGCTCAACATCCAGCGCAACTTGATTCACCCTCAATGCCTTCCAGGTCACCAGATCGTCCTGGGTTTGCTGATCGACAAGCGCAAACTGATTCACAGCAAGGTTTCCCTGAAACTGCAAAAGAGGCTTACTTGAATGTTCCTTGGCAAAAGACACCGACCCGTTCAGATCAATCGCCCCATCCAGCACATCGGCATTGAGAAACCGATCGAGATACGGTTGAAAGGGACGGATCTCGATATGCTCTAACTTGGCCTCGACATCGGCTTGTAGCGGCTCAACCACCACTTTGCCTTTGACGTTGATGGATCCGGTCTCGTTCAGTTTCATCGACAGGTCGATCGGGAGCGGCTTCTTGAATGGAATCTGGACATCGTTCACCGTCAGATTCATCTCATCCACAGCGACGTGCGCGGCACGCTCTAGTGTTCGGTCTTCGAAATCAGCCCCGTAGTTTCGTAACGCAACCTCGTCGACGGTGAAAGACCAGGGCTTGGTTGGTGCATCCGCCGTAGCCTTTGCAGGCGAGGACTTCGGTTCGATAGTGCCGTCACTGACTGGAGTGAAGAGCGTTTGGTAGTTCAGGACACTTCCGGAATCCATCCACGCCTCAAATCGGGCATCGGCCGAATGGACCTTGGCGACATCGACCGTCTGTCTCTCCAAATTCAGCCGAATTCCTTCGACCTCGAAAACCGGGACATCGACAACCGGTAGAATCCCCCCCCGTTCGATGATTTCCAGATTTTGAACCGACACCTTTCCATTCGTCACGGTTGCCTGAGGCGTCTCACCGCGAAGATCGAAATGATACGACGCAGAGAGGCCGAGGACACCCTCCTTGATATCGAACTGAAACATGTCATGCACGGCTTGATACAAGGTCTGGAGCTTGACTCCGGACAAACTCAGCTTCCCATCAGACTCGACTGGCTCCAGAAAGATTGTCCCTTCCCACGCGACAACTTCACCCTTGCCGATCTCGGCCTTGAAAGCATGAGCATTTTCATTTTCTGGGCTCGGCATGGTACTGAAATCCCGTAGCATGATCTGGATCGGCACAACATCAATGCGAACCGGCCTAGGCTTGGAATTATCGAGGTATTCCACGATCCCACGCTCGATTTCCAGTAGATCGACCTCCACCGGCATGAGCTTCTTGGGCTCGCCTGCAGGCTGGGCAGATCTCGGGGCAGTCTCATCCGCCGGTGGAGCCAACGACATGAGGTTCAGCTTCCCTTCGGGATTCACCCTCGCTGCCACAAATGGCATCACCAAACGAATCTCGTCGAATGATACTTTCTGACCAAAAAGCGTAACCGCCCGCAGATCGACGAACAATTCCTCGAACCCCAGCATCGCCGTCTGATTCTGATCACGCACTTCTAGCCCGTTGAGTCGAAGCGCGAGCGAGAACGGATTGAACGCCGCCTCGCGGAGAACGACCGGATGCTTGATCTGCTCCGAAACTGCGGGAATCCCGTAGGTTATAATCAGGTAGGGAAGCAGCACAAATCCAATGAGCGCGTACAGGGCGATTAGCCCCACCAGAACGGCGATCACCACTTTAGGACGAAGCAGCCGAGGCATAACCGACCGAACCTCTGAACGTTGGAGATGAGGAAAGAAACTATAGAGGACGAGACCGGTAGATGTCCACTGGAGAACATCCCTCTTTAACATGGAGTTTTATTAGGGAATATAGCGTGCTGCCAATGACACGGAGAGAATGGCGTGGCACGCGCTAAAAAACTATGGAGGAAGGACAAATTACTGGAGGAGTTTATCCCGTTGCCCCAATAGAAGAAATAGGCTCCGGGTCGAGCGAGCTCTGTGTGGTGCGCCCGGCTGGAATCGAACCAGCGACCCTCAGCTTAGAAGGCTGATGCTCTATCCGACTGAGCTACGGGCGCGTTCCATTATTTCAACTACTTGGACGAGTGACCCTCCACGGCTATGTCGCTTGGTGTTATTAGGGTGTGAACGTCAAGGTACTTTTGCACCTCCACAGCAGCATCCGTCAAGTCTTTCTCTTCGATTGAATTGTATCGCTTCCACATCTTCTCAGACTTGTGACCAACAACCTTCATCGCGGTTGCGGTATCCACACCGGCGCGTCGTAGGTTTGTCGATGCACAATGACGGAGATCATGGAATCGAAAGTCAGTTATTCCGGCATCTTTCAACGCGGTCCTGAAGGATCGGCTGATGCGTTGAAGCGGTCGGCCCTTGTAGGTGAACACGTGGTTGTTGGTCAGACTGCGAATTTTGGCGAAGCGTTGGAGAGTTGATCGAACGTCTGCGGTCATGGGAATACGCCTCCCGGTTTTGGTCTTGGTGTCTTGACTTCGAAGGGTGATGAATCCCCGACGGAGATCAACATGGTCCCAGGTCAAAGACACAATCTCCCCGAACCGTTGGCCGAGTTGATAGGCCGTCAAGAGCACCGGGCGTAGGTGTGGCTTCGCGGCCTGATGTAACCGGCCCCATTCTTCTTCCGTGAGCACCCGATCCCGTTCGTTCTGGGGGTTGGGTATCTCGACTCTGGACGCGGGGTTGGCCTGGAGCAGTCCCCGCTTGATCGCCATGTTCAGGCAGTGTTTCAACGCAATGTGGTCATGGTTGATTGTCTGTGTACTCGCCTTTATTCCGTTGGGTTTCGTGCGTTGATTGCGGAAGGCTTCCACATCCTGAGGCTTGATCTCTGACAGGATCTTCTGACCGAAGAACGGGATGAGGTGAGTGTTGATACTGTAGGCTCGTCCCACGAAGGAACGAAGTCCTCGGACGGTTTCCAGCTCCAGGTAAGCCTTCGCCCATTCTTTGAAGAGGATTGCTTGGCTTGTTCGGTCTTCTCGTGGCCTAGGAG
>CAZJOQ010000190.1:0-6221 GCA_964547625.1 uncultured Nitrospira sp.
GGCGATTCAACCGACGTCGTACAGTTCAGGCTGTAACAGGACGACTTCCTTGGAGAGAGGTTGGCGAAAATTCATGCGGCAGTAGCAGGCATAGGTCACATAGGTATCTTGCAAACAATACTGCGCCAGCGCATGCCCCTGACGCTTCTCCCACATCTCGGCAACCTGTTCCCCACTGCCTGATTTCGTTTCAACCTGCAGCGCTCGGGCTAAGACATCGAGCTTGACCCAACCCCGCATATCCCAATTGCTCCAGATCGCCATCGTATCGTAGACCGGTTCACTGCGAAATTTGGCAAGGTTGATCTCAAAGCTGGGTTTTACCTGATTGATAATGGACCGTTTCTTGATGAAAGGCAGATCAAAACCTAGCCCGTTATGCGTGATGTACAACGTGGGGCGGTCCTGAGCCACACGCGCCCAAAATTGGCGGAGGAGCTCACGTTCATTTGCCCCATACCATGCGACAGCGCTACGTGCTTCCATCTGATCGGAAAATTCCAGTAAGCCGATGCAGACAATGCGGCTGAATGTCCCGTCGAACGCTGATTTCGCGTACGACTCGTCTTCCACGCGACGTTGTTCTTCAGCAGCGCCTGCCGCGAAAAGGTCGTATTTCTCCTCCTCCAAAGAAGATTCATTTCTTGTGGACGGTTTCCCTACTAGACGAGCCCATTCGTCACGAGGTGCCTGAACGGTTTCGATGTCGAGCACGACCTTCATCGGAAAGCTCCTAACGCGTCACGCTGCAAAGCCTGAATGATGGCGTGATCGGCCGGTGGAAATCTAAACTGAGTCAGCTCTTCTGGGGACACCCATCGGATTTCCTCGCAGCCGAGAGGAACAGGCTCTCCTTGTTCGATGGCACAGCGAAAGAAATGCAACTCCACAATCTTATCCGGATAGTCGTGTCGGACGATCTGATAGGGAATAGGAAGGTCGATGTGAACATTGAGCTCTTCGAGTAATTCACGCTGCAAACACTCGGCGAGAGATTCACCGGTTTCTCGTTTCCCACCGGGAAACTCCCAAAACCCAGCCAAATGAACGCCGGGCTTTCGACGAGCGATCAGATAGCGTCCGTTACCATAAATGAGCCCTGCAGCCACTTCAAAAACCCGCATACATAGCCTGCTACCGTTCAGTCGATGTCCGACAGAATGGGTATGTCTTACAGAAAGACTTCATTGGACACAGAAGACAATAGGGATCACGAGCTGTGCACACCATCGCCCCGAAATCCATGATGGCCTGATTAAAGTCATACCCCTTTCCAGAAGGAATCAAGGCTTCCGACAATTCCCATAACACCGCCTTCTGAGCTTTAGGATCGCCCTCGGCAACAAAGACCCTGTGTAAGACCCGAATCACGTTCGTGTCCAAGATCGGTGCATCTTCATTGAATGCGAATGAGCGAATCGCCCCGGCAGTATACCGCCCAATCCCTTTGAACGAGAGCAACTCGTCGGCGTCGTTGGGTAATTTCCCTCCATACCTCTCCACCGTTTCGCAGGCGATCCCGTGTAACCGTTCCGGGCGAACGTTGTAGCCAAGTGGATACCACGTCTTTTTCACGTCAGCCACCGGAGCCTCTGCCAGATCCTCGAAACTCGGATACCGCTCTAAAAATTCGTGGTACTTGGGAATGACCCGGTCGACTTGGGTCTGCTGAAGCATGACTTCCGAGACGAGGATATGATAGGGATCTGAAGTTTTCCGCCAAGGCAGATCCCGACCATGCTCTCCATACCACTGCAAAAGTCGTCGTTGAAATCGACGTCTCGTCGAATGGTTCGGCAGAACAGCCTTGCGAGATTTTTTCTTGTTGGATGGAGGTCGCGCAGGCATGTCCCGATGCCTTCTCACCACCGTTGTTGAATCGGAGGCATTGTAGGAGTCCCGTTCACCAAAAATCAAACGCCGCCTGACCAACTGTTCAAAGCCACTCTCTCGTGGTAGGCTCATAGATGGCCAAGCTAGGAGGGAATCATGAGTTTGGAAACCTTCCGATATCGGTTAGTGCGAGCGTCAGTTTTAGTTGGAAGTTTGGCTTTCATAGGCGTTCCGTTTCCATCCACGGCGGAAACCCTCCAAGTGCCCTGGGAGTGCTCCAATTACACTGGAGGTGCGCAGACACGCTGCGTCAACGCTTTAATAGAAGCACAACAGAAAAAGATCGCCGAGCTCGAAGGAAAGCTCCAAGCCCAAGAAGGAACCGTCAGCCAACTGAAAAGTCAGCTCGATCGCCAATCAACCGCGACGGCTGATTTACAACGACAACTGACAGAACGGCCGACCACCAGCGTGATCCCTATCCCCTATTCTTATGGCTACCCTTTCGGCCTCGGACTCGGGTTCGGTCTCCACTTTGGGAGCTCCGGGCTTTATGCGTCACCCTACTACGGCCCCTACTACCGACCTTTTTGGGCTCACCGCCATTACAGATATTGGGGTTACCGTTGGTGACGACTGGCCAAGCAGGCGAGACGAGCGCCCCCGCCTTTCTGGCCTCTCTACCTATACGCTGTTGGTATCCGGCTTTTCGTTGACAAGATGAGTCCGGACAAATAGTCTGCTCCGTAGAATACTATAGGCACGACACCGATTCATTCAGACTGAATTCTGATATGTTCGCGAGCCCTCGAGCGGCCAGCGACGAGAGATGGGGACATAGGCATGGTTGTTCGGAAATTCCCTCGCTATCCGGTTGCCATATCAAGCACATTGGTTCAAAGGGACAAGCTTCGATACAACGCCTCCGTGAAAGATCTGTCTTTGAAGGGCTGTCGGTTGGAGAGTGTCATACGACCGTTCACCGGCATGCAGCTGGAACTTTTACTTGACCTGCCCGGCGAGGCAACACCGATTCATATCAACAGGGCGACCGTCCGATGGACGGGTTCTCACGGCATCGGTGTCGAGTTTTCATCGATGGCGCCTGCCGAGCAAGAACGACTGAAACGAGCGGTCGAACAGCTCTCCGTGACGGCGGGTCAAGCCGTCATACTTCCAAAAGAAGGGCTCCCCAAGACCTAGGCTACCTCGCTAGAGGGTATCAACCGTGATCGTTCAACAAGGATGTCGGCTGAATCGTCAAAATAGGTATTCAACGGCCTGCTCGTAAGGAGGAACCGGTGCGGTGGTGGCAGTCGTCAGCGAAGGCCAAAGAGGAATCAGCAAACCCCGGCGCTGATCGACGACGAGAGCCCCGTATCGGAGGAAAGTTTAAAGTCCGGTACTCCGGGTCTGATGGCGATACGATCATCATCGGCAATGGGACTATCACCGACCTCAGCCGATACGGATTCGGGATTCAAGGGAACAAACGTGTCAAGCAAGGGATGGAGCTGGGCCTGTTCCTTGAACTGCCGGATTTGGAGTCTCCGCTCTGTATTCCCCAGGCCATTGTCTCCTGGGTCGACGGACGACGGTTCGGCGTTGAGTTGCGAGCTGATCGAACGAAAGCCCCGGAATGGTTGGAGTATCTTTCGGAGGGAAGTTAGCCCCTGGCAACCTTCATACCTCGCCCGAAGCATCAGAGAAGAACCAGAATAAAAGGGTCCCTCCCAAACAAAGATGACTCAAGCGGCCCGTTGCATTCCGTCCATCTTGACTCGTATGCTCCCTCCATGGACCTTTCGTCGTTGTCGGTGGAACAGTTGAAGGAACTGGTACAGGGGCTCGTGGATGATCGCATTCGTGAGCTGATCGGCGATCCCGATCTCGGCCTCCAGCTCGGCGATTCGCTCAGAGCCCGCCTCAAGCAGTCACTCGTGAGCGGTGAGCGCCTCTCCGGCGAAGACATGGCTGAGCGGCTCGGCCTTCGGTGGTAGAGCCCCATGCCCTGGTACCGCCTCGCTTTTCAACCCGACACCGCGCAAGACCTCGACGCAATTGACCAATCCATGGCCCAACGGCTCCTCGACAAGTGCAAGTGGCTGGCCTCCAATGTCGACAACCTGCGCCATGAACCGATTGCGGACGACCTTCCGAGACTCTGCAAGTATGCCGTGGGGGAATGGCGGATCTTCTATGCCATCGACCGCGCGGATCAGCTCGTCGACATCCACGCAATCATTCCGCGATCAGGGTTGAAATAGCTGCTGAACGATGACCACAGCCTTAGCTGGGATAGCATTCCAGCACTGTACCCAGCTGAAGCGGGAACTGGCCGGTCTCGGCATCGCGCACGTAGCAGCGGAGCGCCTCGGCCACCACCGGGAAGGCCATCTCCTTCCAGGGAATGTCTTCCCGCTTGAAGAGACCCACCTCCAGGCTTTCAGCTCCGACACCAAACGTCGGGACGAGCATCCGGCCACGAAACACCATGTAAACCTGGCCGATGTTCGGCATGCTCAATACGGCATAGAGCGAGAGCATCGCCACGTCGGCCAACGCCTCTTCCTTCGTTTCTCGGGTCGCCGCCTCATCCGTCGTCTCGCCGATCTCCATGAATCCGGCGGGAAAGGTCCAGAGCCCCAGTCGGGGATCGATCGCCCGCCGGCACAGGAGAATCCGGTCCTCCCACTCAGGAATACAGCCTGCGACGATCTTTGGATTATGGTAATGAATCGCCTGGCAGTGCTCACAGACGTATCGCAGCACATTGTCGCCGGGCGGGATCTTTTGACTGACCGGGGCCCCACAGGCACTACAGAATTTCACGGCGGGCTCTCACAAAGAAATAGATAAAGATGGATAGCACAAACCATCGCTTCTTTGCACCTTGTCCACGTGGGCTTGAAGGCGTGCTGGAGGCAGAGCTTCAGAGCCTTGGCGTGCCGGCAACGACCAAGACAGAGGGGGGCGTCGGCTTCCATGCGTCCTGGTCGACCATGTACTGGGTCAATCTCAATACGCACATCGCCAGCCGCGTCCTGTGGGAAGTCGGTCAGAGTCCCTACAAAACGGAACGTGATGTCTATAACGCCGCCTATGCGCTCGCTTGGCCCGAGTGGTTCACGCCCGCTCAGACGATCAAGGTGAAGGTGAGCGCCCGTCGATGTCCCCTCCCCAGCCTGGACTTCTTGACTCTCCGCATCAAAGATGCCGTCTGCGATAAGTTCATCACGGCCAAACAGGGGCGACCCAGCGTCGATACGGAACGGCCGGACATCAAGCTCGACGCCTTTCTGGACCAGAGCACGGTCACGTTTTATGTGGATACATCCGGCGAACCCTTGTTCAAGCGTGGCCATCGGATGGGTCACGTCGAAGCGCCCCTCAGAGAAAATCTGGCGGCAGGCATCCTGCGTCTTGCCGGCTGGACGCCGAACGATGTCCTGCTCGATCCCATGTGCGGGAGCGGGACCATTCCGCTCGAAGCCGCCCTGATGGCTCGCCAGATCGCGCCGGGTATTTCACGGAACTTTGCCTTCGAACGGCTGCTCGTCCATGATGCAGCACGATGGGAACAACAACGCGAAGCAGCCAGTGCCAAACAAGTGGCCGCCGTCCCAGCCGCCATCTATGCCTCAGATCGTGATCCCGCGATGGTGAAGGTTGCGCAGCGGACGTTTCAAGACGCCGGGGTAGTGACTGATGTCCGGCTGAAGCAAAGCGATATTCTGGACCTGGACGTCCCGACAGGCACGGGGGTGATGGTCATCAATCCACCTTATGGAATCCGCCTCAGCCGGTCAGACGAACTGGAATCGTTTTATCCCAAGCTGGGCGATTGGCTGAAGCAACGCTTCGCCGGATGGCGTGCCTACGTGTTGACTGGCGATGCCCGACTGTCGAAGCTGATTGGGCTGACACCGTCCAAACGGATTCCCCTCTTCAACGGGGCATTGGAATGCCGGCTGTATGAGTTCGTCATCGTCCAAGGCGGAGCCCGACGACGGCTTACGCCATCGGTCAAGATCTAGCCGGAATGGCTTCCGCCACCGCGAAATGTTGACAGAATTGAACCCGGAACGTAGGCTGTGGTCATACAGGAGACGGGCATGGAAAAATTTCCCGTTTAACCGCGCAACGAAGATTGAGTCGATACAGGGACGCCTTGCAGCGGCAATTGCCCATGCTCCGAAAACAGTTCCATGTCCGGTATCTCGACCTATTTGGTTCGTATGTTCAAGGGATGCCCCGGAGGGACAGTGACCTCGATATCCTCGTTGAATTTTCTGAAACACCCAGCCTGTTCGAGTTCATCGAACTCGAAAGCCATTTATCCTCACTTCTAAACGTCAAAGTTGATCTCGTCATGAAGGGGGCACTTA
>CAZJOQ010000191.1:0-6211 GCA_964547625.1 uncultured Nitrospira sp.
CCACTGTATCTCTTTCTTCAGTAACCGTATCTGATTTGGTACAGAGCCCTTTCTCTATTATTTGCCGTCTTCGAGCCATCACCCCATCTCCGATCGTAGCCCCAGAAACCATATAAAGACCATTCATATCAGCGACTTGCAGGATAGCGAACCATTCGCAAGCAGCCGGGCCATCACGCGTGAATGGTCTATCCAAGAGCGGCACGAGTTTTGACATAGCGCTATGTCAACCGAATGGATGCTGTATCAAAAAGGGAAGATATGAAGCAGGACGGTAAGACATTGGCGGAACTCATGGTGGTCGCGGGGATTCTGGCCATGGTCTCGCTCATGGGAATGTTCAACTACCTCGGCCTCAACTCCCGGAACCAGCTCCAGTGCGTGACGGAGGAAATTGCCTCGGATCTGCGCCTGGCGAGACAACTCGCGTTGACCCATCGGGACAGAGTTCGGATTGTCATCGACGAGGAACAGCAGGAGCTGATCACGCAGCTTGTCAATGGGAATACCACTCACCATGTCTATCAGTACAGGGGGAAGGGTCTGACTATTCAACAACCGAGTGCGGGGTGGAACATCCAGTTCCAGCCAAGCGGTCGCTCGGCTACTCCGACAACGATCACGCTCCACAATAAAGAGGGCCGGACCCAAACGCTCACCGTGAGCATGACGGGCCGGGTATCCATTCGATGAACGCGGATCTCAAGAACGACGGCTTTAGCCTGATCGAGGTCATGGTGGCGATGATGATCTCCGGCATTGCATTGATGGGGGCATTGGGCGCGGTGGAGATCACATCGAGATACGCGCAGCAGGGCGGTCTGAGCAACCAAGCGCTTGAGCTTGCCCAGTCAAGACTGGAAGCGAAGCGATCCGTTCGATGGCAATCTCTTCTTGAAGACGATCTCGATCACGACGGCACTCCCGACACCTTTATGCGCGATGACGGTCAAGGGGCCGATGCCGCGGCGGGGGATGGGATTTATACGGCTATGTACGAGCGCGATGGAATCACGGTTGTCTGGACCATTGAGGGCGAACCGCAGAGGCCGCTTCACGCCGCCGGAATCGTGGCGATCCGGGCCGGTGCCTCCTATTCAACCTTGAGGGGTCAACGGCGAGACGTCCAGGTGGCGACCATCCGAGCGAACCCAAACTACACGGGGCAACCATGAACTGCGCCACATCCGTCAGGCCTCCTCAAAGAAGTCAATCGTGGGTCAGGATCCTGTCCGACTGCGGCGGGCTCTGCCTGAGCGAATTGATGATCAGTTTGGCGATCGGCACTGCCGTGCTCGCGACGGCGTTGAGCACGTTGAACATCGTCCAGACTCATGCGGGCAAGCAACACCGCACACTCAGTCATCAGCAAGATCTGCGGGTAGGGCTGGAAGTCTTCGAGCAAGAAGTTCGGCTCGCGACGGCCGGAACCATCGAGACAGCCGCCCCCAAAGAGTTTCTCTTTCATGCCAATCTCGCGGACCATCGAACGACCACGACAGCCGAGGTTTCACCCGGTGCATCGGTTCTTCCGGTGCTGGATGGGAGAGGATGGGGAGAGGGGAAAACCATCCGTCTGTGCGGGCCACACGTTTGCGAATCACATCGGCTCGCTCGGGCGGGACAACGATATCAACTGACTCTGGTAGAACCGGTTGAGACGTCATTTCCCAATGGAGCGGCCCTACAAGTGATCAATCGAGTGAAGTATTACGTGAAGGAGAACCAAAACGGCACCTCGAATCTCATGCGCATGGTCGATGGGGGCGCCGGTGTTCTGATCGGCGAGCTCGGCGATCTGAAGATTTCATACTGGAATGACCTGGGACAGAGAACGACAGAGTCTTCAGAGGTGACACGCGTTGTGCTGAAGATTCATTCAAGTCAACCCCTGCATCGCATGGTGCGGGAAGTGAGCATTCGATCGTAGGAGGGTACCCATCATGTCCGGTAGAAACGTCAGCGGTGATCAGCGAGGGATTGCGCTTCTGGGAGCCCTGGTCATCGTGCTGGTTCTCTCATTGCTTGCAACGACACTCTTAAACCTCAGCGGGCAAGAGGCACTCAGCGCCGGCGCGGCAGGCCGATTGACCGTCGCGCAACAACTCGCCGATGCATCTGCCGATCTCGTCGTGGGATGGTTTCATGATCCACGACTCACGAGTGCCGCGCCGGCCATCGCGGCGCTTCTGACCAAGAGAAATCATGACGCGGACGGCGCGCCGTCGTTTTTCGATGCCGGCGGCCGATCCCAATTCGTGGGGACCATGGAGCTTCCGGATGTTCGCTTGCATGCGGAGACCGAATCAGACAATCAACTCCTCAATAATCCGGAAAACGGAATGTTTCGTGCCATGCAACACCTTGGGCGCGTCGAGGAGCTGAAGGTCTATGCGCCTATGGATCCAGGCCTCCTCTGCACCGTTGATACCACTATCGTCACCAATGCCGACCGCTCCGTACGGCAATCGGTCCGCATGCAGCTACGCGCGTTGAGTCTGCCGGCGTTGAAGGCCGCCGTCCAGGTGCGTCGGCACCTGGGCCAGCCCAGGCCAGGCGGTGAATCGCCGGTCACGCTGCACTGGGGCAACTTGAAAGTCGGCGAGGACCTCGTGCTCAAACAGGCGGCGGATCTTCCGAGAAAAAGCGACATCGCGCCGCTCACCGCGCAAGGCTATGGCGAGATCGGTCAGCGCGAGGATCGGTGGATGGAGGCCTGGGTGGGAGGAGACCTGCAGCTGACCCAACCACCTGCCCAGCCGATCACGGACGTTCCGACCAACCTTCATACAGGTCAAGATCCCATCCCCGGAGTGCGCTTCGATGAGTGGCCCTACGAACACCTAAAGCGGATGGCCAAACGGTTTGGTCGATATTTCGCGATCGATCGCGACGGTCTTCTCTATCCCCAAGGGATCGTGGAGCCCGGTAAGGGCCTGTCTCCGGAGGCAGCGCTACGGTCACAAGCGCCCGGCGATCAATTGGGCTTGATCTTTATCGATACACTCGACCAAATGCCGCCACGTCCCGACAATCTCGGCGTGTTGAAGCTGAAAGCGCCATACCTGGAGGGTACGGTTGTGATGCAGGGGCATCTCGAATTGGCGCCGAGTGGAACCGGTTCGACCATCCCGGCGTTAAGCCCTCCAACGCTTGATCAAGGCAACGTGCTCGCTCGAGTGCCCATCCAGTTGTCGGGCATGCACGTCAACGGAGTGCTCTATGCCGTCGGGACCATCACCCTCACTGGAACTGTGAAGCTGTATGGGGCCGTGTCGGCGGGGGAGACTATTACCCGATCAGATTCAACCAGTTCGCTGGAGGTATGGTACGACCACGATCTTGGAGAGGGACTGTTCCGGGGGTTGCCGGTCGTGTATCGCGCTCCTGGAACGTGGATGGCACGGTACTGACACAGCAAAGAGAGGAACATGGACAGACACCTTCTTATCGGCGATGGGAAAGGATCAGTGAAATGATTACGCAAGACCATGCAACAAGTGCCAAACGAACCGTTCTCTCGGGTGGAAGCCTGAAAAAACCGGCTATGGCTAAACAACCCCCTAAGCTGACCATGGAGCCCAACCTTTTGGATTGCATCGCCTCTCATGGGTTGATCAGCCAGGTGGATCTGGATACGGCGGTGGAGGAATCGCTCTCGCAGGAGGTGGACCTGGAAACGATCCTGCTGGAAAAGTACCGCGTTCCGCGCGCCGCACTCGGGACCGTCCTCAGTGAGTTCTATCAATGTCCCTATGTTCCTTACGATGAGCGCACCGTCATCGACTCCGATCTCCTCAAAAACCTCAGTGTTGATTATCTTCGTCGAAACGTTTGGATACCCGTGAAGCGACAGGGAACCGTTCTCGATGTTGTCATCAATGACCCACACGATTTGGAGAAAGGCCTCGATATCAGACGCGCTTTTCCGGGCACGACGGTGCGCTTTTCCGTCGGACTTCGGCGCGATATCGAGCAATACCTGCTTGTCGCCACAGGACATGCCAGTCGGGGCTCGATCACTGAAATCCTCGGCGAGCTCGTCGATGAGGCCGGCATTGAGCGGAACGTCGAGAGTGAATCGAGAGAGATCGACGAAAACGACTCGGCCATCGTGCGCCTGGCCAACCAAATTATCGCCGAAGCCTACCGGCTCGGAGTGTCCGACATCCATATCGAGCCCTACTCCGATCGCAAAGAAACAGCGGTACGCTTTCGAGTCGACGGCAGCTGCTTTACCTACATGCGCATTCCAGCCGTCTACCGCAGGGCCATTGTCTCGCGCTTGAAAATCATGGCCAATCTGGACATTGCCGAGCGGCGTAAGCCTCAGGACGGGAAAATCCGCTACAAACTGGCCAAGGATCGAGAAATCGAACTGCGAATGGCAACCCTGCCGACGGCAGGAAACAACGAAGATGTCGTTCTGCGCATTCTGACCGCCAAGGAAACGATGCCTCTGGAAGCCATGGACTTTGCTTCGGACGTTCTCCAAACCGTCAAAGAACTCTCGGAGCGCCCCTATGGGATCTTCCTTTGCGTGGGACCGACGGGTTCCGGGAAAACCACCACGCTGCATGCGGTGATGAAACACATCAACACCGATGAGCGAAAGATCTGGACGGCGGAAGACCCCATCGAAATCACGCAGGAAGGGTTGAGGCAGGTTCAGGTGCATCCCAAGATCGGGCTCACGTTTGCGTCGGCGATGCGCGCGTTCCTCAGAGCCGATCCGGACGTGATCATGATCGGAGAGATGCGTGACAAAGAAACCGCCGACATCGCGATAGAAGCGTCCCTCACCGGCCATCTGGTGATGAGCACGCTGCACACCAACAGCGCAGTGGAGACCGTCACGCGACTGTTGGACATGGGATGCGACCCATTCAACTTCGCCGATGCGATGTTGGGTATCCTTGCGATGCGCCTCTGCAAGCGCATTTGCCCCCAGTGCAAAGAAGGCTATCACCCCACGAAGCAGGAATACGATGAGTTGGCGCACGGCTATGGAGCTTGTTATTGGGAGAAGTTGGGCGTGGAGTACACGGAAGACTTTACCCTCTATCGCGGACGAGGCTGCGAGGCGTGCAATCACAGCGGCTTCAAGGGACGAGTGGCCCTGCATGAGCTGCTCGTCGGGTCGGAAGAGATCAAGAATCTGATTCAGGGGAGAGCGCGAAGCGCTGAAATCCTCAGTATGGCCATGCGAGACGGCATGGTCACCTTACTGCAAAACGGCATTCAGAAGGTAGTGAGTGGCGTCACGACCTATCGCCAAGTGCGGGCCGTCGCGATGAAGTAGAATCAGCTCACGCCTCACCATGCCGCTCAGGGGGAGGCTTCCAACAGCAAGGCGAACGATTTTAATTGCAACAGCGTATCAGGAGAAATCCGAATAAACTCCACCCCACAGCGATCCCCCGACACCCAGCGAACGGCTGCCAGTTCAATATGGATCGTGGGCTCGCCGTTCAGGAGATCGATTTCCAAGGAGAGATAGGAGGAGACGGGCGGCAATTCCTCCCCGCTCATGGTGCAGCCCTGAGGCGAAAGGTTTAAGACCGTACCCTTCCACTGCCGGTCGATGTTCCCATAGGCGCAAGGAAGTTGGATGGCATGCCGTGGGATTTTGCGACACTCTCGATTCATCGAACTTCTCGACGTAGATCAGACTGAGATCCACACCATTCCTCTGAGCCTGATGTTTCACCAGGAATCGTCATAGTCGGAACCTAGCCTACATAATTCATGAACGCTTCTGCTGCAATCGCGGATTCGCTGCTGCGACAAGCCTTGCGGCGGGCGTGCTCGCCGCTCAGTCAGTCAACATACTGTTTCAAGTATGCCTCCCTCCTTCGCGGCTGCGCTTGCCCGTGTCGCAACGCGACTCCACGATTTCGCGACGAACCGTCATGAATTATGCAGGCTAGTGATAATGGCGCATTCTGTCAATCAGTTCCAGTCGTTCTGCTGTACGAAACGGTACAGGATCCTCGCCGAAAATTGTCGTGCATAAGCGCGAAAAATGACCGACTTTGCGCGGCCTCGGCCAAGAATGAATACCATCAAATCAAGAGGTTACATGGAAAACGCATCGTGTTTAGAACGGCATGGCCCTTGCTCGCTTAGGATGCGCCATGAGGAAAGGAATGACCACTCTAAGCCAGGCCCGATCAGAGGAAAGCGGTTTCACCCTCGTAGAGATCGCCAT
>CAZJOQ010000192.1:0-6177 GCA_964547625.1 uncultured Nitrospira sp.
CGGGGATGGGGACATTGGTTGGTGTCGTCGCTGCTTACGGAGGCCTCGCCTATGCGGAGGCGATCGTTCCCTATGCCCTCAGTGTGGCGGCTGCGAGTTTTCTCTATATCGGCTTGGCCGACCTCGTGCCTGGTTTGCATGGACGGATGGGAGCAGCCAAGGGGGTCTGGCAGTTTGCCATGATGATCGTGGGGATGGTGACGATTGCCCTGTTGACCATACTGCCGCATTAGTCAGGCTGTTGAAAAAGGCCGTCAACTGTGTTCTCGGCTCGTCAAAATCCTCAACGTACCTCTGACGGTACGCCTCAGGTTTTGGCTCGCCTGCGGTCTTGCTGACGACCTTTTTGAGCAGCCTGCAAGGTGACACTGTCTAAGGCGAGACATGGCGATCAGGGATGACATGAAGAGAACTGCACACCTCGGCAGTGATCGGATTCACTTGCTGGGCCACGTGCCTCGTCGCGGAGAGCGCCTGACTGCCGAGTTCGTCATTCCAGCCGCTCGTCTGGCGGATAAGCCGCTCACGGCGGACAGCCTTCGGTGCGGGTTGGTGGTGCTGTCGACGCTGCCGAATATTGAGAAGCATGCTTGTCTTGCCCAGATTGTCGATCTTGAAGAGCAGGGGCATGCGCGGCTGCCGGGGCTCACAATCGTGCACGTTTCCGCAGATCATGAGGATCATTGGCGCGAAGTGGACCGGTTCCATTCCAACATCCGATCGGCTGGGTATTCACTGTGTTGCGCGGATCCGGTTCATCGCGAGGCCTTCGTGTTGGCGTTCGGAGTTGGCGTGGAGGATCATCATCGCATCGTTCATGGACTATTCGCGTTACAGGACGGTGTGTTTGTAGAAGTCGAAATACCGCACGATCAGATGCGGGCGGCCGCAGTAAGAGGATTTCTGGAACGGCTGGTCGGTAGGATCGAGGCGCCATCGAGTCCGACGCCCCGGGCCACCACCGAAGAATAACCTCTAGGCGAGTTGCAGGACCCCATGGTCGTCACAATGCGCGCCATGGGCGAAGTGCAGATGGCCAGCGACAAGGTAATCGACATGGTCGCCATGGGGCACCGCTTGATGTCCGCAGTTCGTGCCATGGCGATGCCCGGCCTCATGCCCATTGCAGCGATGGGTCGGAGTGCATGCCGCAGGATTTCGTGTGGTGATATCGAGCCGATGTTCATCAATATGGTCGTCATGCAGATGGTGGAGGTGTCCGTCGTGCAGATAATCGGTGTGGTCATCATGGATCACGGCCGGATGACCACAGTTCGCTCCATGCTGATGACCATGCTGCTCATGAATGGGATGGTCGTTCATTGCAGGACTCCTTTCGTGGGCAGAGTTGGGTATGACTTGGCTCTCCAAAAATTCTAGACCGATGGTGACGGATGGTCAATAGGCGAAACACTGAGGGGGAACGCTCTGTCCTCGTCCTAGCGGGTGGCTGGGTGCTCGATCCGGGTCGGTGGAATGGAGAAGCAGATGTCTGGATCAAGAACGGAGTGATCGACGCTGTGGTGTCTCCTGACGTCTGTCCCCCCGAAGAAGCGGTTTGTATTGATGTGTCGGGGTTACTGGTGTTGCCGGGCCTCGTCGATCTCCATGTGCATTTGCGTGAGCCGGGGTTTGAATACAAGGAGACGATCGCGACAGGGGCGGCTGCAGCGACGGCAGGGGGATTTACCTCGATCTGTTGCATGCCGAACACGAAGCCGGTGAACGACGAGCCGACGGTGACGCAGCTGATCAGGATGAAGTCTGGAGAAGCCGATCGTGCCAACGTGTATCCGATCGGGGCTATTACGAGGGGATCGGCTGGACGTGAACTGAGCGATTTTTTGGCATTGAAGAAGGCCGGTTGTGTCGCGGTGTCTGATGATGGACGGCCGGTGATGGAGGATCAACTGATGAGGCAGGCCATGCAGCAGGCTTCGGCTCTTGCCTTACCCGTGATCGACCATTGCGAAGATCTTATCCTGTCCGGCTGTGGGTGTATAAACGAAGGGCCGGTGTCTAATGCACTGGGGGTACGGGGCATCCCGAAAGGCGCGGAATTTCGAATGATCGCGCGCGACATCAAGCTGGTCGAAGCCACAGGCGCGCGCCTGCACGTGGCCCATCTCAGCACGGCGGTCGGGGTAGATCTGGTGCGTCAGGCGAAAGCCAAGGGGTTGCCGGTGACGGCAGAGGTCTGTCCTCACCATTTCACGCTGACAGACGAAGCGGTTCGCGAGCAAGGCGTGAATGCCAAGATGAATCCTCCTTTACGGAGCGAACAGGATCGAGCCGCGTTACTCAAGGGTCTTGCAGACGGGACCATTGATGCGATTGCGACCGACCATGCTCCACATGCCGAGTATGAAAAACAATGGGGGATGGATCGGGCCCCGTTCGGGATTGTTGGACTGGAGACGGCGCTGGCACTGTCGCTGCGGCTTGTCGAGGAAGGGGCCTTGTCTCTCCAGCAAGCCGTGCAGTGCCTGACCAGTAAGCCGGCCAGACTGTTGGGATTGCCTGGCGGTACGCTGGCGCCTGGTGTGTCTGCCGACATCGCCGTGGTGGATCGCGCGTGTGAATGGGTCGTTGATCCCGACCAGTTCTACTCAAAAGGACGGAATACGCCGTTTGGTGGGTGGCGATTGCGTGGCCGAGTGATGATGACGTTCGTCGGGGGGCAGATTCGGTATCGATGGCCAGATGCCGCGTAAGCTATGGCCATGCAAACGGTCGCGTTTATCCATCAGAAGGGTGGTACCGGAAAAACAACCCTGGCGATTGCGACCGCGATGGCGTTGGCGGAGCAGGGGGCTCGCGTGCTGTTGTTGGATGCGGATGTGCAAGGGACGGCAAGCGAATGGGCGAGCCGCTGGGGAGAACGGTTCCGCGTCGTGGCCCGCTCTCAAATTCAGCCGATCGTGCACGACCAGGTTGCCAGATTTGCGCCGATGTTCGAGTGGATGGTCGTCGATGGCCCCCCGACCCTGTCCGACATGACGACGAGCATTTTGCGCGGTGCTGACCGGGTCTTCGTGCCGGTCCGTCCCTCTTTTCCGGACATCTGGGCGCTGGAGGGGTTGGCGGCTCTGCGCATAGCTTTCCGAGTCGAAGGGAAGGATCCCGCTATGCGGGTCTTATGGAATCAAGTTGTGGAGTGGCCGACATCGACCATGCGGGTTGCCGTGGAGAGTAAGGGATTCACGATTGTGCCGGCGGTCATCCGGTGGGAAGCGGTTTGGTCGAATGTGATGGAAGGTCGGTCGCTTACGACTAGTGCGGTTGACTGTCTCATGCAGCTCGTGAAGGAGCCTTGGGAATGAGCCTCCATCCGATTCCGGCGTCACGACATGAATCGTCCACACTCCATCACGAACGTGCGGCGCTCCGGGCGAGGCGATCGTCCGGTATGCTCGCCCCACAGCATCTGATATGGCCCCTGTTTGTGCAAGAGGGAGTCGATCAGATGACGCCGATCGCCTCCATGCCGAACTGCGCACGGGTGTCGATCGATCGGGCGATCGAGCAGGTTGCGGAAGCTGCTTGCGCCGGCCTCGCTGGAATTGCGCTGTTCCCGGTCGTGCCGGATTATCTCAAGGACCCACGAGGACAAGAGAGTCGCAATCGCGATGGGCTGATGTCGAGGGCCATTCGCGCCATGAAAGCCGCTGCGCCGGACCTTTTAATCCTCAGCGACGTGGCGCTCGATCCCTATTCATCGGATGGGCATGACGGCGTGGTGATCAACGGTAAGATCGACAACGATACGACGCTTCCGTTGTTGGCAGAGATGGCCGTCGTCCAAGCGCAAGCCGGCGCCGATCTGGTGGCTCCCTCGGACATGATGGATGGGCGGATCGGTGTGATCCGTCAGGCATTGGACGAGGCCGGTTATCCACACGTCGGTATCTGCAGCTATGCCGTGAAGTACGCCTCGGCATTTTATGGCCCGTTTCGCGAAGCCTTGGAGAGCGCGCCGCGTATCGGTGATAAACGGACCTATCAGATGGACCCTGGAAATCACCGAGAAGCCCTGCGGGAAATCAGGCTCGATGAAGCAGAGGGTGCTGATTGGCTGATGGTGAAGCCCGGATTGCCCTACCTGGATATCGTGCGTGTGGTGCGAGCGCACACGGCGCTTCCGGTCGCGGCGTACCACGTGAGTGGGGAATACGCCATGCTCAAGGCGGCAGCGGCCGCCGGCGTGTTCGGATACGAAGACGCCTTGCTGGAATCACTCGGTTCCATGCGACGAGCCGGCGCCGATCTGATCGTCACGTACGGCGCGCTCGATGCCGCGAAGGTGCTGGCCTCTCTTGCGCCCACCGTCGAACCTCAGGAGTGACTGTGTGATGAAGGAGACTCAGGAGGACACACTGCCGTTTTTCGAACCGGAGGTCGTCCTGTACCACGCCGATTGTCCCGATGGGTTCGGCGCAGCCTGGGCGGTCTGGACTCGTTGCCCGACGGCTCGGTTTGTGATGGCCCGGCATGGTCAGCCGCCGCCCGAGGGTCTGGCCGGAAAACGTCTGGTGATTCTCGATTTCAGCTATGCTCGTCCGACTATCGAACAGTTGGCGAGCTCGGCGTCGGCATTGGCGATTCTCGATCACCATGTCACGGCGCAGCAGGCGCTCGGCGATCTGCCCTATACGCACTATGAACAGGACAAGTCCGGGGCCGTCCTCGCCTGGGAATGGGCGCATCGAACTGCGGCACCCTGGTTGTTGCAGTATGTGCAGGATAAAGATCTGCATCACTGGCGATTGCCGGACAGTCGGGAGATCAATGCCGCGATCGAATCGTACCCATTCGACTTTGCCGTGTGGAGCGGCCTGCAGCGGGAATCGTTAGTCATAGAAGGGCGGGCGATTCTCCGAGCACAGGAACAGTTTATCGACAAACTGCTACGGACCGCCGTGCTGGTGCGCTTCGAAGGCGAGACGGTCCCGGCGGTTCACAGCACAATCCTCCGCAGTGAGTTGGGCGAACGCCTAGTTTCCAACCATCCTTTTTGTCTCCTGTGGTATGAGCGAGATGGTCGGCGGTATGTCAGCCTCCGTTCCCGAGACGGTGGCGCCGACGTGTCGAGGATCGCACAGGCCCATGGGGGCGGCGGGCATCGACATGCCGCGAGTTTTTCTATGCCGATCGTTGAAGGCATGCCGATGCCGTTTGAAGTCGTGGCCGCGTATGTCAGATAAGGAGCCGATGCGTAGAACTAATCGGTTGGCTTGCATTGGGGATTTCACCCGGAATTGAGAATGGGGGGCAGTGTGCCATTTCATTGTAGGCCATAGCTTGTTTTGGTCGCCCCCCGTGTTTCTCCGATTGGTAGTCCCCCAACTTTCTCGCTGATTCCCTCCAACAACGAAATAGTTCTCTGACCCCCATTTCTCATACAGTATTTTTAAACGGTTAGAATCGCTGTGGCGCAATATCACCGCTTCCGTTCCATTGCCCCTGGGACGACAGCTTGCGGATACGGTTGCAGAGCAGTTATTCTGAATCACTGGCATGACACGATCCGGCGTCATATTTTATCCTTTCCATCTGTGCCACGAGCGCACCTTGCAGTGGCTGCTGGAGCGGTATCAGCAGGTGCATTTCCGGGACTATATGGCCATACAAGTCAGTCCTTTCTGCGGGACAACGGCCTTTCCCGAACGTATGGGAGATTCCTTCCCCGACCTCCTGGCAAGCAAGCGACTGGTGCAGGGTTACAACGTCAGCGGACCGCTCAAGCCGGACACCTGCATCGCCGTGGATGGTGATCTGACAGATTCAACGTGGCGTGGGCTCTTTCATCGCGCGCTGGTGGAGAATCGCCGATTCCAACGCGGTCTGTTCGACGGCACAGACATCACTGGGCGTCACAACGATGGCCATGCTGAGCAGCCCTTGATGGTTCGTCTGAAGGATGTTTCGTTCGAGACGACTCCCTTTACGGTGGCCGGTATCCGTCAACTCAGCCGGCGACGGCTCATCGGCAGAGAAGCTGATCTCTTCGACTATGGCCTTGCCCTACTGAAAACCTCCGCCTCACTGGTGTATACCATACAACTGGCGACGGCTGAACAGCTGGCCGTTGCGACTGACTCGCGCGCCCATTTCACATTACTCACTCGGCTGATAGAACGAATGGGCTTCACGATCGAGAATGGGTTGGTCGAACAA
>CAZJOQ010000193.1:0-6158 GCA_964547625.1 uncultured Nitrospira sp.
CCGGATTGTGGATCCGGAGGTCGCGGGTTCGAAACCCGTCATCCACCCCATACCCCCTCATCATAACCTCTTGGGGGATCAGCAGATCTGAAGATTTTGGTCCGGTGAACGTCGCTGCTGGTTGCGCCGAGGTTGCAGAATTTGGCTGTAGCACTGGCGTATCGAGTCGGTCGACGGCTTGTTTATTCCCACCAGGAATCAGATGGCCGTAGAGGTCCACGGTCACCTGAATGGAGCTGTGGCCCATCTGATCTTTCACATAGACCGGGCTTTCGCCGTTCTGCAGGAGGAGTGAGGCAAACGAATGGCGGAGGTCGTGGAACCGGACTTGTCGCACGCCCGCACCTTTCAGCAGCCGGAAGAATTTCAGGCGGATCCGATTCTGATTCAGGGGCTGGCCTTGCTCGTTGCAAAAGACCCATGGAGGGACTTCCTTCCATCCTCGTGTGACGCCTTCTAGTTGCCGATCAAGCTGCAGTGTTTCCAAGGTGGCAGTCAGTTCCCGAGACAGGTCCACCCGTCGAGATTCGCCGCTCTTGGGCGTGGTCATCTTGCCATGTGTGAAGTTCCGACGGACCTCTACGAAACGCCCGGCGAAACTGACATCCTCCCACTGAAGGGCCAGGAGCTCGCCTTGCCGCAATCCGGTACGGGCTGCACAGAAGAATGCAGGATAGAGTGTCGGCGCAACGGTCTTCGTGTGGGCCAAGAAGAGCGCGAGCTCCTCGCGGGTCAGTGGGTTGATCGAACGCCGCTTGCTGATCTTCGGCAAAAACTTGCCCGGTCTCAACGCTGGATTGGCAGTGATTAGGTTGTCCTCCAGCGCATGACTGAAGAGGCTGCTTAACGTACGGATGATATTCTGCACGGTCTTTGCCGACAAGCCGCGTTGCAGGCACCCGACCGCGAAGGCCTTCACCTTCTCCCGCGTGATCTGCTGGAGGTCCTGACCTTTGAAGACCGGGAAGACGTAGCAAGCGAAAATTTTTCGGTAGTCGGCGTGTGTGGTGTGTTTGCGGGTCTGTTCAATCCGTTCGAGAAATGTCTCGACGTAGGCGTCCAAGGACACGCTGGTCTGTGGGCGGTCGAACGCCGTTTGCCCCAGTGCCAGTCGGGCTTGAATTTGTTGAGCCGCCTGTTTCGCGGCCTTCTTGCCCACCGTTCCCGTGCCGATACGCTTAGCCTTGCGGGTACCGTGGTGGTTGATGAAAATCCACCACGCCCCTTTCCACTCTCGAATTGTGACACTCATAGGACGCATAGTGTGTTTGACTCCCTTTCCCGGTGTCAAGCGCTCCGCTTCGACGGCCGCATGTGAGCTATCACAGAATCTCGATCAGCCCATCAGTCGAGTTGACGACGTGCGAGCTCGACAGCCAGTGGTCGAACTCTTCTCGCTTCACGAGGATTTTCCCTTCGATCCGGTAGTGGGGCAGTGGACGCAGGCGATCCACGAGCCGATCCCTCAGCCATCGGACTGAGCAGGACGAGTAGGCCGCTAGTGCCTGAAGATCGAAATATCCCGGCTCGAGAAGGTGACGCTGCATCACAACCCCTTGTTGCGATCGTCGATCCGTCTTTCGTCCTGTAAGTAGTGCATGGTCTGCCGCGATCCCTGCGCCACACGAGAGCTTCTGTCCCCTAATAGCTATTGCGCAGGACAGAAAACGCAGAACGCACGTGGCACTTATGAGAGGGTCCAGGATTTAAGACCATACCGAAAAAGTAGGGGAGGTTGGGGGAGGGGCTTGGGCAACTATACAGCTGTGGCACCGCGTCGGGAGACGCCGTGCCACACCCCGACCGCGAATGCGTAGATAGTGTGGGCGCGTGGGTTACGAGGCCTGTTTCATGCTCTCGATCCCACGGAGAATAAAGACGCGCATGAGGACCTGATAGGGAATGCCTTGATGGGACGCCAGCGCCTTCAGTTCTTTGAGGGTGCGCTCGTCGAGGGCCACACTCGTCGGTTTCTTCCGCGCCGTCTTGTAGCGTCGCATGGCGGCGAGTACATGCTCGGGCGCGAGGTCAAACGGGCCTTTATAGGTCGGGGAAGATTTCACGCGCCATCGTGTCATATTGATTTCGCTCCTTTCGATGCGCCGGGCGGGCGCTGATCACGCGGATCTTGCTGCTTCGGAAGGTAAAAGCCACCTGCAGTACGCGTCCACGGTCCGATTGCCCCACCAGTCCCAGGCGCAGTTCGTTCACGACGGGGCTGGTCTATATGCCGAGTGGGACGGCTCGTTTCCGCCGAAACACGCTCTCCACTTCGTCAGTGGTCACGTCGTGCTTGGTCGCACTTTTGGTGCGGTTGCCCTGGTCCCATTCGAACACGAACGTCGTCGTGTCCAAGATCCAGATCAACAACCATTCAACAAACAGCCAGGTCGCCATGCGCCACTATCAAGACACTATCCTAACACTATTCTAGGAAAGGTACCAGGGATCCCGCACACGGGCCGCGCCAGATCGAGCACCGTCGTCCCGCGCAACGCGGCTCGACCGTGCCGAGAGAACAGCTGTCCCTCATTAAGGAGTGTGGCACGCCCGTGGCAACCGCGCCACCGCAGACGGTGTCACGCGTGCAGCCGTGCGTGGCCACAGACTGAGAAATCTGTTGCGCCCCCGCGTGGGTGAGGGGCGCAACCATATGGGTGAAAAAGACGGGAGGGGCAAGGCGATGTGGCCGTTCTCATCGTGAGCGAGCTCACCACGAATGGAGAGGCAACATGAACACGACAGGAGAGGACGAGTCGAAGCTCGGGGAGATCAGAAGACGATCTGCGGCGAACGCGCGACGCCGACAATCGCCTTCTGTCTCTCGGAAGGATTCGAGGACCATCGGGCAGGAGTCAACATGGCGCCAACCGGCGCTTCTGTTATGTGGACCTCTGCGCAACGCCGCGAGACCGTGCGCCGCGTCCCAGTCAGAAAGGGGCGTGTAATCTGTGACGGCCCGAGACCCTAGCCATGTACCGCTTTCTTTTCTTTGTGCGAGGGCCGGCTGCTGTCAAGATCGGTGAAGCCGGATACGATGACAGGCCGTTGATTGGGGAACTCCGCAATCAGAGACAGTCTCCCACCCATTCCTTCTATGAAGTCTCTGAGCGTCGAGAGAAGGAGGTCGGTTCGTTTTTCGAGACGCGAGACCCCGTGTCGCCCGATCCCTAAAATTTCGCCGATTTCTTGCTGCGTCAACCAGTGGGCTTCCCGGAGCTCGCGTAACGACAATTCTTGGGCAATCAGTTGGGCCGCTCGTGCGTGGATTTTGTCCTGGCGCTTCTTTCCCAGTTTCTTGATCTTCTCACGCAGTGTGTTTGCCATGGCGGTCTCCCTTTCTGTCGTGCTTGTTCAACTTCGCGAGGTGCGCATTGAACCGACGATCGGCTGTCCGGAAACGGGAAAGGGACTAAGGCCACATCCCCGAAGTCATAACTGGTCATAGTCGGCGTCAGCTGGGTTGTTCCAGACCCGCGCGAAGGCAGCGGTGGTAAGAGCTTCTTGTCCACATTCTTCAGGCAGGAATTCAGGAGAAAGGGCAATGTCATTGACGGCGTCATCGTCCAGGCCTTTTAAGATCCCTTGGGTCTTTTGTGTCACGCTCGACATCTCGCTCAGGACGATTTCGACCTGTTGGTGCTCCTGTAAGTCGATCTTCCCTACCGGTTTGAACACGCCATTTTCATAGACGGCCTGGATGACTGTAGGCATCGGATTGCTCCTCAACACGGAAGAACGGATACGGCAGCTACGGGATAACCTATCAGAGAGGCCTGTAGCGGACAAGACACGGGTGCCATTGGGGTTTTATCGGGTGAGTTTGGAGGTGGTAAAGATCGACAGCTCTCCTATTGCGTGGCGCAGGCTACCGCCCCATTGGGGAAAGAGAGGCGTCGCGCCTTGCTTAATCGAGCTCGGTTTAGGGAGGTCGGTGAGAGGTGTGTTGGCGCTGCCTTCGAGGGTTTTGGGTGGGCCTCGACCTCTCTTCTTTCCTCTATTCTTATCCTCTTTTTATATGTTGCAGGATATGGCGGTTGCCCGTAGTTGTCTTACATTATGGGTTTATCGTATGCTTGTGCCCATGTTCTGTGCCCCTCCTATGACCACCCCCGGACGCCAGAATCAGACCCAGGTCGGTGATGGGCGCGGGGCGTCTCGACTTAGCCTGGCGCGGGTGAGCTGATGGGGCAACGGGCGAAACGGACGACCACGGTCACGGTGGATCTAGGTGACCTGAAAGCACCCTGGCAGGCCTGGTGTCAGGAGCACGGCATCACCCCGAGTCATGCTCTCCGGAACGCCCTTCGGGAGGCCATGGACCGAAGAGCAACGCGGGCTCCGGCGCCTCGGTTGCGTGTCACGCCTCGGAAAGAACGGGCCACCGCCCGCATTGAACTGAATCTAACGACCTCAGAGCTTGCTGCCTTGAAGAAGATGGCCGGTCACGAAGGCTATGTGCCGACGAAATGGGTGGTGGCGATGGTGCGCACCAAGTTGACCGGACAGCCGCAGGTCGGACAGCCGGAATTGGAACGATTGACCCGGTCGAATCAGCAACTCCTCGCCCTGGGAAGGAACCTGAACCAGATTGCGAAAGTGTTGAATACGTCCCCTGAGAACCGGAACGCCTTCCGAGTGGACCTCATCACCGAACTCTCCCGCGTGATACGAGCCCACACCGACAAGGTGTCCGATGTCTTGCGTGGGACGGTGGAGCGCTGGCACATCCAATGACAACATCAGTCACCCGCAACAACGAGCGATTGGACGAGTGGGGGAGCCGGCTGTTCAACGTGTCACGAGAAACCTCATCACGGCCACGTCGCACCACGCGCACGCCGCTTGGCTCCCCCAAGCCAGTGAGTCCAGGCGGACGGCTCAGCACACCACAGGCTCGGACCACCTATGTGAGGCAGACCCTGCAGGCGATGGTTCGCCGTTCGCCGCAAGTGGTGGTGAAACTTGTCAGGGCGCCGAAAGGGATGAAGGGCATCTCGAACAACCTCACCTACATTTCTCGTGATGGGCTCTTGGAGATCGAGGATCAAGATGGCCAGGTGATCAAGGGGAACGAGGCGGTGGCGGATCTGAAGACCGAATGGCGGGATGGCGGCATGCCGATCGCCGTGGATTCCACCATGCGCGACGCCTTTCATCTCGTCCTCTCCATGCCGCAGCGCACCGATCCGTTGTCAGTCCAACGGGCGGCCCGTGACTTCGCCAAGCGGGAGTTCTCAGGTTTTCAATACGCCATGGTGCTCCATACCTTTGAGACTGATCCGGATCCGAACCCCTCTCCACATCCGCATGTCCACCTCACGGTGAAGGCCGCAGGCCTCGACGGGATTCGCTTGAATCCAAGAAAGCCGGATCTCCAACGATGGCGGGAGGGGTTTGCAGAGGCCTTACGAGACCATGGGATTGAGGCCACGACAACCAGTCGCCTCCATCGTACGAACCAGGAACGCTGGACGGTGAAGCATCTGCATGAACCGAGCAAAAAAGGGGAGACCCTGGAACGCCTGAAGCGCACCATGCGCCGGCATGGACGAGCCCCGGAAGTCATGCGGAATTACGAGCAGGTGATGCGGACGTTAGCCCGGTCAGATCGTGGAGAGGATCGGCAATTGGCGGTGGATCTGGTGCGCTATCTGGGAGCACGAGGCCGTAGTCAAGAAATGGAGAGGGGGCGAGAGAAAGACCGTGAACGGTGAAATAGTTTCCTATTGATGAAAGAAGAGACAACAGGAGAGCTGATCGATCAGCAGACACGTCTACTAACTGTCGCAGAGGTGAGGTGGATTGATGAAAGGGCAGTGAGGACCGTGGTTTAATCAAATCGTCCCACAGATTGATGACTGGCTGCCGACGTGGTGGAATAGGTTTTTCTGATTGCGCCGGATTGCGCTGAAGAGACGTGTAAAAGGGCTCTAAAACTGCTGACTTCTGCGATTTATTGCGCCAGATTGATCGTTTGTGCGCGTACGGTGGCGCAATCATGCTGGAAGGTAGGCGAGGGAACCATCTGGAGGACTTGGTCTTTCCCGTCACCGAGACTTTGCCCGCCTCCTTGAGTTCTCGTATCAGGAGCGCCGTGGGATGCTAGTGTAGTGATTCATGCTGTTCTTGTCTTATCCAGGGCGATCTTGGCTCGG
>CAZJOQ010000194.1:0-6157 GCA_964547625.1 uncultured Nitrospira sp.
CGCCGTACTCAGCGCCTGACCCCGCAATGCGTTTCAGGGCCAGCTCGGCGAATTCGTCCCAGATCGGAGGGATCATGCGCAAGATCTCCCGGTGGAGAAGAGATGTGACAGTATAACAGGATGATCGAAGGGTGAGAATGCGGAGCACTAGGTGAGTGAAGAGATCCAAAAACAGTCCGGCGATGTTTATGGAAATGTTCTTTGGGACGATGGGGATAGCTTAGAGAATGTTTATATTGGAACCAGCATCTTCGCTCAGTCTAGACGAAAAATCACCACCTATTCATGAATACGAACCCGTTCAGGCTCGATGATCCACAACCGCTTTTGCGTAGGCTCATCGTCAAGAACCCGTAAGGCGGATCGTAACAAAACCAGTGTGTTCTCGATGCTTTGCGTGTGAGGACGCAATACCCAGATGCCATAGTGGCCTGCTGGCGGATAAACACGGATATCGGAAAAGTCGAGATCGAACGTGACGAGAACTCTTTCCTCAGCCTGAGCCGCACTGAACACTCGTGGATCGGGGTTGCCTCCCAGGTGCTCGGCGAGCACGGTATGGACGTCGTGACCGGCCTGCTGAAGCAAGACCTGAGCATTACGAGGAAGACTCTCGTCGAGTTTGAATCGGATCGGCATCCTTTGCGCTTAAGCGGGGATGGGAACGATACGTTCTCTTGCTAAGTCCGCCGCGTAGCCTATCGCTGCGGGAATATGCTCAGGCTGAAGCGAAGGGTATTGATCGAGAATGCATTCAGGCGTTTCGCCTGCAGCGAGATTGTCCAGAACCACCGACACCGGAATTCGCGTCCCTCGAAAGCACACAGCGCCATGCATGATGTGCGGATCAGTCGAAATGTGAGGCTTCCAATCCATCCTGGCACCTCCAGATATGACCATCAATATAGCACTGTACGGCCGTTCGTGCCCGGCAATTAAGTATACTGCCAGCGATGCGGCGGAGGACCTGTTCTTTCTTCGCCCTGCTACAAGGTGATCTGCGTCGCCGCGTTCGGCGCCAACACCGTTACCTGTGTTCCCACCACACTCAATGCGGGTTCATGCTGATCTGGCCTCAAGACAAAGGGTTGAACGCTCATGATCTCGTTGCCTCTTTCGAAGCAGTCCGCGTTGATGGCGATGTTAGATTGCCTCTTCATTCCAATGCTTCGGCCACTCTCGCCAGTTGAATCGGTCATCGTACCCTACTAACGAATGGGCCATATCTTCGACCATCTTTTCGACATCCGAAATGACATTTCTACTGGTCATTACATTTACGATTGTTCCACCGGTACCAGAGCCATGAGGTTCGGCATGCGACCTGTGCCAGGCGTAACGGGAAGAGATAATTTCGGAAAAGAACTTATGTGGATCATCTCCTCCGAAATTGCCGATTGGATAGAAGCTGGCAAGAGTAACGAGTATGCCTTGCAGTGCATCAACATACTCATATGAGGCAGTGACCGTTCTAGATGTTACGCCACTATCCCACTCAACCTTGGATTTTTGCCGTAGTTGCTTTCGCAGAGATGGAAGAGAGTTGACGTACTCTAGGATCATATTTGACCGCTCTTCAGAATAAGGAATCGTTTCTGACTTTTGCATGCGTGACTTAACACCTGATACCTTGCTCACGGCTAGACTATCTGCTTCATCCCTTCGTTTCGATACTCGAAAGAGCCACTCGTTACGATATTTGACGACTAAGTCGCTGTTCAATTTTCGGCCGAACCCCCCTTTGATCTGAGTCTCGTTGTGACACTCTAAACACAGGACGGCCAGATTTTCTGTGCCATTGTTGCTGGGATCTTCATCGATATGATGAATCTGAACTGTCTTGCCGCGTTCGTTACATACGCAACATGTTCGATCTGAGGCGAACATCGCCTCAGCAGCTTGGTCCGCCGAGATTGGAATTCTGTTCTTCGTCATGAAGGTTGATGGCAATCTACCGGTTCCGCAGCGCATCGGCAAGCGCGGGGCACCGGCGGTGGCGTGGCGGTCTGTGCAGCTGCTGGTTCGGACGCGAAACGTCGCCCAACCTATCCGCATCAGCGGTCATAAGCAGCAAGCATCGTTATGTCGCTTTCACAACGGTACCCGGCGTCATCTTGCGCAGAAGATACTCCAGCTTGCGAGTGTTGCGTCGCTCAAGGTGCAGGGGCGTGAACAGCACCACGAAACAGATGAAGTCGCGGAACTCGACGAAACCCGTAATCTCTGCCGTCCTGTACTGAGGCATCTCGGCCCGCCGAACGACTGTGCGTTCGCTAACTCGGAAATCAACCTCTCGCTGAGTGATAATGGCACGATTCGAGGATGCTGAAAGTAGATCCGTACTCTGCTGCGCGATGAGGTCGTCGAGAGAGTTTACTGGATGGTGTCTCGCCCAGATGTTGAGATACATCCACTCCCAGCGATCCTCAGCCTGCTCGGCCGAAAGGCCACGCCGGTAAAGTCGCGCCAAATACGACTGTGGAACCGTGCGGGCGTCGATGGCCCAGCCAAAGGGCGCAAACAGTGCGACAACGTGCGGGCCCGAGAAGGGAAGTGCAGCACGGCCCTGCCACTGTTTGAATTCTTCAAGTGAAAGGATGTCAAGGTCAAGGTCGACACTGTCTGCAAATGCTCGCGCCATAGCCGCTTTAGTGTAGCCAGTCTTTGTCACAAGCAGCCCGCGCTCTACCTCGATATCTCCGAGCATACCGATGAAATCTTCAACATCTTTGACGTCGAGCGGCCGAGAGTAAAGCTTCGCATCGACAGCAGTGCGAACGAGATGGCCACTGAGGCGCTCTTCGATGAGTACGTCGATTTGCCGCTCGGTCTGGGAGCGAATGCCCGGCAAGCGCACATCAGCGAGCACTGTGGCGTCTGGGAGCGATGCGGCGAGCTCATCGCGCACTGCCAGCTCGTACTCCTTCCACTCGGGCAGGGGGTGCATCACAGCGTCGAGGCCGACATAACTATGTTTAGACCGATCCGTATAAGAGCCGGATCTGCTTTTTTTGTTCGTGTAACACGCCACAACTGTTGGTGAACAATACGCCAGACCCGGTGCCGTTTCAATGAGTTGCAGCTGTGGACTACGAACACCCGCCGGTCCTCGATAAAGAACCTGCTTGTGGATCATCGGCGTCTTGCTGTCGCGATGACCCAACTACGGATCGGCGAGATACCGTAGATGAATGACTTGACCTTCGAAGCAGAGCCAACTCTGGGAACGGGACGGTATTTGCCTTTACGGTAAACATGTTGGAAACCCGTAGCGCTTCATCGTGCTTCGTTGACAACCAACAAGCGTACTCGTACCGTTCCATCAGATCAGCGCGCTGCCTTACGGTTACGCGGCAAACCTGGTCTCTACAGCGGAGGACCTTCATGCAACAGAACTATACGGCTGTGATCAAACAAGATGCCGGGTGGTGGATCGGCTGGATCGAGGAAGTACCAGGGGTGAATTGCCAGGGACGTAGTCGAGAGGCTTTAGTAGAAACACTCCGAGTCACGCTACGAGAAGCAGTGGAACTGTCGGTTGGTTAGGCTTGTTTATGTTTCGTCCCTACCGGCCCAGTAGTCCGGCTTCCGGTGTTGGTGGGCTACCGCGATGACAAGAATATGGTCTTCTTCCACAGAGTACAGCAGCTTATAGGGAAACCTGTGCAGGAGACACTTCCTGACTTCACCCCGCTCAATAGACCACGCTTTAGGATACTCGGCAACTCGTAATGCCCGACTTTTTCACTTCCTCCTTGAATCTGCGCCCGAGTCCCGAATATTCGAGCTCGTAAAACCGAACGGCATCTTCCAGATCTTGCGCCGCTATTCTGGTAAATACGACGCGCATCAATTGTCCTTGAATAGTTCCTCCATCGAGACGCCTTTAAGCGTTCCGTCCCGATAGGCCTTGAGTCGTTTTTCCGATTCTTCCGCCCATATCTCATCGAGCTTTTTATCCGGCTCATCCAGGCTCTTTATCAGCCCCTCAACCAAGGTGAACCGTTCCTCCGGTTTCAGTTTCATTGCCTTGTCCAACAAGTCTTTCGTGCTCATTGTGTTTACCTCCTATTTCCATGAAGCATAACACTGTTTCGGCCGGTCGGCATGAGAGCGAGATGTGTCTCATTTCTTTCCGTGTAATGCGCAAGAACTGTTGGGAGCGATATGCCCTTACCATTATAGTTTCCATGAGTTGCGACTACGAGACTATTCATCATGGATACGGATGAAGACCGTGGCCTAATTTCCGCCTTGAAGGAGTACATTGCCCGTTCAACGGATTGCTGATACCACCGGTCTTCGATTGGCGCCCCCACGGTACAGCCGTAGACGTTCCCGTCGCATTGGAAATGAATCTCGCCTTTTAGGACGTAAAACGCTTCGTCCCAATCATGGCGATGCGGCGGAGGGCCGGTTCCTTCCTCACCCTGCTGCAAGGTGATCCCGTAGCTGTGCGTCGCCGTGTTAGACGCCTACACCGTCACCTGGGTTCCGACCATGCTCAAGACCGCCTCATGCTGAACGGGCCTCAAGACGAAGGGTTGAATGCTCATGATGCCCCCTCCTACTGCCGTACCGCTAACGCTCCACAGCCCACAGGCAGGCGCGCGGTTACGCAGGAGATGCGCACGAAGGCGACTCAAAGCACAGTTGCAGACTACCTTAATAGGGTTAGGGCTCTACTTCGGGTTCTTCTTCGTATTCATAGATGATCCCACATTTCAAACAACGCTCAGTACCGTAGTTCTCGTTGTACTGAAGTCCGCAGCTACATCCGCATTTTGGACAAAACTCTGGATCCTCAACGTCCCCCCACTTCCATGGCCCATAGTATTCAGGCACTCCGTCTTTGTCGCGAGATTTAATCTCGAACGTATTCTCTTCAGTAGCGATGAATGCGCAAATGCCGTGCGACTTTAGTTCCTCAAGAACTGCCTGAGGCCTGAGGTTGAACCATTCACCGTGGATGTTTAGATCAGAGTATCGATCGTGAAGTGTAAACTCTAGCTGTTTGTCATCACCACTCTCAATCCAGCCCATTAGTTTGAGCTCATATGGGCTCCCGGTTTGTAAAGCGCGTAAGCGAATCTGTATATCTCCACTGCGCCCTATTTTTACTCGCAACGCGTTGGGATCGTTATTTTCATTCTCGGCAATGAAGTAAACGGGCATATCGAATTCCCCGACTAGTCCTAACGTCTGTGTTGATGACATTGGTAGCGCTCATGTCAGGTTCGCTGCAACGCTAATAAAACGGTTGATATCAATCGTCGCTTTCCATTCGTCTGCGCCTTTCGTTCCGTACAAGTGCACAAGAGGAGTAAGGGCCATTCCTCTCCTAGGTTTCTTTGCCTTGTAGTGGAAGTTTAATGAAAGACCGTGAATCAGCTTATTGCACGCTTCTCTGAAGGTGAGTGGGAACTCCCCACGCTTACTGAGCAACGTTCCGACGCGGTCATCTACGCCTTGAAGCCAATACTCGGACCGCGAGGGGCTTTGATCCATTGCGTTACGCAAAGCGACTGCGACGGTAAGCAGGATCCGGCCCACTTCCGTTTCCTGGAACTGCTGTCGCAGCTGGAGGAGCGGATGATTACTGAGCTTGTCTAAAGCTGGGCTAGCGTTAACCAGGCAGCCAAGAAGATACAACTGATGATCCAAAAACTCCCCAGGTATCCCGACACCATCGTTCCAAGGGGAGTGCCTCAAATCGAGTTCTGCCATATCTGAAGCACTACCAATGTTTAGGCTGATCCGCATAAGAGCCGGATGTGCCGGACGTGCGGATCGCCAGGGCCTCTTGACGATCTTCAGCGCCCACGGGCAGACAGTTGGTATCTAGCGTGAACTTGAGGTCCAGGCGGCCTAACGTGCAGCTTGCGAGCAGGGAAACAGCAAGCAAAGCTTGCTGGAGGAGCATCCCCCTCGAAGCGTTTGTTAGGGTTGGATGTCATGAATAATCAGGTATGCCCACACTGCTGAGGCAGGCCAGCCGACAAAGGCAAGCATGCTCATGCCGAGCTGACCAATTTTTGCGTCAAGCAAACCGAATAAAAGCCCGCCAGCCAGACTACCACCCGCAAACAATACGATGGGCCAATCGGAACGTGTCAATGAGTTTGGGACACTTGCCGTTGGCATTTAGTGTAGAACC
>CAZJOQ010000195.1:0-6129 GCA_964547625.1 uncultured Nitrospira sp.
CTAGCAAGGATCTTCCCCGGCGACAATCGTATAGCCCAAACCCATTGCCCACTACCTGAGTGGGCTCTACCCTCGATTGGAGCTGAGACACGGCCTAGCTTTTGAGCTTGTTACCATGTCCATGGGTATAGTTCGGATCACTGTCGTTTTCACCACAGTGTTAGAACCGTAACCATTATTGGAGCACACATCATGTCGCGTAGTTGGACCAAAATATTGAACGGGCTCTTATTCGCTGGGTGCCTCCTGACATACACTGCGACAGCCAATGCAGCATTCCAGTTACCTGAAGGCGAAAAGATTACCAATCCAATCGTCATCGGTCGCGGCATCCCCCAAAAAGAAGCCTACGAGCTGTTTGATCCGAAGATCGGCCGGAATTTTGACATCCGAAATCTCTGGATTCGCGCCGACCTGCGTGTCCGCCCCGAGTACCGAAATAACGTTTGTTTTGGCGGTGGCATTGGAGGCGCCGGAGAGTGTAACGCTCCCCTTGCGAGCCCAAATAGTCTGACCGGCAAAGCCAACGATCAATTCATTCAGCAGCTCACCAGGTTTGGCATCGGGTATGACCTGTCTCCGGATGTCAATTTCTATCTCGAATTGATCGATTCACGCACCTGGGGAGGTAACCAAGACCCTCTCACGCAAACTTGCGGCCCCGCTCTCAGCAGTGGCAAATCGACTTGCTCCCTTGGAATCCGCGCCGGTTACATGCTCATTCGTAACTTTGCTGGCGTTAAAGGACTTGGCCTTAAAGCAGGCCGCCAATATCTCGTTTTCGGAGACCAAAGCTTGCTCGGACACTTCGATTGGGCTAATACCGGCTTCTCCTTCGACGGCATCAGGATGGACTACAGTACTGACTTCATGGATTCTTCTTTCGGCTGGTTCAGGCTCGCCGAGACAGATCTTCCACAAGGCGCGCCACTCGGGAGCGGAGGACCGAATCTCTCCCAATCAGGCCAGGCGAAGAATGCAAATGGGGATGTCGATATGCTGGTTTTCTACAACCAAATCAAGACAGTTCCCTGGGCGTTGATCGAACCCTTCTATATCTATTACAAGAACAATCTAGGGGCAGAAGGCAATAATGCCCAAGGTCTCGGCACGCCCAAGCATGGCAACCAAACCCGCCACACGATTGGGAATCGTATCGCTGTCAAAAAGGGAGGTTTCGACTTCTCCAACGAACTCGTCTACCAGTTCGGACAAATGGGAGACACAGCTGCCGGCTCCAGTAGCTTGTGCGGCGACCCCGGAGGCGAGGGAAAATGTCTCCACATCAATGCCTGGGCAACCAGAAACTGGATTGGCTACACCGCGTTCAACCTACCGGGAAAACCGCGCCTAGCCTTTAATTTCGATTATGCCTCAGGAGATGGCCGTGCGAATTGCACACTAAATGCCGCCTACGGTACATGTAAGACCGCCAACACCTTTGAGAATCTCTTCCCGACAAATCACATTCACATGGGGTACATGGATATCATGGCGTGGAAGAACATGATGAGTTTCTCAGGCAATTTTCAAGCGCGTCCAACCCCCAATGATCACATCGAAGTATGGTACTCGAACTTGCACCTGGCGAATGCAAAGGACAATTGGTATCGCGCCAGCCAGGGAGTCTATGTCTTCTCACGACCGGACAACACCGTAACCCATATTGGTGACGAGATCAGTGCCGTGTGGACTCATTTTTTCATGAACGGCATGGTTGCCTTTCAGACCGGTTATGGTCATCTGTTTCCTGGTCCGTATATTTCCCACAATTTAGGCCGTCGAGCCGTCGGGCAAGACTGGGCCTACGCCCAACTCTGGATCAACTTTTAAACTTCCTGCTACCACGCCATAGATTTCCGCTCAGAGTCCACTCACGACCGGTTCACGTCAACCCAAGGTTGCTCGCCTTGGTAAATCGTCCTTGCAATTCACAGTACGTCTGCGTGACCGGAAACTGTGGAAATTCTTTGGTTAAATGCTCCGGCGGGCGAAAGAAAAAACCGGCATCGGCTTCGCCTAACATCGCCGTATCGTTGTACGAGTCACCCGCTGCCATCGTCAGGAAGTTGAGCGATTTGAAAGCAGCCACTGCGTGCTTCTTTGGGTCCTTCATTCTCATGTGATAGGCCAGGATCCGTCCACTTCCATCAATTTCAAGCTGATTGCAAAAGAGGGTGGGAAAACCGAGTTGTCGCATGAGCGGCTCCGCGAACTGATAGAACGTATCAGATAAAATGACGACCTGGTACCGTTCCCGCAACCACGCGACGAATTCCATCGCTCCGTCCAGCGGACCCATCTGAGCAATCACACCTTGAATGTCGTGAATTTTTAACTGGTGCTGATCCAGAATCCTCAACCGCCGTTCCATCAGGTTATCGTAGTCCGGCATCTCACGTGTCGTGATCTTCAAATCCTCGATCCCGGTCTTTAACGCGACATTAATCCAGATCTCAGGCACCAGCACCCCTTCCAGATCCAAACACACCAGCACCGGCTTACGCATCTCGGCTCTCCTTCTCACTGCCTAAGGCTTAAACTACTATCAACATTCACTTGGCAGAATCTTTGACACTTCTCGCAAAAGACTGACTCAAAAAGCGCCATGTTTTGTCCAAAGCCTGATCGAACAATTCGTCACCTTTCCACGTGCGTCGACTTTCTGCATCGTATCGGTCGGCCCATTCCAAGGCCAACGGGAGTGGGATCAACATGGTAGGAGCGTTCGTTAGTTCCTGCCACACCAGGCCCAACACAGTACTCACCTGTATCGGCACAGAAACTGGCTCAATCGGCATCTTGGTTAGGTCCTCACACTGCGTAGGCGGGGATGTTACGAGGAGCTCCCGGCACGCAGCCGGCCGTTCGTCATAGATGCTACAGATCTCGTCTTCGAGGAATGGACATGGGAGACGTAATGCATAGTACATCCGATTCATACCATCCAGGCCCACATCGTCCGTCGTCAGAGAAGTCTCGCACAGAGCGGACAGTTGTTGCCAAAGACCGTGTGAAAGCAGACGAACCTTTGCTTCAGAAAAACGACGCGCGATACGCTCTTGTTCCTCAGCTGGACGAGAGCGGACCCAATCTCGCAAAGCAAAGGCCTCCGGGGACGACAGGGGAACCAGCATTCGGCAGCATGCCGCACAGCCTTTATGACAGGAGGGGGCTTTGCCGGATTCGGTCGACCGAGCCACCTCGAGCGTTTGCGCTTCCTCCCCCAGACGCCGCATCAGGGGTACGATGGCGCTGACCGGCACAAAGCCCGTGGGGACGTCGACGGCGCTCGTGACTTGCCCGGCTGGCGTGGTCAAAGCTATTTCAAACCGTTGCTGCAATGGCTGACTCCTCCGATCTCGGAATAACCTTGGGTCGTGGTGTCGTCAACGAATCGTGGCCTGAAAACCTAATACGCAGGTCCAGAATCAATCAAGAGCTACCCTCTCGACACACGGTACTTTGGTTTACCCTATTCCTCCGACTTTCGATATTGGGTGATTGCAGGCGATCCGGAAGGCCGCGCCACTTGCTCCTGCTCATTCATACCCCCAAACGGCCTCACACCTAAGGCCATCTTCGGCATTGTAGGACTCAGAAAAAGGTGTAGAGTATAACGTGCGCGGGTACATCGCCACTGCCTGTTTTCACGTATAGCCCATGCAAGGCGCAACTTGATAGCCTGGCAGCGCGGTGTACCCCCGCTCAATCCCATCCTCACCTAATAGACACCCCAGAACATGCAGGCACATCCCATTGGTATCCGGGAACTGAAACCTATACGTCCTGAACCTTAGCGACTGCAGCACGCTTCTACACACACCCGAGCCTTGCTCCTTTCTTAAAGAAACCCGATAATGGCATATGGAGCCACGAATCGTCTTCTCTGGCCACATCATCGGCCTGTTGAAAGAGTACATGCAGGATCTTGTCGATCAAGCCTCTCAAGAGGCACGCTCACAAGCGCAGTTTGGTTTCTCTGTGCCACCATACCGTCCTGACCAGGCCATTTCAGATCTCCTGGCCCTCTTGGATGATCGCATCGAGTCCGAAGGAGTCCAAGTTGGCATGCCGTCAACGTTTCTCCATGACATGTGGAGTCTCTGCAATGAGGCCCTTGCGCCCATATCAGACAGAGTCTGGCTGGAGGGAAACCTCGACAATCAAGACATCGGTAAGGCACGAACACGGGAGCTGACTTATCGGGTTCTGATCGAATTCATCGAGTCACGTTCGTGGGACGGTAGTTAGTGTTTTTTTGCTGCTTGCCGATGGTCTTCTCTCACACGAGTCACCAAGGAGAAACAGGAATGGCGCCTAAGAGATTTTGGTTGATGAAGTCAGAGCCTTCCACGTTTTCAATCGACGATTTGCGGCGAACCCCCAACCAGACCACCTCCTGGGATGGTGTGCGAAACTATCAGGCTCGCAATTTTATGCGAGCGATGGCGGTCGGTGATCACGTCCTCTTCTATCACAGCAATGCCGAACCGCCGGCGGTCGTGGGCATTGCGAAGGTCGTCAAGACCGCCTACCCGGATTCCACGCAATTCGACAAGAGAGACAAGCACTACGACCCCGACAGCATCCCGTCGCAGCCTAGATGGGACATGGTCGACATCAAGTATGTGAAGGCATTTCGCAGGCCTCTAACGCTGGATGCACTACGGATGGATACCAAACTGAAGGGGATGGTCTTGCTACAGAAAGGCTCTCGGCTTTCCGTTCAGCCCGTGACTCCGCTGGAGTGGAAACACATCATCAGCTTGGCAGAAGAGTGAGTGCTGCCCGCGTTAGGTGCTCGCTTTGCCGTCGTCCATATAGCGATGCTGCCAGTCCAACCACGCATGGCCAAGCTCATGCGCCAGGATATATCGACGGCGGGTCACTGGAAGCCGCTTTCGCACATAGATGGTTTTGGTGTCGTCATCCCAAATTCCATCGGCATTCGCATCCCGCTTATCCATCTCAGTATCGGAGAGCTGTCGGACTGAAATCCTATACCCGAATGGGAGGACAACTCGATTGGGAATACGCATCATCTTCCTTCGTTCTCTGAGCATCGTCGCCATCGTTCACTCCATCTAGCCTCACAGTGAAATTAGCCTACCACAACCAGCCAGTGAGAGTGTCTTCATTTTTTCTTATTATATATCAGTGTCTTACGGTGTCTCTCCGGCCACTTTTGTCTAAATCCCATTTGGTCCCTTCGCCCACTCTTACCCATTCCACCAGTGAAGAAATTTGTGTATGATCGCGTTATGGATACGATCACTGGCGAACCATACCCAACTTCATACCCCAACTGCATCCGCCTGGCTGGAGTGAAGGTCAGAGGCCGTGGAGAGGTGAAGAAGCTCGGTGCAACTGGCCTGCCGCTGCACGCCGGAGACCCGGTTTTGATCGAGGTGGAAGACGAGCTGACGTACGGCATCGTTCACACAGAGCCCTACTCAACACCGTTCCTTCCTCCTATGCGAGCCATGAAATCCATCGTGCGGTTGCCCGATACAGACGAAAAGGCCTTAATCGCCAGACTTGAACAGCTCTCCCGGAATGCAACCGCATATTGCCGTGCCAAAGCCGCTGAAATCGGCCTTCAGCTCAAGCTGGTCGAAGTGTATGGAGCCTTGAGTCGCCGACAGCTCACCTTTGTCTATACGGCTGAAGATCGGATCGATTTCCGAGATTTAGTTCGAGACCTGGCACGTCGGTTTGGTGGTCGCATCGAAATGCGTCAAGTCGGAGTACGGGAAGAGGCCAGGCGGCTCGGTGGGATCGATACTTGTGGCTTGGTCCTTTGTTGCGCAAGTTTTCTGACTGATGTGAAGCCCATCACAGCGAAACAAGCCAAGAAAATGGATCTGGCGATTGATGACCCCCGATTGTTGGGGGTCTGCGGGCGACTGAAATGCTGTTTGATGTTCGAAATGATGGACGCGCAGGGAAAGATCGCACCTCAAGCCCAACACCTCATCACACCAACCAAGCCCAATTCCTCTTCCCCGCCGACCCTGGCGTCATAGTCCAACCTTTCCCAACTTTGCACCTTGTTGTGGGGTGTTGATCTGGAAATAGCCGCATCCTTTTCGCCTCATCTCTCTCTCTAATCACCAATCTGACCTT
>CAZJOQ010000196.1:0-6022 GCA_964547625.1 uncultured Nitrospira sp.
GAGGTACCGCCATGAAACATGATGACCGTACCGAGCTGCCGGTTGACGGACACGCGTTAGTTACAGGCTATGACATACCCGTTTTTCGAGCTACCCTCGGTCGGACGGTCACACAGCATCTGACCGCATTGATCGCTACTCTCCTGTTTGGGCTCGCGGCGGCGCAGGCCGCGCAGGAACCCCCTGGCTCTCAGGGTCAGGCAACCGATGCGGCCAAGACGCCACTCTATCCGAACCTGGGCTCGCTTCATTACACAGTCACGACGAGCGTGCCGCTCGCGCAGCGGTTCTTCGATCAGGGATTGCGTCTGTACTACGCATTCAACCACTCGGAAGCAATCCGGTCTTTTCAGGGAGGGGTGCGGCTCGATCCGGACTGCGCTATGTGCTACTGGGGCATCGCGCTTGCCTATGGCCCCAATATCAACGCACCGATGGATACCGCCCGCGGACGTCTCGCCTATGCCGCGCTTCAACAGGCCCTCAAGCACGAGAAGAAGGTGAGTACACGGGAACGAGCTTTGATCCGAGCGCTCGCAACGCGTTACGAAGCCGAGCCGCCGGTCGATCGTGTCGAATTGGATGCCGCCTATGCGCGTGCGATGGCCGATGTGGTCCAGCGCTTCCCGGATGATCTGGAAGCCAAGACGCTGTACGCGGAATCGCTGATGGACTTGAGCCCATGGGCCTACTGGATCAGTGACGGCAAACCGAAACCGAATACAACTAAGCTCTTGTCACATCTCGAGCAGGTCTTGGCCGCCGATCCCAATCATCCGGGCGCCAACCACTTTTACATCCATGCGGTGGAGGCGGTCCACCCAGAACGCGCGATCAAGGCCGCTGAGCGACTCGCAGGCCTGATGCCTGGGGCAGGGCACCTCGTTCACATGCCGGGCCACATCTACATCCGGGTCGGCCGGTATGAAGATGCCATCAAGGCCAACGAGCACGCCGTGCATGCCGATGAGACCTACATTCGCGACCACGGTCCCGTCACCGGCATCTATGTGCTTGGGTACTATCCACACAATTATGACTTCCTGGCATTCGCCGCAAGCATGATCGGCCGAGAGAAGCAGGCCATCTCTGCCGCCGACAAGGTCGCGTCCATGGCGCCGAAGGAACTGTTGCGCGAACAAGGGATGGCGTTTCTACAGCATCACCAGACGCGCAATCTGCAGATGCGCGTGCGGTTCGGCCGCTGGGATGAACTGCTGAGCGCAGAGGCGCCCCCGGAGGATCTGCCACACGCCCGTGCGATATGGCTGTATGCGCACGGCCGAGCGCTGGCAACACGCGGCCACCTCAAGGCAGCCGAGGCAGCGCTCGCACAGTTGCACACAATAGCTCGTGATCCTCAGGTGAGGTCGCTGCAGCTTGAATTCAACACATCCGGCGCCGTGCTAGGAATTGCCGGCGAGGTGCTTGCAGGCCACATCGCCGCAGCCAAGGGCGATCTCACCCACGCAATCGATCGTCTAGGGGAAGCCGCGCGTCGCGAAGACGCGCTCGTGTACGGTGAACCGCCGGAGTGGATGGTACCGGTAAGACAGGAACTCGGATCTTTGCTGATCAAGGCGGGACGCCCTGATGAGGCTGAGCAGGTGTTTCGTGAAGATCTGAAGCATTTCCCCAAAAACCTCTGGTCGCAGCAAGGCCTCGCCGAAGCACTCCGCTCACTGAACCGTGAGGCGGAAGCCGAGGCGATAATCGAGCGCGTGCGAGCCATTCGTGCGTCCGCACAAGAATAGAGAATCGACGTATTTCTGATTGCTCAGACGCCAGCCTGATCATCTGGGAGCTGGAATGGAAATCGAGACCGCTCCCAGCACATCGTCGAGCTTGTAATCCCGCTTCGGACTCTGCGGGTGCGCATTATGACATGTGACGCAGACCTGCGAAACCGCGTTGTCCGCGTACAAGGCTTGAAATCGCCGCTGGCCTCCCTCCGTGACCAACCCCCTATAGGGGCGATCGGGGTCCGCCATGATGGCTTCCAGCGCCTTTTTCTCAAACTCACTCGTGGGACCGCTCAGTTTATTGATAGGGTAAAGGCTGATCAGCCGGTATTGGACCTTGACTCCTGTGAGCGCAGCGAGCCGCGAGGACTCTTGGAAGAATTGAGCCGGCAGAGGCAATGCCTTTTCCGAGCGCCAGTGTTCGGAGGATTCGATCACTCCGCGCCGTTGCATCCCCTCTACCACATGCACGGTGTAAAACGTCCGGTCGGACGTCAACACAGCATGGATGTAATCCACCACGGTTTCTGCGGGAACCAAGGCCGATTCCTTGCCAGCCAATCCGCTTCCCCAACCCACGAGTAGGCACAGCATGACACCTAACCCTGTGGTAAGCGTCTTCCTCAATGGCATAGCATCCTCCCTTCGCTAGAGCTGCACTAGCCAGGAGACAAAGATCCCCGTGTCATCCAGCTCTATACATTTTTGCGGTTGGCGATTAGTGATTTTACCACCGAGAGATCGGCGAGTGTCGAGGTATCTCCAAGGTCGCCCAGTTCGTTCGCGGCAATCTTGCGCAGGGTATGACGCATGCTATTCCCCGAGCGAGTCTTGGGAAGGCCCTCGGCCCATTGGATGTAGTCGGGTTTGGCAATCGGGGCGATTTCCTGCCGCACCTGTTCAAAAAGTGCGGCGCTCAATGTTTCCGATGGCGCAACGCCTTTCTTCGGCGCCACATAGCCGTAGATTCCCTGGCCCTTAGTCTGGTGCCGGACCTGCCCTTTTGTGAAATCCCACTCGAGTACCTTGATCCAGCGTGCGGACCAGCTCACAAACTGGTCGGCCTGCTCGGTCCAAAAGCCTTCGGGATCATCGATCGAACGTCGATACAGATCGCAATACCGTTGTTCTGTGATATGGGCGCTCTTCTGGAACTCATCAGGAAATAGGATAGATGTTTTGGCTCATACAACCTCATGGTGACGTGTTATGAGTTAGCGTGCACGTTCCTGTTGTCGAGGCCCTCGTACCCCATCGGTCTTCCCGCCATGTCGCTCATGAATCTCCCGGCGCCGCGCAAAATCGCCTCGGCCCCTTCTCATCACGGATGCCGTCATACAGCAGATCGTCGATTGGCCGAAAGATGACACCGAGTTTCGGCAACCCCTGTTCCAGCAGTCCGATGATCACGGAGAACTCTCCTGTCCGCGCGACGAACTCACCAGTGCCGTCGAGTGGATCGACTACCAGACGCGCGGTCTCCGACGAGCCTCTTCCGACACCGGACGTTCCTCCGACACGATCCCATCATCGGGAAATTCCCGCGAGAGGCCCGATACGATGATCTCCTCCGCTCTCAGAACGGCATCCGTCACCGGATCGTCAGACCCCTTGTATCGGACTTCGAAACTGGAGGTGTAGACTTCAAGAATCGCCTTGCCCGCTATCCTTGCAAGGTTCGCGGCAACTTCTTGCTCGGCCGAATACCCATCGCCCATTACGGTTTTCACACAATGTGGACGACGCGCAGGTCCGACGACTCAACCAGAATCTTGAACACCGCTCCGCCAATGCGTCCGAATCCGTTGATGGCAACGTTGGGCATCACATTCCTCCTCGCTATCTCCTCACGATCACCCCGCAGGCGATGCGTGCGCCACCCGGCCCGTCTGCCGTCGGCGGATCCGGTCGATACTGGTCTTCCATCTCGTGCACGATAAAGGCACTCCCGTCCTGATCGAAGAGCGTATTCAATCCATCCGACAGCGTCACCCGGCTTGTAATGGTGTAGAGTGAGCCTTTCCGCTCCTCGCTCACCTTGAGGTTCGGAAGATCCCCCAGGTGATAGGGATGATTCCCTAATCCCGGACTGACATTCGCCTCAGGATTCACCAGCGCATCGATGTTGCCGTCATAGTGGCCCTTCGCCGCCGCGAACGGGTTGCACGATCCGGTTTCGTGGATATGTATCGCGTGACGTCCGGGAGTCAGCTTGCTCGCCTCAGTTCCTTCGAGCTTCAGCGTGATCCTGACACGGCCCTCGTACTCTTCGTACAAGTCCGCTTCGCCCGTGATCCCTTCTCCGGCAATCATCGCGTGGGCCTGCACCTTGTTGTCACGTTTGCCCGTGTAGTATGGAGAGCAGCCGCCCAGCAGGACCAGTGCAACGATGGATGGGATGATAGTAGACAATGTGTTCATAGGACTCCTTCTTTCATATGGATCAACTCACGATCCACTTTCCCTGTTCTACGACGTTCTCAACGGCTTCCTTGGCCTCGGACGCCAGTGTGGATGCCTGTTCCTTGACATCTTCCGCCAGATTCTGGAGTTGCCGCCTCGTGTAGGCCCCGGAATGGGGCGCGAGCAGCAACCCGGCCATCGTGCCGATCGTCAGCCCCGCCAGAAACATGACCGCCATCTCACCACATCGACAATCCTCTCGCATGATCTCCTCCTCTCGCGTCTTCGCCTATACCTTGATACTTCTCACCTAGAGGCCGCAGGCGCTCAGCCCACCGCATGCAGCGTAAGCGTCACGGTGCGCGATGCCCCGTCCCGTTCGACTTCAACATTCACCCGGTCACCGACTTTGTAACGATCCAGGATGGTCAGCAGTCCATCGACTGTCCGTACCGCTTCGCCATCGATCGCCGTCACGACATCTCCCAACGAGATTCGCCCGCCGTTCACCGAACGAAGTCCCTTGAGCCCGGCGCGATCGGCTGGTCCGCTCGATGTCACTTGCCGGATGGCGACTCCTCGCACGCCCCACCGGGCGGCTATCACGCCGGAGACCACCGAGACCCCCATGCCGGCCCTGATGACTTTTCCATGCGTGATCAACTGAGGGACGATCCGGTTGACCATATCTACAGGCGCGGCAAAACCAATCCCTGCGAAAGCGCCGCTTGGGCTGTAGATCTGTGTATTGATCCCGATCAGGCGACCGGCGCTGTCCAGGAGCGGCCCCCCGGAATTTCCAGGGTTGATCGCGGCATCCGTCTGGATGGCACCATCGATCGTCCGGCCCGTCAACGACGTAATCGTTCGCCCGATCACGCTCACGATGCCGGTCGTCAGCGTATGGTCGAGCCCGAACGGATTCCCGATGGCGAGCACCTTCTGACCCACCAGCAGATCATGGGCGCTGCCGATCGGGAGCGGAACCAACTGGTCTTTCGGCGCCCGGATGCGTAGAACGGCAAGATCCTGGTCGGGAGCGACGCCGACCACGCGGGCTTCGTGCTCCTGATTCTTGCCGAGGACGACCGTGATGGCATCGGCCCCCATAGACGACGTGAAAATTCGTGATGACATGGCCCGCCTCATCCCAGACGACACCGGCCCCGGACCCTTGCGGCACCTCGGTCGGATTCAACGAGAAAACATCCCGTCGGATAGCGCGGTTGACGATAAAGGCCACCGAAGGACTCGCTTTTTCGAACACAGCGATCGCTGCAAGTTCGTCATCCCCGAGCGCCGAAGGAGCTGACACCGTGCGAGGCTGCGGCGCCTCGAAACCGGCATAACTCGGTCCTACCGACTGTTCCCGATCGTCCCGTGAGAGGAGCACAACGGCCAGTACAGCCAGCACAAACAGAGCCGCGAGGACGGCGACCTGCGCCTCGACGGCATCGGCTCTCTCAAAACATCCATGCAACCTTACCCACATCGTTCGACCAGGTTGTTCCGACGCATCACCACTAGCAGTCTGCTGAAAAACTCGGTTCCTGCTTCATGCACCGTTACAAGATGACAGAAAAAACTGTGGCACTCTATATTCCAGAATGCTCAAAAAGGCCATCCAGAAAGGCCGCAGCGAGCGAGGAGGCGAGGCGTACGCTGGCGTACGCTTCGCTACGGAGCCTCTGCGTGACGCGAGAACGCCGCTGGAGGACTTTTTCAGCATTCGGCTAGGCGTCCCTGTATTCTCCGATCAGGCATCCGTGGATTACTCCTTATGCTCCTGTTTCCGTTCGCGCTTCATTTCCTTCGCAGATTTCTCCTCTACATCGATCACCACGCCGGTCTCGGCGTCGATGTGGACCTCCATCACT
>CAZJOQ010000197.1:0-6013 GCA_964547625.1 uncultured Nitrospira sp.
GTCAACTCGCCGCCGAAGATTAATACCCCGGCCGCGCCTACAATCCCGATCAACGACAAGGTAAAGGCGACGGGGCCGGTGATCGACGCGCGCAACCGGGTCAAGGCGGATTCATAAGGCAACCCTCCCCCGGCCGTCCCCGCCGCGTAGGCCTCGTGCGGCATAGTGAGGACGCACAGGGCCAGCAAGACGCCGAAGGCCCACAGATATTGTTTCCAGTGCGATGCAGTGTTCATTGATGGTGCTCCTTCGGTTCAATCAGTGACCTGGTGATGTACTGGCCGTGCTCATAGCCTAGGACTTCGAGAATGTCCTCGACGCGCCGCCCGCCCGCACAGCGCGTGATGTGCACCACAACTTGCACGGCTTCGGCAATCAGCGGTTCGATGGGTTTGGGATAGTCCTGATTCATGCTGATATACAGCGCCAGCTTTGAAAGTCCGGCTCTGGCATGGTTGGCATGCAGGGTCGCGATGCCGCCCTCATGTCCGCTGTTCCAGGCCATGAGCAGATCCAACGCTTCCGGCCCTCGGACTTCTCCGACCAAGATCGTGTCGGGCCGCATGCGCATGGAAATCTTCAAGAGCTTCGCCATCGTGACATCCACGGTGGTGTGGTACTGCACGCAGTTGTCGGCACGGCATTGGATTTCGGCGGTGTCCTCGAAGATGAACACGCGCAGATGAGGAAAGGTGTCCATCATGCTGTCGATGAGTGCATTCACCAGGGTGGTCTTGCCCGATCCAGTCCCGCCTACCACCAGGATGTTTCGACGAGTCTGTATGGCGGTGAGGAGCACATCCCGTTGCCGAGCCGTCATGATCCCCTGTTCCACATACTGGTCAAGCTGAAAGACCGCGAGTGCTCGTTTGCGAATGGCGAAGGTCGGCGCGGGCACGATCGGCGGAATTTGTGCGGCAAAGCGGGAGCCGTCGAGGGGAAACTCCCCGTCGAGGTAGGGAGACTGGCGCGTGATTTCTTTGCGATGAAATCCCGCCACGGTTTTGATGATGGCTTCCGCACGGGCGGCGGGAAACGTCCCAAGACAGGCCATCCCCTGTCCGAGCCGTTCACACCAGAGCCGCCCATCCGCGTTGAGCATGATTTCCACGGTGCGTGCATCATTGAGGGTGTCCAGTAACAGTGCCCCCATATCCCGTTCAATCATCCGGCGGGCACGCGCGCTCGTTGAGGGTTCGTCATCCATGCGAGTCCTTGTTCGACACCGGTCCGATGTCGGCATACACAGCACTGTATGTAGTTATACTAATATCTTATCCTTAGTCGTTTGTTGTTTTGCACTACTACGTGGATATACATCGCCTGTCAAGACGAGATGCTTACATGAGCCATAATGAGGTACCATCTTTAGGTGTGGAAATAGGATGAAGGCGGCGTAGCCTGTCGGTTGAGGAATTAACCAACGCCTCGGTTGCAGCCGAGGGGAAAGGATACGCCACCATGAGAGAGAGAACCAGCACTGAGCCCAGCGAGTCAAGCACCGTGTGTTACGCGACACTGGAGCAGTGGGCCCGCGGGCAGATTCAAGCGCAACTCCAACAGATCCTGGAGGAAGAGGTGAGCACGTTTCTCGGCCGCGCCCGGCATGCCCGGCGGGAGCGAGTGTCCCCCATAGATCCGCCCCAGGGTAACCGGAACGGGTACGGAAAGCCCCGGCAGTTTACGATGATGAATGGCACGGTCACGGTTCGGCGACCCCGCGTCCGCGATTTGACAAATCGATTTGAGAGTAAGGTACTTCCCCTGTTCACACGCCGCACCCAGGAAGTCGGTGAACTGCTACCGGAGCTCTATCTGCATGGTCTCTCCAGCGGAGATTTCGAGCTCGCGTTGCGAGGGTTGCTCGGTGAGGGCGCACCCCTGTCGGCGAGTTCCATTCAGCGACTGAAGGTCCGCTTCACACTCGAATACGAGACGTGGATCAAACGGGATCTGTCGAATCTGGAGGTCGTCTACTGGTGGGCCGATGGCCTGTACGTGAAGGCGGGCATCGCGGACCGCAAGAGCGCACTGCTCACCATCGTGGGCGCACTGAGCACGGGCGAGAAGATCGTGGTGGCATGTGAGAGCGGGGAGCGAGAGAGCAAGGACTCGTGGCTGACGGTGTTGCGTCAGCTTCGAGAACGCGGCTTGAAATTCCCACGACTCACGGTCGCCGATGGTCACCTCGGCATCTGGGCCGCGCTTGGAGAGATTCACCCCACCGGGGAGGAGCAGCGGTGCTGGAATCACAAGCTCACCAATGTCCTCAACGCGCTGCCGAGAAAGGCGCAGCCACAGGCCGCCGAGGTGCTCAAGGTCATGCCCTACGCGGAGACGCAGGCCGAGTGTGAGCGGCAACGTGATGCCTTCGTCCGCCTGTACCGCAAGACGGATCCGAAGGCCGTGGACACGTTGCTACGCGATTGGGACCGGATGGTCACGTTCTATGCCTTCCCAAAAGAACACTGGATTCATCTCAGAACGACGAACATTGTCGAGTCGCCCTTCGCGTCCGTCCGACTCCGTACCGATGCGTCTCGTCGCTACAAGCAGGTGGAGGGCGCCCAAGCCATCATCTGGAAGATGCTCCGGGTCGCCGAGCAGGCGTGGCGACGACTCAATGCACCGGAGTTGCTGCCGCTGGTTGCCTCCGGTGTGCCGTTTAAGGATGGAAGAATGAAACGGTCAGGAAGTGTAAACCGCAACACCACCGATCAAGCCGAGAGGACCGCCGCCTGAACCAGTTACACACCTATTGACATGACCTCGCCATAATTAATTCGGCAGTGTAGGGATGTGTAGGGGTAGGCCTCTCCAGAAAGGCCATACTTCTTGAACAGTGTAGGCGATGGAGGACACTGACACGGACGGGTTACCCCTGCCGCGTTGTGGGCATGTTCACGATCATGGTCGGCGCGTGGGCAATGCCAGAGGCGATATGGAACATCAACATCCCAAATGACCAGATCATGGTTGGCATGAACTCGGCGAGCGTAACTTTTACTCCGCTAACTGTGGTGATACTCAGTGGCTCTGGCCTACCGCGCTGGTCAACAAGCCTGCTCGAGGCGGTGGCCCACGGCTCGGCGGTGGCGTGGCGACACTTCAACCTGCTTGGCGAGTACGATTTCTCAGAAGAACAGCTCCGGGAGAGCATAGGGATTCGGCTCCCCAAAATGATGACCTAAATGCGATGCCAGGTTGGGAGTGCCTCGAAGGACAAAATCGTAAGCTCTGACACGGGTTATGCAGACCTTCTGTCGCATTTGGTACCTTTGTTGGAATATAACCAGGTGTGGTCCTCAATGATTACGAGCGGGGCGCGTCCTGATTTGCAGAAGCTTGCTCTCCTGCATCACGGTGAATCGAGCGTTCATTCCAAACTACGGCGACCGCTACCGCAATGGAGAACCCATCTCAACCGGATTTGTCGAATCCACGATTAACCAGGTGGTGAGTACGCGTTTCGTCAAGCACCAGTCGATGCGGTGGACGGAGCGCGGCGCCCATCTCTTGTTACAGGTGCGGACTCGCACACTGAACGAGGGGCTTCGATCGACGTTCGAAGGGTGGTATCCAGGCCTACGGCAAGCGGCCTAGCTCCCGGTTTGTCCTACGCTCCGTTCTCACCAAACCAGCCAAGAATTTTGCGAACGGCTTGATGTCGCCCTCGACACTGGCGCGTTCGAGCGCAACTAGGTAGTCGGCGCGTCGCTCCAGCGGAATGACGGTCCAGGGATAGCCGCCGGAGGCACACAGGAGATTCATCAGAAACCGGCCCATGCGTCCGTTTCCATCCATGTAGGGATGGATGTAGACGAACATGAAATGCCCGAGGACGACACGAACGGAAGGCTCGTTCTCCTGCTGCAACAACTCGAAGAACGCGGGCATGAGTTGGCGCACGGCTTCGACGTTCGGCGGTGTATGCATGGAGCGCCGGATATAGACCGGCCCGTTGCGGTATCCGGCCAGATCGGCGGGGTGCAGAATGCCCGCCGTCACGCTGGGGCCGAACAATTCACGGTACCACATGACGTGATCGCGGTCGGCGATGCGCCCGGCGTTCTCGCCCCGCAGGACGTGTTCGATACTTCGCTTGACCGCCTGGAACGCCTGCCAGTAGCCGCGTGCGGCCAGCGCATTGCGCTGGTCCTGGTCTCCCTGGTCCCTGTCGGGGTTCCAGTGACCAGTGCGGACCTTCTCGATGAGCGCCGCGCTGACTTTGTAGCCTTCGATGGACAGTGAGTTGTAGGCATCGTTCACGTAGATTTCTTCCACCCGCTTCAGGTACGCGGCGACATTTGCGGGACGTCCCGGCGCGTCCGGGAACAGGCGACGCACGTCACCGCGCAGCCGCGCCCAGTCCATACGCATCCGGTTGACGTAGGGAGAACTCTTCCGCGTGCCGAATATGACAAGAGAGCGGGTCTCGAACGGATCGCTCTCGCCCACCGTATACCCGGCAGCCTGCATCCCGCCGAGAATCTCATCGGCGATCCTGTCACGCCCGATATTGCGAAACGCCCCTGCCAGCCGTCCCGCAATAATGCTATGCCCGCCTTCCAGCAAGCGGCTGAGCAGGCCGGACGCGCCCTCAACCATGGCCAGCGCCGCACGCATTTCAGTGGGGCGGGCGGCAAAGTGCGTTTGCGAGCAGCCCATCAACGCGGCAGGCAATTGATAGAGTCGCACGCCGTCTGTCACGGTCCGGTCGGCGGCAGGTGGCAATGCCAGGCGAACGTCAAACACCGACGTGTCGTGAAGCAGTTCGGTCGGCTTGTTATTCCCGCGTGGGGAACGGACCAGCAACTGGCGCGGCACCGTCCAGTTGCCCGTGTGCAGGCTGATGGACTGCTCAGGGCCGACGCACCAGTGTTTCGCAAAGCGGAATTCCAGATAGGACGCGCAAAACGCCCAGAACGAGGCGTACCAAGAGGTGCTTTCGCCTGGTGGCTCGTCCGGTCGGCACGGGAGGTACCAGCCCTTCATCACTTCCCGAATAAACCCGGCGTTGAGCAACCGCTCCCGGTGGGTGCGAGTCATGTCGCGGGCCCGGAGCGCAACCCGGCCTTCGTCCTGCAGTTTCTTCAGCACGACCAGGGAAGCGGCGAGTTTGTCAGCGGGCGTGGCCATCCATTCCTGATACTAGGTTGTAGTGCCGCACAACTTCTAGGCTATTAAGACTTACACTATATAGGCTTTTACGTCAATTGTGTTTTAGGTTATTCGGTCACGTTAGTCTTCTGCGCATCCACTCAGTGGATGGGTGGTCGAGGGTTCCAAGGGGCGACAAAGCCGCCTTGGTCATACAGCAAGAACGCCCGACGTGGCGATCAAACGGCCAGTCGTTTGCGCAGGGCTGGGAGAGCATCCTTGCGCGGCCGATCCAGCGGGACTGGATCGAAGGCCAGTACGATGCGATGATCCAGGCAGCCGTGGGTCTGAAAGATGGGACCGCCAGCGCCGAGGCGATATTGAAGCGTTACAATTCGTACAATCGGAGCCATCCCACCTATCGCGCGTTGGTCGAGGTCGGCAAGGCTGAGAACACCATCTTTCTGTGTGAATATCTCGCGTCCCGTGCGCGGCAGTATGAAGCCAACAATGGGCTGCAGGTCGTGGAGAACTGGAACGCGACGAACCACCTTATCTGCTATGGCCAGCGCGGTGAATTCACCACGAACAGTCGGGAGGAGCAGGAAGTACGCGTGCTCTCGTTGCAACTGCTCCAGAATTGTCTGATGCTGATCAATACCATACTTGTGGAGCGCACCGTGGAGCAGCAGAAACTGTGGCCTCAGCTTAAGCGGGAGGACTTTCGCGGGCTGACGCCCCTCTTCTACAATCACATCAATCCCTACGGGACGTTTAGCTTGGACCTGGCCCGCCGATCATTTTTGGACGTGGCGTGAGCTTGTGGCACGTTATCGCAGCTACAGACCCGTTGGGCCGCCCCTCTGTGCCAATATCAGTGGGACACTTCGCCTCTCTTCAATTAGAGTAGCGG
>CAZJOQ010000198.1:0-5920 GCA_964547625.1 uncultured Nitrospira sp.
TCGCGGTGATAGTGGATCGCCGGGTCTACGATATTGCCGCAGGCCAGACATCGCAGAGCCTGCATCCACATCGGCAGGTAACTTTCCTTCATATCCAGTAAATGATCGACGACCATCAGACCGCTGCATCTCGCGCATTTCATGGGAGTCCCTCCTTTGGTATTCAGTCGAGCAGGTCCGCTCGCTTTCATAGATGTACTGGTTTCTATAGGCAATGATGATGCCACGGGGACGCTGTTCCGATGCGTCACTGAAGACGCTTGAGAGAAGTGCGACTTGGGATGCTTTCTGATGTCCGATCATTGGCCACGGCCGCAGGGATTCGCTGCCGGACGTATCTCAATCGATACGCCCTAAGAGACAATATGATTCAGGTCTCCATATGGAGACCCACCACTGTCTGGCAGGGGATGAAGAATCCTGAACAGTCATTGACGGAATTGTTCCAGGTCTTGATAATGCCCAGAATCGCCACACAGGGGAACATGAGTGTGAGAATCACAGGTGAGCCCGGTCTAGCGATGGTGCGCGGTGGGAAAGCAGTCAGCCATCGATGACGCTTACCCAGCTTGCCAAGGTGCTTCTGGTTCAGGCCTGTGAGGAACAGGATCCTGACCACAAGTTTATCTTGCGGTACGAACGGGAGCCCCCCCGTCATGGAACCGATCCGCGAGAACGAACAGTCGCGAAAGATCCCGCGCGTGACGGGGAACCATGGATCATCGAACGAGCCGACCGGATCTCCGGACGACTGACACAGAAACATCCTGCGCTCACCTCGGCCTTCGCTACCCTACAGATCAAGACGCCGCTCACGCTGCTGATCGGCTGTGCCGTCGTGGGGGGCTTTCTAGCCGATCCTATCGGACCAGCGGGCCACATCAACCTCCTGAATTTTCCTCTCCTCACGCTCCTCTTGTGGAATGCGGTCATCTATGCCGGTCTGCTCTACAGCATGATCTTCCCTCGATCGTCACGAGATCCGTCACAGCCAGGCTTGCCGGGTCTGGTGGAATGGCTCTGGGGTCTTGGCATAACGAGGCGGCTGAGTCACCTTCGGTTTGATCGAGCACAAAGTCCCGACGAAGCCAAATGGATCACCGCATCGCTGGCCTCCTACACAGGGCAGTTGCTTCACAATGTTCGAGATCTGTTGACCATTCATGTCCGGAGCCTGCTTCATGTGGCTGCGGCCGCGTTGGCGATCGGTGTGGTAGCTGGGCTCTATCTGCGCGGTTTCAGTTTCCTGTACAAAGCGGGATGGGACAGCACGTTCATGGAGGCTGAAGGGGTCTATGCCTTTCTCTCTACCCTATTCGCTCCGGCTAGTTGGCTCGTAGGAACTCCGGTCCCTGGCGTGGAAGCTATTGCCGACCTACGCGGCACGGCCAAGGCCAACGCGGCCGTCTGGATTCATTTCTGGGCGGTGACGACAGGGTTGTTCATTATTCTGCCTCGAACATTGCTCGCTGCAGCAGTATGGATGCGCAAAACCCGTCTGGCCGATGCGATGCGCCTACCGAGCGACGAACCGTACTTTCGTCGTCTGCTGAATCCCTACCGTGGAAAGGAGTTGCACGTAGAGGTGCTGGCCTATAGTCATCGCGTCAAGGAGGCGGATGATCGGCTCATGGCATTTCTCAGCGATGCCTTTGGTGTTCTGGCGGATATTCATATTGGGAACTCGGTTCAGTATGGCGAACGCCCTCCACACTTTCCGGTCGACGCCGATCGAGGTCTGTGTGCCGTCGCGTTGTTCAATGTGGCCCAGGCCCCTGAAGAGACACACAGCGAATTTTTGGAGGAGTTAAAATCCACGATCCAACGGAGAGGCCGACCGAATATGTTGTTGGTTCTCCTGGATTGCGGGGCCTATTCACAAATCGATCATGAGAAGCGCGTGAGGGAACGGTGTCAGGCCTGGGCCACGTTGGCGAAAGAGTGTGGACTTCAAGCCCTGAAATACCAAGATCCTTCCGGACATCCGGATAGAGAGATCCAAACGTTGTCCGAGTGCTTGTGGCCGAGCGATTTTCGGGGGACCAAGTGAGTGTCGAGAAATCGCAGATCGCCCTCTCGTTGATTTCCCATACGAATATCGGGAAGACCACGCTGGCCCGAACGCTGCTCCGGAAGGACGTCGGTCTCGTTGCTGATCGAGCCCATGTGACGCTCGAAAATCAAAAATACACGGTGCTGGAAACGGAGGCTGGGGAGTCTCTCCAGTTATGGGACACCCCCGGCTTTCCAAACTGTCAGAAGATCCTCTCGCGGGTACAGGGGGCCAAGAACCCGATTTATCGGATCTTGACGGACGTATGGGACCGATTTCGTGACCGGCCGTCCTGGTGTGCGCAACAGGCGGTGTTGAACGTCCAGCAGGAAGCGGACGTGGTGCTCTATCTGGTGAATGCGACAGAAGAACCGACCATGGCCGGCTACATCGCTCCGGAACTGCAACTGCTCGAATGGATCGGCAAGCCGGTGATCGTTCTCCTCAACCAAACCGGACCACCCAAGGACCGTCATGAACTACAGCGTCTGGAACAACCTTGGAAGGACTACTTTGCCCACTATAGTTTCGTCAGGGGTGTGTATAGTCTCGATGCGTTCAGCCGCTGTTGGGTTCAGGAAGGGATTCTTTTCGAGGCCATTCAATCGCTCCTCCCTCCAGAAGACCGTCCACTCATGACTCGACTGTTCTCCTCCTGGCAGAGAGCCCATCTCGTATTGTTTCATTCGTCTATGGAGCGGTGGGCCGTCGTGGTGGCACGAGCCGCGAGATCTCGGGTGATGACCAAGGGAGACGGCTCACCGATGGAGCGGCAGAAACAACAGGCCGTCGATGGGCTCTTGCGGGAGTTGGTCAATGAGGTCGGGGCGACGACCAAAGCAGTTATTGCGTTGCATGGTCTTGAAGGAGACGCGATTGGTGTCATTCAGGCCAGAATGGAACATGTCGAAGTCCAACGGGGTTCACAGGGCCTGGGCGAAGCGACGCTCAGCGGTACTGCGATCGGCGGGATCGGCGGAGCCTTGACCAGTGGGGCCTATGCGGGATTGCATCTGGATGCTGCGACAGGAGGGGTCAGCATGGGGCTGTTCACCGTCGCAGGGGCGGTCGTCGGAGGAGTCCTCGGCTTTTTCGGAGGGGAAGCGTGGACGGAACGAAAGGTCACTCACACCCAGACTCCGGCCACGTGGTCGGATGACTATCTGGATGTACTGGTCCAAGACGTGATCATCCGGTATCTGGCGATCGCCCATTTCGGTCGAGGCCAGGGACAGTATGTTGCGGATCCTGAAGATCCCAGGTTCTGGGTCGAGAAGGTGAAGGACTCGGTCTCCAAGCACCGCGATGCTCTGCACGAACAGTGGACGCGGCTGCGTGGGAAGAATCACATCTCCCAAGTAGAGGAGAGTCCGAAGCAACTCATAGCGCTACTGGCCGCGATCACGCTTGAGTTGTTTTGGAATACGTATCCCGCCTCAAAACGGTTCTTGGACCGCTCGACATGAGTCTGGCACCGTCGATGTAACGCTCTCCCTTGGTTGACACGCCTCGGTCTCTCACACGAGAATCAAACGCTATGTCATCCAATGAAATCCAAGCGGTTGGCCATCCAACTGCAGTCGAGCAAGCAGACGACGAGCCCACGTTTCCGCCATACAGAGGGCCGGCATTCTTGTCGTATGGGTTCAGACCGTTCTTCCTCGGTGCGGCTCTATTCACCGGCGTGGCCGTTCTTGCCTGGGTTGCCCTGTTCGCGGGTAGGGTGTCGATGGACTTTCTCTATCCGCCACGTGAATGGCATGTCCATGAGATGCTGTTCGGATATTTGCCCGCCTTGATCGCGGGGTTCTTGTTAACGGCCATGCCGAATTGGACGGACCGGATGCCGTTGAGGGGGGTGCCGCTCCTCCTGCTCTTCCTGCTGTGGCTCGGAGGGAGGCTCCTCATGGCATTCCCATGGGGAGGGGCGACAACAGCCGCCGTCATCGACGGGGCCTTCTTGGTGATCTTGGTCGGCTACGTCTGGCGGGAGATCGTCGCAGCAGGCTGTTGGGATCGGACACCGATCGGGGTCTTGGTCGGCTTGTATGCCTGTGCCAATATCCTCTTCCATCTCTCCGCGTTGCGCGGTTCGCTGACGGACGCCCCTGAACGCTTTGCGTTGTCGGTCATGACACTGATGTTGACCATCATTGGTGGACGGCTTGCGCCCACCTTTGCTCGGGAGTACCTGGAGGATCGGAACATCTCTCCGTTGCCGGTCGTCTTTTCTCGAGTCGATGGCGTTGCGATTGTGTTGGTGTTGCTGGGGGTAGTGGCGTGGAATCTTCAGCCTGAAAGTCTCTGGGCTGGGTCCTTGTTGATTGTAGGTGGGCTTGCAAGTCTGATCCGATGGCTACGCTGGGGAGGGTGGAGAACTTGGCGGGAGCCTTTAGTGTTGATCCTCCACATCGGCTACGCCTGGATTGGATTGTTCCTCGTCGCCCTTGGCGCGTCGATTCTTGGGGTCGGATTTACCCCTGAAAATGCGGTTCATCTCCTGACCACCGGCGCGATGGGTACGATGACGCTGGCGGTGATGACTCGCGCGAGTCTGGGCCACACCGGACGCCCACGGCATGCCGATCGGCTGACCGTCACGATCTATCTGTTGATCAACCTTGGCGCGCTTCTGCGAGTCTTCTCGCCGAATCCCGATACGGCCACAGCTCTCGCTCATGCCATGCTCGGTCTCTCCGCTCTCAGCTGGAGCGGGGCATATCTGCTCTTTGCGTTCCACTATGGGCCATACCTTGTCCGACCGAGCTTCGATGAGTAGAGACTGTGCAACTACTGTGATTCATTTGTCGGACTCGGGATGTTTTGGCTGGTAGGTGGCGTCCCATTGACTAGTGCTGTAAGATGAATACCTGTAAGGAAGCTGGACTTGCCTGAATAGCTTAGGCGATCTCGACAGGTTGTTCAAAATGGCTGTCCAGCAAGGCGCAAGCTGAAGATCTATGAGGATGTTCAAAAAGGTCTTCAGGCAAGGCCGCAACGAGCGAAGAGGCGAGGCGTACTGTAGTATGTACGTTGAGCCTCGGAGCGAAGTGAGAACGCAGCCAGAAGCCTTTTTCAGCATCCGACAGAAAGGGGGCGACCGGTTTCGACGGGGATACTGAGGTCACTGTCGCATGTCGAGCTCTCGGGAACTCGTAAAAGTCCGAGAAAACGCAACTGCCAATCAAGAACTGGCACTCGCAGCCTAATTTAGGCTGAGACGTCGTTCCATCTGAGGCCCGCGGGGGTGGAATGGCGTGATGCAGCGGGCTGGTCCAAAGTCGGTGCTCAGCGGCTGCGGACGAGAACTTTCTGGGCTAGCGGCTGTTCTAAGCCTGCCGACGGGCGTGGATGGCTGCGAAACTTAAATTGTCGGCTACACATGTAGACACAGTGCACTGACGATCTTCGGACAGGGGTTCAACTCCCCTCGCCTCCACCAAACAGAGCTCGCTCGACCCGGAGCCATACAGATGGCTCTGGGCGACGGGATAAACTTCGCCAGCGTTCCCTTGTCTTGCATGTAATGCCACATTTCGTGTGTACTGCCCGCTCTTCATCGCCATATCGTGATAGGCGCGGGCGGTCAATCCCTTCAGTGCTAATCTGGCAGTAATCAATGGGTTTATGTACGTATAATCCACGAGTATATTTGGACTATTATGTCACCGTACACTAATCACATATGAGACTATCACTCCGCTTCATCATCCCGTTGGCCTTTGTCTTGGGGGTTATCGCCTACGGGGTCATCACCCTCGTCGATTCGCTAGAACTGAAATGCTTCATCCGAGATCTCGACATGCGGTCCAAAATGAAGCTCCCCGCAGCAAGCTGCGGGGTATCACAGAACTAAAACATGCGGAG
>CAZJOQ010000199.1:0-5912 GCA_964547625.1 uncultured Nitrospira sp.
GTGCATATTCCGCTGAATTCGGCCGCCGATTCCGAGCGAATCCGGCCATCCGTCGGAGCCCCGCGACGCAGAGCCTCAGTGATCTGTCTTCGGTGGCCGACTTCCGTCCGATTTGGCTAACCGTTTGCGCATCGATTCTCCTTTGAGCGTGATCTTATAGGCGTTGTGCACGAGCCGGTCAAGAATGGCGTCGGCCAGCGTCGGCTCGCCGATCGCCGTGTGCCAGTGATCGACCGGGAGTTGACTCGCCACGAGGGTGGCGCGCCGCCCATGCCGATCATCGAGGAGTTCCAATAAATCGCGGCGATGTTCCTCGGTCAACGGGGCCAATCCCCAATCATCCAGCACCACGAGGTCCGTCTTGGCGAGACTCCGGAGGAGGCGCCCATAGCGGCCATCATCTTTGGCCACGGCCAGGTCCCGGAAGAACCGCGGGAGTCGCAGATACAAGGCGGAGCAGCCCAGCCGACAGGCCATCTGCGCCAGCGCACAGGCCAGATACGTCTTGCCGGCTCCCGTGGGGCCCACGATCAACACATTGTCGTGACTGCGAATCCACTGGCCGGTGGCGAGCGACGCGATCACGCTTTTGTCCAGCCCTCGGGGATGGCGATAATCGAGATCTTCCAACGTGGCGCTGCCGGGGAACCGGGCCTGGGCGAGGCGACGGGTCAGACGGCGATTCTCCTGGGTGAGGCGTTCCCGATCGACTAACAGCCCCAGCCGTTCCTCGAAGCTCAGCCGCTGCACGTCGGGCATCTCCAGTTGTTCTGCCAAGGCGGTGGCCATGCCGGTGAGCTTCAGGGCCTCCAGCATTGCGAGTGTCGGGTGACGTAACATCAGAGTCCTCCTTCGTGTTCGTGGTAATAGGTGGCGCCGCGCAGATGGTCGTGCTCGAACGAGAGAGGCACCACACGCTCCCGCTCAGGAAGCGGCTGCTGGTCGAGGCCGGTCTTGAAAATGGACTGCACACTTTTGTAGGTGAACGCCTCCAGCGCCTGGGCCCGTCGGCACGCCGCCTCCAACCGCGCCGGGCCGTACGCACGCTCCAGCCGGAGAATCCCCAGACAAGACCGGTAGCCCAGTTCGGGATGAGGCCGCCGCGCCAGGAGTGCCGCCACGACAGCTGCGGTGGCGGGTCCAACGGTCTCCGCCCACTGGATCAGTCGTGAGGGGGACCAGGCCAGATACTGCTGATGCGCTGACGGGAGATGCGCGGTGACCGTGGTGTGTCGGCCACGTTCCGCACTCCGCACATGGCTCGCCACACGCTGTCCCTTGTGGAAACACTCGACGGTGGTGGCCGTCAGTCGCACATCGAGTGGCGTATGGATCAGCGGAGACGGCACGCTGTAATAATGGCCTTCGACCTCGACATGTGCATCGATATTCACCCGTGCCATGCGCCACTCGGCATAGACGTAGGGCTCGGTGGGCAGCGGCTGCAGCGCGGGCCGGTCCACCGCGTCGAACTGGGACTGCCGACAGCCGGGGAGTTTCTTGAAGGGGCGGCGATTCAGTCGGTCCAAGCACCCAGCGATCGCCGCGTTGAGCTCTGCCAGACTGAAGAAGGTGTGTTGCCGGAGACAGGCCAGGATCCATCGCTCGACGAGTAAGACGCCGGCTTCGACCTTCGCCTTGTCTCGGGGTTTGCGAACCCGGGCCGGAATCACGGCGACAGCGTAATGCTGAGCCAGTGCGGCATAGGTCGGGTTCAGCTCCGGTTCATAGCGACAGGCCTTGGTCACGCCGCTGCGCAAGTTATCGGGCACGACGATCTGCGGCACGCCCCCGAAAAAAGCGAAGGCCCGCGTATGGGCGCCGATCCAATCCGGCAGCGTTTGCGTCCAGGTCGCTTCGGCATAGGTGTAATTGGAGGCACCCCACACCGCGACGAAGATCTGGGCTGATCGCCGCTCGCCGGTCTGCCGGTCCTGGACGGGCACGGTCTGGCCCGCATAATCGACGAAGAGTTTCTCGCCGGCGCGATGCTCCTGCCGCAGACAGCGATCCAGGGTGGCCCGCCAGGCTCCATAGAGATCGCAGAAGCGGCTATACTGATAGCCGTCCGGATGCTGGGCTTTGTACTCTTGCCACAGCAGCGCGAGCGTCACGCCCTTCCGTGAGAGCTCCTGATGTAATACCGCCCAATCCGGCATGGCCCGCAGTGGGCTGGTCGGCGATGGTGCCGCCGGATACAGCCGGGTTTCCAGTTGTTGATCGTCCAGGTCCTCCGGGAACGGCCAGGACACTCCGGCCGCCGCCGCGCGATAGAGCGTCTCCGCTACCGTGCTCCGCGCCACCCCACAACTGGCCGCGACTTGACGGTTACTGAGCCCGCCCGCCCATTTGAGTCGAAGAATATCTTTGATCTTCCGCATGGTCACTCGCTCCGCTGGCATCGGTCCCTCCCCTATAAAATGGAAGGCACACGATACCCAAGGTTGAGGAGGACCTGCGTCGCGAGTGGCTCGGAGAGACGAACCGCTGGGGAATCACCCCGCCCAGGATTCCGAGGGATGTCGGCCACCGATTCCGAGAGGGCTCGGAAAAGTGGCCGGATTCACCTCGGAACCAGTGGCCGCGTTCCATCGGAACGGGTGGCCGACTTGCGTTGGAATCAGTGGCCGGCTTGGGTCGGAATACGCACTTGCGCGTCGAGAAAGCGTTGGAGGTTATAGGTGTCGGTCATGGGCTGTGTCTGCCGAGACACTGATAAAGTCGGTCATGTGAGGCAGACTACAGCAAACTCGGAGATGCATTCATTGTGCGGCAAGCGATACAGAAGGGGGAGCCCAGCAATGCGCTGGGAAATTAATATTGCTCTCGGTTTATTGTTATCAAAGGAACTTACCCGACACGTTCGTACGGATAGATATTTTTGTAATTTCTATTAAGATAAGAGCCAACAGAGGAAGCGGTTCTCAGGTTTTCGAATTCGTGCTCCGTAACACCTTTGTAGGCATATAGGGAGCCGTCGAGAAATTGGACATAAACTGTCTGGCTATCCGCATCATAACCGACTGCGGAGACATTCGACGAGCTGACAGAGTGCATTTCAGGAGTGGCCATATATGCTCCTTAACTGAATGATTGGTTTCTCCAGTTCTGTACGCAGGTCTTATACTCGTCAATGTTGGGTCGAGGGCGTGTCCAGAGCTGTGAGGCGATTGGGTCGGCGCTCTTCGCGGTGTTGCTTGCTTGATAAAACTTCACTCTGGATGGAATACGAACTGCCTCTCCGCTAATTATCGCTTCCCCTGTTCTTAGGCTAGATAGGATTTCAGCCATCTCCCTTAACTCATCCTGCATGGCAGAGGAGACATGTGCTTTGTCACGAGTATTTGTCATTCTCAATGCGATGATGGATCCACATTGGCTCAATACGGTTTCGTCTAACTCGGTAGGTCTTTGTGTTACGAGGAGCATTCCAACACCGTATTTTCTGCCCTCTTTGGCGATGGCCTGAACAGTTCGTGATGATATGGAATCATCCCCTGCCTTAAGATATGAATGAGCCTCATCTAAAACAATCAGGAGGGGCTGTTGCTTTCCACCAACCGGAGTGTTTTGTCCCCAGAATAAAGCGTCGTATATTATCTTTAGGATACAGCCAGATATCGCTTGCATAATCGACGATGGTACAGCTGAAAGATCTAGAATGGAAATGGGAGCACCATGAGAAAACCAAGAAGAGAATAAGCTTGGTAGGTCCGTATGCGTGGTGCCACTCAAGCTTGGCGTATATCCGGTAGGTTGGAATAAGAAATTATACCGTTGGTCAAGTAGGCGAGAGCGCATGCCTTCAAGGAATCCTAGTATCCCTTTCGCTTTGTTATTCAGATAGGGGGCACTGCTGCCAATGCCTGCAGGTGGGTACTGGTTTGATACCAATGTGCCCGCATTACCAGTTGCGAGGAGGTTTTCTGGTGTTATCTTGTCCGCCTTAAAAGTGAGGCGTTCAAAGTTGTCGAGATCGAACCAGAGTTTGTGTATAGAGAACGGAATTGGACTATCTGCCGTAATAGCTTCTTCTCTTATTCCTTGGATAGCTCGTGCTGACAAACGTTTCTGCTCCAATACCTTGCCACGAACATAGTCTTCATTTTGGTCGTTTAGTTTGCCTGGGAAAATTGACAGTAACTCTTTAAAGGGGAGGGCCCAATAAGGGACGCAAAGGTCATATTCACCAGTGGAGTTATTTGCACCAACTCTGAAAACACGGCATTTCCCTCTTAGGGTATTAGCGTATTCCCCATGCGGGTCGATCATTAGAATTCTTGTGCTTGGGAATGGCTTGTTGGCAATCTCGTTAACTAGCACACTCACGGTATTAGATTTCCCGCTCCCAGTTGCTCCAAGGATTGCGCAATGTCGAGAGAGAAGTTTGTCTAGATCAAGCTGAGCAGCCAGCCCTTCGGAGGCACTTTGATTGCCAATCACGATGGATGATTGTGCATCGTAGCCTCCATACACAATTCTGAGATCTTCGTTGGTAACGAGGTGGACTTGGTCGCCAGACGTTGGTGATTGTAGAACGCCTCTCTCAAATGTGGAGCCAATCTGTTCCCCAACTAAGATCATGCGGAGCCATCTGCGCCCATCTGCGATTGATGGGTTGTCCTTGTAGGCGGCGAGCAATGAATCGGGCATTGCTAACACGCCGGCTTGTGTAATAAGTCCGTAAAGATTGGCATAGCCAAGTGGAATTTTTAGAAATGAACCGATCTGGCCAATTCTATAAAGTGTGCCGTCCACAATCGGCATATTAGAGGGATAACGGGTGGCCATTCTTATTGTAGCCATGTTGCCGCTGACGCTTTCCACTTCCCCGACATGCGTAGGGTTATGCTTCACGTTCATCTCATCGTGTCCGATGTAGAATCGGAAGAAGATAGATCGTTAAGGAAATCAGTCAGCTTACAGAAATCTGGCAATAGAAATTGACCTGTCCCCTCCCATTTCTCGTCCCCTTTATGTTCCCCCGCTTCCTTGGAAGGGGTAGAGGCATCTTCATCAAAGTATCGGTTGATCCGAATTGATTCATCTTTTTTGGGCTCATCTCTAAGGCGCCACTGACCAAGCTTGCCACCAATTACTGCATGGCGTAGCCCATACACAGACATTTTCCCACTCGTTTCGTGGGTCGCCATTTCTCGGACCTTGTCATTACTATGGGAAAGAGAGTGAAGTATATTCTTGTCACCATCTTGGGACCGGTCGTAATACATGGCTATCACGTGAGAGTTGGCCCCTCGACGGAGCGAAGTTGCTAGCCTCTCATTGATATGACTGTCTCTAAATGAATAGCCACAGGTAATTAGAACTGCATCATCTTGCTGTAGAAAAGTGCAGAGTCGATCAATAAGGCCGACATAAGGCTGTTTTTTAGAGGTGCTGTATTTCAGATGTGAGGGGTAAATTAGAATTGATTCCGCAGTTGTGGCGGGCATTCTAATCACCGCTTTATCACGATCGCGGTAGGTCCATCCAAGAGAGCCGTGCATTTTCCAAAGTTTTACGAGGTGTGAGTAGGCCTCAACATCTTCTACGGCTTCAGGACAAAAGAATGGCTCGTAGCTTCCTGAGAAGCCGTCGAAATATGGAATGCCAGATGCTTCAAGGGCTATTTCGAAGAGGTAATCGTAGTTTGTGGTGAAAATCTCAGCGGAGAATCTTCTTCTTGCCTTTGCAAGCCAACTGGAAAGTCTTGAGTGTGAAAGCTTCGCCCTTTCTTCGGGAGGGAGGATTTCATGAACTGATACTAGTTTCACTACATGTTCCTTAACGAGCTTAGCAAGGTCCGTAAATTCTGAAGACCCGAGACCATTCAGGCTTCCTTTTCCGATAACTGCTCGCTTAGCCTCTATGGTTGAAAGGAGCGACTCTATGTTGAAATAGGGCTCACCTAG
>CAZJOQ010000200.1:0-5847 GCA_964547625.1 uncultured Nitrospira sp.
CACCAAATGTGCTCGATGGTCGAGCCTGAGTTTTTCAATCATATGCATATGCATACAAAATGCCGTGAGAAGCTTGGTCGATAAGCGGTCGTTTTACTGCATGCTTACAATAAGATCACGAAGCGAAGACCAAGTTTGAGCAGCAACCAGAAGACCAGCACGCTCATCAACTGCAAAATCTGCACGTTGTAATCATGCAGCTGACGGGTCATTATCATTAGTCTTACGCAAGATCAATGAGTTGTATCTTTCGACCGCCTGACTACGCAGATGCAAGAAGTGCAGATCGAATAGATGAGGGAAGGCGTGTGACGGCGTAGAGGTAAGCGAGAGAGATCTTTACTCGCGGATTCCGTATTGTTTGATTTTGTACTGAAGGGAGCGCAGGCTGATACCAAGCAGCTTGGCGGCCTTCTCACGATGGTTGGTGACTTCGGCAAGCGTCCGTCGGATCACTTCTTTTTCGATTGTTTCCAATGGATGTCCGAGGGTGACGACCATGGTCCGAATATCTTCCCTGCTGGCTTGAATCTCCTCCGGCAAATGCTGAGGCTGGATCATCTCTTCGCGTACGGTTACAACCAGTCGTTCGAGGAGGTTGCGAAGTTGCCGAATATTTCCCGGCCAGGCATACAGCCGCAAGAGCCGCATGGCTTCAGTCGAGATTTCCTTCGGAGTTCGTTGGTGCTGCGCGCAAAATGCCGCCAGGAACGTCTCGACGAGAAGGGGAATGTCCGATCCGCGTTCGCGCAGCGGCGGTAGCTTGATAGGGACGATATTGAGCCGATAGAAGAGATCCTCCCGAAAGTCGCCTTGCTTGATGGCCTCATCCAGGTTACGGTTGGTGGCGGCAATGATTCGAGCATTCGTGGTCACGACCTTCGTTCCACCCAGGCGGCAAAATTCCTTGGTCTCTAACACCCGAAGAAAGTCGACTTGAGGCTTCAACGAAAGTTCGCCGATTTCGTCCAATAACAACGTTCCGCCCTGCGCCAGTTCGAATCGGCCGGCCTTGGTGGCCAGCGCGCCGGTGAACGCGCCCTTTTCATGCCCGAACAACTCGCTTTCAAACAGACTCTCCGGCAAGGCTCCGCAGTTCACGGTAATGAATGGGCCGTCGGCCCTGGGACTCTTGTGATGGATGGCTCGGGCGACCAGCTCCTTGCCAGTGCCGCTTTCGCCTGTGAGCAACACTGTCACATCGCTTGATGCCACCATCTCCACCAGGCCGTAGACTTGCTGCATGGCCGCGCTTTCGCCGAGCAAGTGATCGAACCGGGTTTGCGTGTCGAGTCGTTCACGGAGCCGCTGGTTTTCGATGGAGAGAAGGCGTCGTTCGAGCGCTTTCTCCACCACGATGGGGAACCGCTCGCGATCGATTGGTTTTAGGAGATAATCGTAGGCTCCGAAGCGCATCGCTTCCACCGCGGTTTCGATGGAGCCGTAGGCTGTCATGACCAGCGTTTCCGTGCTGGGCCATTTCGCATGCAGCCTCCGCAGAAATTCCATCCCGCCGATTCCCGGCATGCGCAGGTCCGTAATCACCAAATCCATGACGGTCGTTTCAAGCAGCTCCAACGCCTCTTCCGCGGTCCCCACGCCTCGGGCCCGGTACCCCTTCCTTTCAAGGAGAGTCGCCAGCGCGTTACGAATGTTCACCTCGTCGTCAACAATGAGGATCCGGGCGGCGTCGGTCATGACTCTACACTAAGCTCCTCACGCGACTTGGCTCCACGGGGAATTGCATAACCATAGTGGTCCCAGAACCCGGTATGCTTGCAACGCGCATGGCGCCGCCGTGGTCCTGCATAATGCGATACGCAATGGCAAGGCCGAGCCCTGTTCCATCGGCTTTCGTGGTATAGAACGGCTCAAATAGATGCGAGAGATCATCCTTCGCGATTCCAACACCGGTGTCCGACACCGCGACCTCTACCCAGGAAACATCGGTATGCGTCCGTACCCGCGCGATGATCGAACACCGACCACCGTTCGGCATGGCTTGGAAGGCGTTCACCACGATATTCATCAAAGCCTGGCTGATTTGTGTCTCATCTCCGAATATGGGTGGTAAGCCATCGCCAGCCCGTTCCTCCAGCTGGATCTTCCGTGCACGCGCGTCGAATTGCATAAGCGCCACGATGTGCGCGATGACCTTCCTCACGTCCACTTCATGGAGCCCCACGGCTGTGAGCTTCGCAAACTTCATAAAATTGTCTAACACCGAGGAGAGGCGTCGACATTCGGCATTCACGATCTGAAGATAGCGCGCCACGTCCTTTGCCGGCTCACCCTGTTCCTTCAACGCTTCATTGAGGAGATGCAGGTTCAAATCCATCGCGCTCAGTGGATTCCGTAGTTCATGCGCGACACCGGCGGACAAGGTATGGATAGCGGCAAGTTTCTCCGAAACGAGCACGCGCCGTTCGAGATCCAGCCAGGCCGTGACGTCCTGAGCTTGTAAGATGACGCCCGCTGATTGTCCGTCGTCTCCGGTCAATTCGACGGTACCAATACGGATGGTGTGAAGCATTCCGTCGTGAGATCTGTAGGGGACATCCTTTCGACTCAAGTACTCGTGTGAGTGTAGCGCCTTGTCGAGCGCTCTCCGAATCGTCTCTCCTTCCAGAAAGATCGACTCATACGAATGGGCCAGCAGTTCTGCTCCGGAACGTTTCAACACCGCTTCCGCCATGGGATTGACCGCGGTAATCACTCCGGCTCGGTTGAGCGTCAACACGCCGGTTGGGATGTTCTTCAAGATGTTACGCGCTAACCCCTTTACCTCTTCCAGCGTGCGACGCGTACTCTGATAGTGTAGAAAGGTGATAATCGCCACGATGCCGATCGCGCTCACCAGGAACACCAGAATAGTCACGATGATGAGGTCGCTCTGATGCTGCCAAAGATCAGGAAACAGCTCCATAGGAATCCGCTTCCCTTCAACAAAATCCTGCAGGAGGAGTTTTTCGCGTTCCAAACTGAAGAGGAGAATGACGGAAACGACCAGCGCCAGAATCAACAGGACGGGCGCGATGAGGCGATAGGGGATCCTTGGGAAGAAACGGGAGTCTGGAGTGGGGCTGAACATCGCAGTATTACAGAGATGAACACAATCCCAGGCATGGTACCATGCGTGGAGTAGTTTGCGCAGGCTCTTGCTGGGGCTCTCTAGTGCGCCATAGCTTGGCAGGCGGTTGAATCACGAATCGCCGTGAGTCATACGTCTATCAAGACCGGTTAGCCGACAAGCTGGAGTCCAAACGAGTCCCGGGGAAACCGATCACCGAGAGATGCTGGACCCATTAGGCGGGCCGGAGGTAACCACCTTCTTTGTTCGCGCCGCAGCCTTGTGGTTTGACAGAGGCTGGTGCTCATCAAGCCCGGAAATTGTTAACTCTTGGTTCTTCGCGGCCAAATCTGCCTGCATTTCCTGAAGGCGCGACATTACGGTATGATCGACGAGGCGAGTCTGGGAGAGATCGAGATCCACCTTGGGATGCTTTTCAAAGTGCTCATGAAGCTTTTTGCGCAGGGCCAGCCATGTGGGGAAGATTGCCGCATGTTTGACCGAGAGACGCATCGTTCCCTCTTGTACGGGTTCGTCCTCGTGACGTAACTGGAACAATGACGCCAGTGTCGCTCCGTTCACAAGGTGCACGAGGATATTCACCAAGATGCCGATGGCAATTCCTACCAGCAGATCGATAGCTAGGACCCCCACGACGGTAGAGAGAAAAATCAGGAGTTGTTCCTTCCCGATATGATACACATGCATGAATTCCGCGGGAGCCGCCAGGCGAAAGCCCGTAAAGACCAACATCGCGGCCAGCGCCGCGAGCGGGATTTCGTTGAGTAGCCCGGGGAGAAGGGCTACAAAAAGCAGAAGAAACATCCCGTGATAAAAGTTGGCAAAGCGGGTCCGGGCACCGTTATCGACGTTGGCTTTGCTGCGCACAATCTCAGAGATCATCGGTAAGCCTCCGATGCAGGCGGCCGCCGTGTTGCCGATACCGACGGCCGTGAGGTCCCGATCCAAATTGGCCTTCCGCTTCCACGGGTCGAAGATCTCCACGGCTTTTGCGCTCAAGAGACATTCCAAGCTGCCGATCAGCGCGAATAAAATCACATATTTGACGCCGGTCCCTGTGAGCACTCCGGAAAAATCCGGAAAGGCCATCGCGCTGACCATGCTCAGCGGCACGTTGACCAGATAGTTCGGGCCGACCTGATACTCATGGTGATTGAATGTGTACGCGTGCGGGTGATCAAAATCAAAATAAAATTCCAACGGGATGGCGATCATGAGCACGATGAGGGGAGCAGGAATCGCCTTGAGCGCTTTGAACTTGATAAAAGGGTAGATCGCCAAAATGGCAAGACTTACCACCCCGATGAACGCGATTTCAGGGTTCAGCTCGGCGATAAATGTCGGGATTTCCATGAGCAGCTCCAAAGGCTCCCCTTTGGCGCTGAGACCCATCATGATCGGAAACTGTTTGGCAATAATGATGATGCCGATCGCGGCGAGCATGCCATGAATGACAGAGGTCGGCACAAGCTCAGCCAAGACTCCGGCCCGCACAACGCCGAACAAGATTTGCAGGAAACCCGCGACCACGCCGACGCCCAGCGCTAGACGATAGGCTTGATAATCGGCATCCGGGTTGGCCCCTCCGGTAAACCCGAACTCGGTGACGCATCCGATCGCAATCACAATCAGTCCAGCGGCCGGGCCTTTGATCGTGAGCTCCGAATTGCTCATCGTCGCGCCGACAATGCCGCCGATAATTGCCGTAAAGATTCCGGCAATGGCGGGATAACCGCAGGCGAGTGAGATACCGAGGCACAGGGGAAGCGCGATCAAGAACACCAGAAAGCCGGAAAGGAGATCGAAACGCAGGTGCTGTTTCATTCCATCGATGCTTCCCACGGGAACGGGGCCTGATGGCACTGGAGCCGTTTGGATCTGATCCATGGTCTTCACCTATGTACTGGAGGGGGATGGGTTTATATGCTTAAAAAGCTCTAATCATAATGCCAACCTCTATCAAACTCTCAGCGAGAAATGCAACGTCATTGTTGCTCTGAGCCTGAATGCATCAGGAATAGAGGCACTGCCGAATAGACCTGTTCGGCTAAATAGGTGCATAGGAATTAAGGAGAAGTTGTCGCGTAACCAATTGATATACATGGAGCATAGGAATAATTTACCCATTCATGGGTAGAGGGAAATTGGTCTGTTCTGGAGAAACCTATTCCTTCTTTCCGGTAGCGCGAGCTGCATCACCCAGTAGTTTGTCGGCCATTTGATCGGCAACCCGGTCCACCACTGGTTGGGTAGGGTGAAAGAACCCCGTCTCATACTCGTGTGTCCAAATCGGTTGCTTTGTCTTGGAATCGAGCAATCGAACCATCCCGATCCCAGCGTATTGCGTATTTAGACTGCCTTCCAATCCGTAGAAGCTCTCCATTCCAAAATACCACCGCTGGAAGCCCGCTACCCCGGTCAGTGTTGCGTCGGCTTGTTCCGGAAGGTCGACGATCGAGAACCTTCCTGACTGAACCAGTCTCGCCCGGATCTTTTCTTTGACCAGGTCCGATCCCTCCACAAGATGAGGGTCTTCCCCGTGGGTGAGGTCCTCGATATACACGGACCGGACAGAGGCTAACGCAGGGAGGTCTTGCACCAGATCCCTGGGAACCCCAAAGGTACGGTGGCAGCCCGGCAGCAAGCAACAGAGAGCCAAGACGGTGATCGCTCTCAACATGGGTCAGCCTTCCAAATGACTCTTTATAAACCGCGGACGTCCCGCAATAGTGTTCCGTCGAAACATGACTACCTAG
>CAZJOQ010000201.1:0-3586 GCA_964547625.1 uncultured Nitrospira sp.
CCTAGGAAAGTCCCTGTGACATTGACAGTATTGCCCTCCTCCCAGCCACCACCATCACCCACGACAGCCACCCTCTCGTGGGATCCTGTCACCGATCCAACCTTGGGCGGCTATAAAGTGTATCTAGGGACGGCGTCAGGCGTTTATACAAGAACGATCACGGTCGGCAATCTCACATCGCATACCGTTGATAGTTTGACGACCGGAACAACCTACTTTTTTTCCGTCACCTCTTATAACAGTGCCGGTGAAAGCGCTCCCTCCAACGAGGTGAGTAAGAGTATCTATTGATCACGGGAGTGATATTCCAAGAACGGGCACAAGCCACGGCTTGGTTGATATGAACCGCGCCTCATGTCCCCGCAGGTTTCCGCCTCGTCATCAGGTGAAACGGGCAAGAAGAAACCCTGAGTGTCTACCGGGCATGTTCGTATTGCTTCTAGATCGTTTGTGAAGGAGAAACCCTTCGGATCCTACACTTTCAGGTCTCGACTACTTACCTTACACAGCTAGAATCAAACCAATCAGTCCTGTCATCTCGGCATCATTTTTGCTGGTCATCCTTCACCAGAAAGGACAAGTCGGGTTCCTATGTATTCTTTTTTTTACACGAAATCACACTCCCGACCAATCCCCATTATTAGGAATGTCCCCATGTCCCCGCTTTCGCCTTTAACAAGCTGTTCCACTTGGACATCACACATCTCGACGGCCTATCTGGCACTTGGTCTTCTCCTACTCATGCCATTGGGTGGTTGCTCAGGTGATGGAGCGGAAGGACCGATCATTTCGAGCCTCTCGACGCTGACAGACGCGACGGGAGGATGGGACTCGGATCAAGCACCTGATTCAGCAGCGGCAGCCCCCAATGGAGAAGAAGATCCGATAATATCCATGACTCCAACAGCAACCGGAGTCACCGCGCATGTGACCTGGGATCGTCCCCCTGACATCAACGTAGCCAGCTACACCATCTATTACGGAAAGCGCTCCACAAAAGAGTCACGTTCAGAAGCGTCCGGCTTGGGAGAATCAGAACCAAATGAATGCTTTTCCGGTGAAATCCAAACTGTCGAGGCCCCACCCGCCACGATCGTCGGGCTCGAACCCGACACACCGTATGTGTTCGTGATTCGGGCGTTCAACGAGTCTGAAAGTCTCTGCTCGAATGAGATCACGGTGAAAACGCCTCCGGCTGAATCATGAGAGATGGTCCTTCATACAACATGATACCCGTGACCCACTTGAGGGAACAGCTCCACCAAACCACACGGTCTTGTTCTGAAACTCACGCGTCGGCCACGCTGCGGTCTTGGCAGGCGCTTGTGGCCACGGGAATCCTCTGCTTTGGGCTCGCTTCAGAGGGCTTGGCGGCCACGACGATCAGCCCGACATCGCTGACCTATTATGCGGTGCAGGGTGCGACCAACCCACCGAGCCAGACGATCACCGTCTCCAGAACCAGTTCCCGCGCAGCTACACTCACGGCCTCCGCCAATGCCTCGTGGTTGACCGTGTCTCCCTCCAAGACATCCATGACAAAAAGTGTGAACCTGACGGTAGCCGTCAACACGAGTGGGAGAGAAGCAGGGGACCTACAAAGGCACCATTACAATTAAGCTTGGCACCTGGCACACGAAAACAGTCCCTGTGACGTTGATGATCTCGCCCGCAACTTCGTCACCATTACCAGCTACGTCAACAGCAACCCTCGCATGGAACGCGGTCACCGGCACTACGATCAGTGGCTACAAAATCTATGTCGGGGAGGCTCCAAAACTGTACACGCGAACGATGACGGTGGGCACCGTCACTTCGTCTACCGTGAACAACCTGACCGTCGGGCGAACGTACTATTTCGCCGTCACGGCCTATAACAGTGCCGGGGAAAGCACTCCATCCAACGAGGTCAGCAAGACGATCTACTGACCCCAAAAACCCGTTTCCGAGAGCAACCCATCTCTCAATCGTCAGACACCTTCCCACTAGCCCATCGACGTATCAACTACCGACTTTCAACTAAGGTTTACGAATCATCTTCTTGTCGGGGGCTATGAAATCCTCTCGCGGCTATCGTACGAAACCCCGCATGGCGCATGGACAAAGCCGGCGCACCGGTGACAGGCCGACTCGCCAGAGTGGTGAGTCACGGTGATGCATCAACCACTCGTGTCATAAACGAAAGAAGACCGACGATGACCCAACACACCGGTACCACGCTGAAAGCCGTGAAGCTCGGATGTGCGTTCCTCGCGCTGATCTATCTCGGCTGCGATGGGTCAAGCGCGGAGGCGAAGAAAGCTAAGCATCTCGAACGAGCCGAAGCCTATCTCACCAAGGGCCAGTACCAAGAAGCGGTCATCGAATATCGGAATGTCACACAACTGGACGCGAAAGATGCGGATGCTCATTACCAACTCGCCTTGGCCTACCTGAAACTCGGCGGACTTCCCAATCTTCAGGCAGCCTTTGCCGAACTGACTCGCACGGTTGAACTGGACAAGGCCAATCAGGAAGCTCAACTCAAACTCGGAGAACTCTACCTGCTTGGGAATGAACCAGGCAAAGCCCGAGAACGGGCCGAAGTCGTGCTGGTCTCGGCGCCGCAAAATACGGACGGCCTGATCCTCAAGGGCCGCAGCCTTGCCGGTGAAAAACGCTACAAGGAATCGATCGAAGACTTGAAGAGCGCCATCGCCGCCGACCCGAATAGGATGCAGAGGCGCGCAAGCGAGTTGCGCAGCAAGCTGAACCAGGCGCCTCAAAGCCCCTTGTTACACAACCTCCTGGGTCAACTATGGGCGCATGACAAGCAGTATGCGCAAGCCGAACAGGCGTTTCGAAAAGCCATCGAGTTGAACGACGCCTTGTTCCCAGCCTACTTGAACCTCGCCGGGCTTTACCTTCAAACGGACAAGCAGGATCAGGCCATCAAGGAATATGAGGCGGTCCTCGCGAAGAATGCCAACGCTATCCAAGCCCACATGATGTTGGGAATGATCCACGAAGGTCGAAACGAAATCGACAAGGCGCAGGCCCGCTACGAAACCATCCTCAAGCTGAATCCTCGATTCGTCCCGGCCGCTAACAACCTGGCGTGGATCTTGGCCGAACGGGGAGGGAATTTGGATGTGGCCTTGGCCCACGCCCAAACCGCGTGGGAAGGCAACCCGGAGGATCCTCGTATCGCCGACACGCTCGGCTGGGTGTATTACAAGAAGAATGCGTACCTGCTCGCGGTGAATCTGTTGAAGGAAGCGGCCGAGAAACTGCCGAATGAACCGGCCGTGCACTATCACTACGGCATGGCGCTGGCCAAGAACAACAATCCTACCGAAGCAAAAAAAGCCCTAGAAACGGCGCTCAAACTGAATCCACGTTTTGACGGCGCGGAGGAAGCCAGAACAACGCTTGAAAAGCTTTGACGTCGCGCGACAAGCGCGACTCGCGTGAAGTGTCAGAATTCGGAAATGACATACGCTTCACGCGAGACATTTCACCGTTCGGCATGCCTACGGCTCTGCGTTCTCTCGAAGGGCGCGCAACGAGTAGACACTCACAATAGGGGACAAGCTTTTCGATCATT
>CAZJOQ010000201.1:3686-5838 GCA_964547625.1 uncultured Nitrospira sp.
TATCTGAAACGGGAAGGTGCTTCCCGCGCCATACCGAGATCAAAGAGCCGTTAGCGAAGAAAATCCTGAAGAATTTGAATTCAGAGTGAGCGATCGAACAAAGCCCCTTGCAAGATGTGGAATTTCCTATAGCCGCATACTCTTTTCCCCTCTCCCTCACGGAGGGATGAGGGGAGTTTTAGACACGTTGTTTTGCGTGCACGCACTGTTGCCCCGTTCGGCATCACGTGCGGCACGAGAGCAACAGGTCAGAGAATCGGCTTGCCGTGGGCGAGCAGATACCCAAAGAAGTTGGTGGGCCGGGCTTCGGCGAATTGGCTGGCACCGTATAGGTGCAGCTCGACCGACGCACCGACTTGCCGTTCCACATCGACGACCAGTGCAACCCTCGCGGCGACGTCCATTGCATCTGCGGCTGGGCTAATGGCCGCAATATCGATGTCGCTATGCTCATCGGGAACACCTTCGACCTGTGATCCGAACAGATAGGCATGTGTGATCGGGATTCGCTGTCGTAAGAACGACAGGGTTCGGCTTGCAACGGTTTCTAGTTCGGCTGGGTTTCGAGCCATTGGATAAGATCCTTTGTCTGCGTCAGTAAGCGTGTAGCAAGTTCTCTTGTCGCTTCATCTGCCAACGCGCGTACTTCTTCTGGATACCGTGTGCCGACATAGTATTTCGTTAATGTCCTGAGAAACAGGTCTTGACCATCGTTCGGCGTGGCTTTGGCCACGTGAGCCAACTTGGCCAGATCGTGCGTGCGGGGCGGGAACGTGCCACAGCGCTCGACGATCAGCCCTTTCAGATATTTCTCTATTGCCTGTTGGCTACAGAACAGCACATACAAGTAGCGACCGGCGGCCAGCATCGCTTCGGCTGTTCCGAGGTCATACATCGCCAGGTCTCGCCAACGTTCAGCGTCGGGATTCATGAACGGCAGTATAGGCAGGATCTATTCCTAATTCAACGAAACACACGCTTTGGCATTGCAGGTTTTGGATGGAACCGGGCCTCCCAGTCGTTCCCATCGACGGTGCGCACTGTGAAGAGCGGTGATCGTGATAGGCTCGGTGGGTTCCTGCGTGAAGGTCAGTGTCCACTTTCTTCGAGCCGCACCGGCAGTGGCTGCCCTGCTTGCCGCTTGGTTTCGATCTCCTGGAGCGTGCGTTCAAACGCGGCGAGCCGCTCTTTCGTCTGGGGATGAACTTGAGCCAGCTCTGGTTTCTGTCCAGTCTGCAGAGCCTCAATTCGCGCCAGCCGCTCCCACACCCATCGAACCGCGTCCAGATCATAGCCGGCCCGCGCCATGAGATAGGCGCCCACATAATCGGCCTGGGCTTCAAGCGATGGCCTGAGCGACACTGTATCCAAGGAATCGGATACTTCTCCCCAGGCCGAGAGAAATGCATGCAACATCTCCTGGAATTTTGCGTTCTGGTTGTGACTCAAGACATTGTGGGCAATTTCGTGGGCCACAATCCACGCCAGTTCATCATCCCACCGAAAGAATTGCATCGCCCCGCGCGTCACCCCGATCTGCCGACCGTCCGTGATGCCGTTGATGAGAGGGGTATCCTGCACCTGCACTGAGTAGTGACAGGCCGGGACTGCCGACAGCGCAAGCATACGCCGCTCACGGCCACGTAGGATCTCCAGCTGGAGCGGCTGAATCTTGGCCCGAGTCACTCGACCGATCAAGCGGCCCACATCATCCGGAGATTCTCCCGTGACGTTCATCGTATTGACTTCAAGAATCACATCCCCCACCGACAGACCGGCCAGGGCAGCTGGAAGAGAGGGATGAATATAGGCCACCATGGCTTGGACTCCCGTGGAATTGCCCTGTGCCCTCTCAACTCCTGCCTCGCCCCGCAAAAGAAATCCATACGTCGGCTCCTGGTCGAACGGGCACCAGTCGGCCGCGGCCGTCAACAGCGGATAGGAGACATCGAGGAGCCGTATCTGCATGGCCTCAGCCGGTGAGCGGAACCAGGTCCCCGGCTGCAGGGAACCGGGCAACCTCGCACAGGCTGGCAACAGCAGCGCGCTGCAGCGCAGCAGCATGACCCGACTCATGCATAAGAAGAGACGAACAGACGGCATCAGGCTATTGTAGACAGGTTTCAGCGCACAAGAAATACCGGCCCGTGGT
>CAZJOQ010000202.1:0-1174 GCA_964547625.1 uncultured Nitrospira sp.
GCGCGTGGCACATGAAATCAAGAACCCACTGACGCCCATTCAGCTTTCGGCCCAACGGTTGCGCAAGAAGTTCTTCGAAAAGTCTCCGGATCTAGATCGGGTATTTGACGACGCAACCAATGTGATCATTAACGAAGTGAGTAGCTTGAAAGAAATGTTGGACGAGTTTTCAAAATTTGCCCGCCTTCCCGCTCCGCAAATGACGCGACAATCGCTGCATGATGTAGTCCGAGAAGTGGCGACGTTGTATCGAGAAGCGCAGAAGGATCTTGAACTCATTCTTGATCTGGATGACGACCTGCCGTCCCTCAACTTCGATCGCGAGCAGTTGCGGCGCGTGTTTGTGAATCTTTTCGATAACGCGGTTCAGGCGATGAATCAGAAAGGGCGACTGTGGGTCGGCACAAAATACGATACGAAGAGACGGCGCGCCATGGTGACGGTGGCGGATGAGGGGCCTGGCATTGCGCCAGAAGATCAGGAACGCCTGTTTGTGCCCTATTTTACCCGGAAAAAAACAGGAACCGGATTGGGACTGGCGATCGTCCGCCGGATTATTACGGACCATGAAGGACAGATCCAAGCTGGGAATAATCACCCGAGAGGAGCCGTGTTTACGTTTGACTTACCGGTGTAGAGGGGAAATGATCATCAGTTCTCGTCGGCACGTATGAAAGTTATCGATGGCTTGTTGTATGCGAATTCTTCAGGGTGGGACGAGAGGGAGGCAAGATGTCGGCATCGATTCTCATTGTGGATGACGAAGAGGCGATTCGGACATCCTTGCGGAGCATCCTGGAAGACGAAGGATATGAAGTGGCCGTCGCAGCTACAGGAGGGGAGGCACTGAAGATCTACGGGACGGACCCGCCGGATCTCATGATTTTAGATATTTGGATGCCGGAAATGGACGGGCTCGAAACCTTGCGGCGTGTAAAAGAGTTTGTGCCTGCCACGCAGGTGATGATGATCTCTGGGCACGGATCCATTGAAACGGCAGTGAAAGCCATCAAGTTAGGTGCATATGACTATATCGAGAAGCCGTTGTCGCTGGAGAACGTCACGCTCCGTGTCAAGCATGCATTGGAGCAATACCGATTGGCACAGGAGAATCGATCTCTGCGGACTAAAGTCCAACAGAAATTCGAGCTGGTTGGGCATTCTCCGACCATGC
>CAZJOQ010000202.1:1274-5811 GCA_964547625.1 uncultured Nitrospira sp.
GGGGATATGAGTCTCAGTACCCAAGCGAAGGTTCTGCGGGCCTTACAAGAGCAGCAGTTTACGAGAGTCGGCGGTACCAAGTTGATGAAGGTTGATGTACGTGTGCTCGCAGCTTCCAATAAAGACCTGGAGAAGGAAATCGGTAATGGGCACTTTCGAGAAGACCTGTTCTACCGTCTCAATGTTGTTCCAATTGTGGTGCCTCCATTGCGGGAGCGGCATGAGGATATTCCAGCCCTGGTGCAACATTTCATGAAAATCCATGCCGAGGAACAGGGATTGCGGATGAAGGAAGTGTCGCCCGAGGCGATGGCGGTGCTCCAACGGTACGATTGGCCGGGTAACATTCGGGAACTGAGGAACCTGATCGAGCGACTCATGATCATGGTCCCAGGATATGTTATTGAAGGTTCACAGGCTGCCATGTCCTTGCAGGGGAGAACTACCGGAGCTCTCGCGGTTGCCGTTCCGGCGTCCAACCCTCTTCTTGCAAAGTCATACGACTCACTCCGGGATGCTCGAAATGCATTTGAGAAAGAGTATATTAGCCGAAAACTTCGTGAGCATCACTGGAATATTTCGCGGACGGCAGAAGACCTCAAGATCGAGCGAAGCCATCTCCACAGAAAAATTAAGTTGCTGGATGTGGAGATGCGACCTGAAAGCTAGAGATTGAAAAATGCGAGGGTTACGTTCTACACGTCGAACACATCAGACTCTGAAATTTCATTCTGGGATGAGACCGGGCATACTCGTTCAGCGCGGCCTCAGAGATTTCCGAAGGATGAGACTTCCTGCAAGTCGGACAGACTGGGATCAACTGCTGTAAAGCCTCCATGTCACTCAGGGTTCGGTCAAGTTTATTGATCGTTTTAGTCACCTCTTCTTCCCAGCTCTTTCGTGCTTCGGATTCCTGTTTAAGCTTGAATGCCGATTTGACTCGAGCAAGGAGTTCGACTGACTCCACGGGCTTCCGAATATAGTCTTCTGCGCCGGCGTCGAATGCGGCCTGAAGGAAGTCTTTCTGGCAGCGCGCGGTCACCACGATGATGGGAATCTGTGTCAACGCAGGAACCGCTTTGATACGTCGACAGGCCTCGACACCATCCAAGTCCGGCATTTTGATATCCATCAGAATCAGGTCAAGGCTGAGGGCGTTGTTGCCAGCGTGATCCAAGTCCAATTGTGCAAAGGCATCTCTTGCAGACGCGACTGTGATGAGATCACGATAACCTGCGTTCTTCAGAATATGGTGAAGGAGCAGGCGCTCATCCGGTGAGTCATCAACGATCAGAATACCCATCTAGATGGCCATTCGTAAGGGTTTCAGACATGGACAGGGAACAGATCCTACTCTGCCGTCAGTATAGGCAATATTTCTAGAGCATCAAGGAAAAAGCAGAACGCCAGGAGTGGACAACTCTTTCCGTGAGACTCCAATCGGTGCGTTGACCTCTGTAGTACCCTCCGCTAAGATGCCTCCCCAACGACACGGAACTCGGGGCTAAGCAAGCTACAATCAAGGCTGTTTTGGGTGTTATTCATGACAACGTATCGTGATGCTGGCGTAGACATTGATGCTGGCGATGAATTTGTTGATCGTATCAAACCTCTAGTCCGGTCGACATTTCGCCCGGAAGTTCTGACTGACTTAGGCGGATATGGAGGTTTATTTGGTCTCCAGGCAGGCAAGTACAAAGAACCAGTCCTTGTCTCAGGAACCGACGGCGTCGGGACTAAACTCAAGATCGCGTTCATGATGGATAGACATGATTCCGTTGGGATCGATTTGGTAGCCATGTGTGTCAATGACATCGTGGTGAGCGGAGCGGAACCACTGTTTTTCTTGGACTATTTTGCGACTGGGGAGCTGTCTGTATCCAAGGCGCAGGAGGTTGTGGCTGGCATCGCCGAAGGCTGCCGCCAGGCTGGGTGCGCTCTGATCGGTGGCGAGACCGCCGAGATGCCTTCATTTTATCCAGATGGGGAATACGACTTAGCCGGGTTTGCGGTTGGAGTGGTCGATCGCTCCAAGATCATTGATGGTCGGCACATCGCTCCTGGTGATGTGGTTCTAGGTCTGGCTTCCTCTGGGCTCCACAGCAATGGCTACTCATTGGCTCGGCGAGTGCTGTTTGACCATGCCAAGCTGACGATTGCCAGTCGCCTCTCTGAGCTTAATCGATCGATCGGAGAGGTTCTCTTAACACCCACTAGAATCTATGCAAAGCAGATTTTAGCGCTCCTTGAGCAATTTCCGATTAAAGGGATCGCACACATAACCGGCGGGGGTATTACGGAGAATCTCCCACGCGTGTTCCCCAAGGGTGTGCGAGCGAGGATCACTCGCAAGGCCTGGCCGGTGCCACCGATTTTTGACGTCATCGGCCGATTAGGACAAGTCGATCGTGACGAGATGTATCGGGTGTTCAATATGGGAATTGGGCTGATTCTTGTGGTGCCGCCAGATTCAGTGTCTGGAGTACTGGACCGTGCGGCGATGCTTGGCGATCTGGGCTGGCCTATCGGAGAAATCATAGAGGCGAAAGACAGAGAGTTGGAGGTCGACTATGCCGATTAACCGAACAGCTCCTTTGAGAGTGGCGGTACTGGCATCTGGTCGTGGCTCCAACCTACAAGCTATTATCGATGCGATCGAAGCAGGTCAGGTGCAAGCTCAGATTGTATGTGTTATCAGTAACAAGAAGGATGTGGGGGCATTGGAGCGGGCTCGGAAGCATGGGCTCAAGGATTTGTTCGTCGATCCCAAACCTTTTGCCGGGCGATCGGACAGTCGTGAAGCGTACGACCGTGCGCTGCTGGAGCATCTCCAGCAGCATGAGATCGAACTCGTCTTGCTCGCTGGCTACATGAAGATCGTCACGGCGGTGCTGGTCAACGCCTATGCCAACCGCATGATGAACATCCACCCTTCGCTGCTGCCGTCATTTCCTGGATTGGACGTACAGAAGAAGGCTATTGATTGGGGTTGCAAGCTGGCGGGCTGTACCGTGCATTTCGTGACGGAGGGTGTGGATGAAGGACCGATCATTATCCAAGCTGCCGTGCCGATCCTCAACGATGACACTCCCGAAACCCTCGCCGCGAGAATTCTTATCCAGGAACACAAAATCTATCCCCGCGCCGTGCAACTCTTTGCAGAAGGCCGATTGAAAGTCGAAGGCCGCCGGGTCTTTATCGATGCCGGCAAGCTGGCTGATGAGGCGATTATTAGTGCAGCATAGTTTATGGGGTTCGGCGCGCCCCTTAGCGGCCTCATATGACAACCTCATCGGTGTCAGCAGGGGCAACATTGCGAAGGGTGCGAGGCATGAGGGGCAAGATGGTACTGACACAGAAACGGGCAGGGTTATGGGTTCCCTGCCCGTTGCAGACGCTCTACGTTCGCCGTCAGCGTGTATGGGTTATTTGACTTCATTCAGATGTGTGAGGGCAGTTTCGGCATGTTCTGTGGCAACGTCGGCGTGGCCCGCTTTGCCATGTTCAACCGCTTCGTTTAGATGATTAATCGCCTCGTTCAGGTGTGGATTCTTACCTCCTCTTTCAGCATGGTTCCGCGACTTTTCCGCATGCGTCACAAGCGCGTCAGCATGGCCCTGTTTGCCATGATCCACTGCTTCCTTCGCGTGCGTGACTGCGTCTCTCACGTTACCAGCTGGGGATGGTTGAGCGTTTACCATCGGCACAGCAACGAACGCTCCAAGTGCAGCGACGATCAGGACACCACTGTACAATTTGCTGATCATGTATGCCTCCCTTTATTGAGTTAGAATTCACATGTGAATAAGACGTACGTGACGCAATTCTCATTCAGAAGACCGTCTTCCTATTTTCTCGTCGTCAAGGGGATACACCCACTATAGGATAGACCCCTATCGCTACTTCATTTGGCTTTGGTCGACAGTACGTGGGGAAAAATTTGGTGGAGGGCAGGGGAGTTGAACCCCCGACCCCTACGTTGCGAACGTAGTGCTCTCCCAACTGAGCTAGCCCCCCACCTGAATAAAAGGGACAATACGAACCGTGTACCCGCAGTGTTCGCTGCACACCAGCGTACAGTGTTGGAGCTGCGGTAGAAGAACGGGGAGGAGTGTCGGTTCGCCTGACCCGTGGGAGGCATTATACACAACCCGTCCCGCAGACTCTACCTGTACACGTAATGTTTCACCCCAAGCTATCTAGAGGGCTTGGTTAGAGGAACACAACGGTCTTCGAAATTTTGTAAGGACATAGGCAATGTTTGAAATTTGTGAAGCTTTACAATGCTTCATCGTAGGGAGGATGGATGTAGGAAATAGAATACACTTTTTCAGCATATCCTTTATGATAGAATTTTTTCCCCTTCGCTGGTTCGTCCCACATCACAAAAAAATGTTTTAATAATTTCATGTGCTTATCAGAAGTAAACGAATCGTAGTGTCCGCACTACCAGTGAATGGCATAGGCCATGCTTGCAGAATTGATAACCTTGCACGTAACGACGCTAGTCTCATACTGTGTAGCTAATCAGAATGAA
>CAZJOQ010000203.1:0-5802 GCA_964547625.1 uncultured Nitrospira sp.
CAGCACGCCTCGTTCAACCGACGATGGCGAAAATTCTTGCTGAGCCAAGGCTGAGAAGGCACACAACATACTCATGCCCCCGGCGAGGAAAGTCTTTCCAAGGCAGCCCTGGGAAGTGAGAAAAGACAGAATTTCACCTCTATACAAGTGGTAACAGATATCGTTTCTTCCTCGTAAAAGCAACAGGCTCATGAGATGGAATGGGTGTGTCAACAGCGTTTCCAGAGTAGCGATCTCATACACTGTCTGTGCTAGACTGCCGGTGATCGTGACCATGAGCGACACGCTATGATAGCCCTGTGGGCTGGATTAATCGTAAAGGAGAAGGCATCATGAAGGCCTGTTGGCAAGCGCTCGTCGGGGTGACCGTGACGGCTTTGTGTAGTCTATCAGGATGCATCGACCCGCCAACCTCTCCCTACGTAGATGTACGAGACACTGTGACAAGAATCGACGAACTACGACCGGCAGCGGAGCAGGGGAGCGCCCAAGAGCAGTACAATCTTGGCCTGCAGTACGAAAAAACAACGCCACGAGACCATCGAGAAGCCGTCCGTTGGTATCATATGGCTGCGATGCAGCGGCACGCAGGCGCCTTCTACAGACTCTGCGCGCTATCGGACATGGGGCGAGGCATACCCCAAGACTATCAAGAAGCGCTCCGGTGGTGCCGTCTCGCCGCAGACCATCGACATGGGGCGGCAATGTTTCTGATCGCAACGTATTATGAAAAAGCTCGAGGCGTTCCGAAGGACATGGTTCAAGCCTACCAGTGGTATAACCTGGCTGCGGCCAATGGGCATGAAGACGGCGCCAAATGGCGAGATCGTCTTGCCCGTGATATGACGCCAACTCAAATCGCACAAGCTCAATTTCTTGCGCGAAATTGGAAGCCGAAAGACGAAGAGTCATCGCACGACAATGAGGCCTCCAATTCCTTCCAACCTGAATAGCATGCTGCGCCGAAGCCCCTCAGTGCGAACATCTCTTGGTAATCAGTCCGTGTGCATGTCTGGACACCAGCGCCGGCTTCACACATCACCGATCCGTTATCCAAACTTCGTTCTTGAACTCACGTTCTTAGCCTGAGTAGGATGATGGGCTGGCAGGTAATAACTTCATTCTTCTCTAGAAAAATGGTTCAGCGGCAGCTGCCCTACATATTTGTGATCCTCGTAGGACTGCTTGTGGTGCTGCCGCTCACTTCAGGCTGTACTGCTCCCCTCCCTGCTCCCACTTCTCAACCGCTCATTGGTGGACAAGAGGTAAGCGAGATACTCAAACGCGCGGAGGCCGGTCACCCCGATGCTCAAAACCGAATAGGCGTGCTCTATAGCGAAGGGCGGGGGCTCCCCCAAAATTACCTTGAAGCGAAGGATTGGTTCAAAAAAGCGGCTGATCAGGGCCATGCGGATGCCCAAGTCAACCTCGGTACGCTTTATTCTCTGGGACAGGGCGCGCCCTACAGCAATCACATGGCCTTGTTTTGGTTTCAAAAGGCCGCAGAACAACGAAATGCGCTGGCTTTTGCGAAACTCGGCATGATGTATGAGCGTGGGCGTGGTGTACCGCAGAGCCTCGTTGATGCGCACATGTGGTACAACCTCTCCGCTGCCTACGGTGAGACACGTGCCGCCGAGGCTCGGAATGCGGTGGCAACACGCATGACTGCCCCTCAGATTGCTGACGCAGAAGAACGGGCAAAACAATGGAATCCTAAACAACGATGAATATCTGGGTCGGAGAGACCAGCAGCTTCTCCGAGTTGCGGAAATTGGGCAGGACTAAAAAATTCCGGCTTGTTTCTGAAGCCAGCGTACGTATTTCACGATCTGATCCACGTCATCGGGCGTGACGGCATCGATCTTCGGCATGTCCCCGAACTGCCAATGATGGGCTTTTACCCCATTGGCAGCGGCTCGCTGAAACGCCGCGTCACCATGATGATTCGGCTCATAGACTTTGTGAACCAACGGTGGGCCTTGAGTGGTTCCGATTCCACCGATGCCGTGACACGTTGAACAGTTCGTGTTGAATTTTTGCTCGCCGTCACGTACCTCGGCAGGAGCAGAAGCCACCGTTCCGGTCGTCTTTGGTTCAACCCCGTTCTGACTACAGGCCTGCGTCGCACCAAGCAGCATGACAAGGAGACCCACCCTCAGCAGTTGTGATGACTTCATAGAGCGTCACCGTACAGTAAACGAGATCGTGTTTCTCAACATACCGCATACTGGATCGGATCTACAACTCCCGCCTCTGTAAACCCTTGCCTCCGAATGAGACAACTATCACAGTGACCACAGGCGACTGTCCCAATCGGGTCATAACAACTATGCGTGAGATGAAAGGGGGCGTTCAGCGTCAGACCTAGCCGAATGATGTCCGCCTTGGTTAAGTGCAGTAGCGGTGTCCGTATCGTAATCTGCTTGCCTGTCATACCGGCCTTCGTTCCGAGTCGAAGCACCGCTTCCACCGCTTCTATGAATTCCGGGCGACAGTCAGGATATCCGGAATAGTCGACCACATTGGCTCCGAAATAAATGACCGAAGCATCCACCACTTCTGCCTGTGCAGCAGCCAGCGACAGAAAGATCAAATTTCGATTTGGCACATAGGTGAGAGGAATATCCTGGCACCGCTCGGATCCACTCCGATCTTTCGGTACCGGCAGCGTGTCGGTGAGTGCCGATCCACCGATGGCCCGCAGATCAACGCGTACTACGACATGTCGTTCTGCGCCCAGAACTTCCGCGACTTGCTTGGCACGTTGAATCTCTACAGCGTGGCGTTGCTGGTAATCGATCGTCAACAGAGTGAGTGTGTACCCATCCCGCCGCGCAACCGCCGCTGCAACAGTGGAATCCAGACCTCCACTGGCAAGAACGACCGCTCGCTCGGAGATTTGCCCATCCATGCAGGAAAGGATTCGAAGCAGAATACCGTGAGGTGAAATCCCTTATTGCTAGTCGCGATCTTCTTCTCGCTCGATTTTCTCCAGTAACTCAGCGCGAGATTGACATTCCACGCAAAGTTTGGCGAAGGGAACGGCTTGGAGGCGCTTTTCACTGATTTCGACTCCACACTCAGCACAAACTCCATAGGTGCCTTCGTGCAAACGCATCAGCGCTTCATCGATCGACTGGCGCCGACGGTTACGCATTTCCATCAAGGAAATCCCCAGCTCACGCTCGAGGTCCATCAAGGCCTGATCGCCAACATCGCGTGCTGACTCCAAACGACGCTGCTGATCTTCGGTTAGGGACTGTCCAAGACTCTCCTCGATTTCCTTAATGATTTCCTGGCGTTTACCAAGTAGCATCTTATGGAGTAATTCCTGTCGTCGTTCCCGCGCCTCCCGCTCTTTAGGAGTTTCTTTTGGACGCACAGGAGCATCAACCTCGACTTCGGGGGCCGTCTTAACAACTATTCCTGTGCTAACGGTGATCGACTGCGCTTTCTTAGTGGAAGGCGCTGCCGACTTCGATTTCGCTTCAGCTTTTTTCTTGCCCTGCGTTTTCGTCGCCATAAAATGTCCACTCCGAAAATAGATGGTTTTGGCCGGGTCAAAAAGTCCGGCTTCTATAGCACGGCCTCTTCACTGAGAACAAGAGCCGAATGGGAGACCGGCGAAAGCGCTTAAGGATACGTGATAGTCGAATGAACGTCATGCCCCGTAAGCTTCCCACGTCCGTTTAAACTTTTCAGCTCGACTAAAAAGTCAAGCCCAACGATCGTGCCACCCAGTTGACGAACGAGGTTGACCGTCGCTTCAGCTGTTCCTCCGGTAGCAAGGAGATCGTCGACGATCAGGACGTGCTCTCCAATCTCGATTGCATCACGGTGCACGGCGAGACTGTTGTGACCGTATTCGAGGCTGTATTTTATTTCATAACAATCGGCCGGAAGTTTCCCAGGCTTGCGAACCGGAACAAATCCAGCTCCCAGGCGCGCCGCAAGGATCCCGCCAAAAATAAACCCACGGGACTCGATACCAACGACCTTCGTGATTCCTCGATTTTGATACCGAGTCGTCAATTGGTCGGCAAGGCTTTGAACGGCTTCGGGGTTCTTCAACAGAGTGGTGATGTCATAAAACAGAATGCCAGGCTTCGGAAAGTCTGGCACTTCTCGAATGAGCGATTGATAGTTAACTGCAGTCACGAGAATTAGAGCAGATCTGCCTGTGTCATCGTTTTTCGCTCGATGGTGTTCCGAAGCCGAACCAACGCCGCCATCTCGATCTGCCGGACCCGTTCACGGGTTAATCCCATGGTACGGCCGATCTCTTCCAACGTCTTTGCTTCGTCTCCATCAAGCCCGAACCGTGACACAATAACAGTTTGCTCCTTCTCAGGCAACTCCCTCACCCACTTCATGAGTTTCGCTCGTCTTCGCACGCCATCAGCCGTCTCGTCCGGCAAGAGTCCGGTTGGATCTTCGATCACATCGCGAAGAAACGTATCAGTGTGGTCGTTGAGAGGACTGTCAAGCGAACAGGTGGTACGCACCAACTGCTTTAGGTCCAAGACTTCGTCTTCAGAGGTCTTCATCTTAGCGGCGACTTCCGCTGCTCTCGGCTCCCGCCCAAGCTCTTGAACCAACTGTTCAACACGATTCAAATACCGATTGAGACGCTCTACCACATGCACCGGTAGACGCACCAGCTTCCCCTGATTGATGATAGCTCGCTCAATGTACTGTCTAATCCACCAGGAGGCATAGGTGCTGAACCGAAACCCCCGTTTGTAATTGAATTTTTCGACGGATTTAATCAGCCCCAAGTTCCCTTCTTCCACGATGTCGGAAAAGGGAAACCCTCGATGCATGTACCGCTTCCCGATGCTGATCACGAGCCGCAGATTGGATTCGATCATCTGCTGACGGGCTTGCTCATCACCCGCCATCACCCGCTTCCCAAGCTGTTGCTCTTGTTTGAACGTCAATAGCGTCGATCGACGCACCTCACGAAGGTAACTTTTCAGTGTATCAAGCCCCTCTGATCGGCTGGTCTCGCGCTCTCCCTGATCCGAAGTATCGGTGGACTCCGAGGCTCTCATGTCGTCGACGGTCTGTCTCCGAGCCTCACTCATATCAGACCCTTCATCATGCTGCGACTCATGGCTTATTGTTCTCTAATACCAAACGCTGAAGTTTGAATATCGTCCGTCTGCCCGACTCCACTCCGTCTCAATCTCTGTGACTCGTCCAGCTGGGGGACCAATTTTTAATTGTTGCACAAAGGCTTCAATAACTGTTTTGTTGCCCTCGAGTTCCAGTTCCACTCGGCCATCGTTGAGATTGCGAACGCCACCCAACAGATCAAGACTCGATGCTATCCGTGCCGCAAACGCACGAAACCCTACGCCCTGCACATGACCATGTATAACGACATGCGCCCGAACCAGTTGCTCATCAGCCGATTGCGTCATTCGGCTCTACCAAATTCATGTGAGCGCAACAGCCGCTCACCTCTTTGCACAGCGGATATTCTCATACCTCTCCAGATGCGTCACGCGTTTTGCACTTTCCGAGCGTGACTATTCCTATCATCACATTAAGGATTGCCCCTGCATCTACCGAGAGACAGCCGCATGCAGCCAGCCTACTTCTCATCGTGCTGCGCAACAGAAATAATTTGAAACAATGAGTACTCTGGTGATGTTTGAATTGACGACTACAACCTGACTGTTGGCAATGAGCTAGCGGTACGAGCAAGCTTGGTGTGGTCGGGGCGAGAGGATTTGAACCTCCGACCCCTGCGTCCCGAACGCAGTGCGCTACCGGGCTGCGCTACGCCCCGAC
>CAZJOQ010000204.1:0-5798 GCA_964547625.1 uncultured Nitrospira sp.
TAATAGAGTGGCGTCGGTCGTTTGATCTCGAATGTGAGTGTGGGCAGAAAGACGAGTTCCCCCTCGGTGACATCCCCGCTCAGTAAGGGATCTTGGAGAAACTCCTTACGCCCACGCTCTTTCCCCGAAGGAGCGTAGGTCGAGCCGTGGGCACCCCGACGGCGCCAGTGACACTACCGGTTGAGGTTCCTATTGGGGTCGTTCACCGATTCTGCCAAAACTGCACCCTAACCCGCATTATTCACGAATGCTTCTACTGCAACCGTCGAGACGCCGCTACGACAAGCGTGGCCGCGAGCTTCGCACGGCCAGCGGACAGGCTCGCCCTTCGCGGCCTCGACATACTGTTTCAAGTATGCCTCGGCCTCTCAGGGCTCCGCGTGCCCGTCTCGCATGGCGTCTCGGCGGTTTCGTCACGAACCATCATGAATAATGCGGGCTAAGGGCTGAGAAGAGAGGCCGGTAAAGTCCGGTCAGGTCGGTCATAGTTCAGATAAGAAGCACGCCGTGCGCTCGATTCTCTTCTCCTACGAAGTTACCGGTGCTTTCGGACCTCTTCGTAGTGAGACGATACAACTTGGTTGAGCGCCTGCCTGAGTTCCTCTCCCTGATACCGTCGGTTCGCCACTTTTCGAAGACGTGAGGCGAGTCCCGCATCGCCAAGCGTTCCTTCGGTCCATTTCACGAAATCTTCACGGCGATCGTGATACTCCAAGCTTTCCAAGGGAAGCGTGGGGATGAGATGGGAAAGCTCGTACAAGCTGGCGGCTTCGATGCCGAGGTGCGCTTTCTCGGTACGAAAGACGAATCGCTTCCCGGGAGGGAGGGGACTATCGAGATATTTGTACAAATGACGGACATGGGGAACCCGCCGAATCGCCGGGCGCATCTGGACGATGTCGCCGCCGCAGAGCAAGGCGCTTGCCATCGGGATCTGATTGAGACTCGCGCCCTTCAAGTTGCACGTGGTGCAGTGAGTCCGCAGACAATCTCCGATCATGTTGTCCGTGAGCCGGGTGAGGAGTAGGTGGTGCAGAGATGCGAGGACTGATTCACTGAGGCGATCTGGACGATACGACACAAAGGCCCATCCTCCAGTCTCCAGGACGGGACGAAGCAGCGAGGTGACCTCCCCTCCTTCAAGGAGAAATTCCTGGGCTTCATCCAGTACGATCCAATGGGGACGGAATTTTCGCTCGCGGACCGGGCGCAAGGCACGCATCAGTTCAGCAACGTAATGACTTCGGAGCGTCACCGGATATTGGCTCAGATCCAGAACCAGAGAGACCCCTCCTTCCTCGATGAGCGAGACGACTGCGGTGGGTGAGGGGAGGGTCGCTCGGTCACCGCTCATCGAGACAAAGCGCGGCAACACGCGCAGCCCACGAAAGTCTCCTTCGGGATCGATGAGAAGGACTTGATAGTCCTCATGATGGAGTCCTTCCGCAAGCAATCCGACCATCCATGACTTACCAGTTGCCGAATTCCCGAAGACTCCTAAATTAAGGCCGGCGAGCTGTGCCGCAGGGATATGGACGGCTGTGCCGAACTCTGTCTGCCCCAGCAGAATTGGTCGCTCCCGTTTGAGCGGCATATCAAGAAATTTGCCGCTCAATGGATACTCTTTGAGGATTTCAAGGACGCCTTGAGGGCCTGGCGCCGTGGCAAGAACATCAGCTGTTTCGATGACGGCGGGAACTGCATCAGCCACCGCGACTGAAACTTCAGCCAACGTCAGCATCGAGAGGTCGTTTTCCGCATCGCCGAAGGCCGCGAGGTTTCTTGGAGACAGACCGCACAGAGCGAGCAGCCGTTCGAGTCCAGAACCTTTCGTTGCTCCAGGCGGCAGCACCATGACCGCGCTCTTGTTGTATTCGAGCGAGGTACTGCTGCCGAGTGAGCTCAGAATATGCCACAGAGCCTGGTCATGGGGTGTCCAGGTTGCAGCGATGGCAAGTCCACGTTCGAAGGGAATGCCTGCCTCTTCAATTGCCTTGAGCAGACGGGGGTCGAGCTGGCCGAAAGGGAGATAGGTCTCTCCGCTCGCTGTATGGCTCAGGACCGCACCGTTTTCCCATACGATCCCGCTGAACAGTTCCGCCAGATGACCGAGCGAGACGGTTTCATAGCGACGCCCTGTGACCAGAAACAAAACATGACCGCTCGCCCGGCATTGTTCCAGCGCCGTTTCAACTTCGTGAGGGACATCTCCGTGTACGGCGAGCGTGCCGTCGAAATCGAACGCCAAAACACGACGATACATGAGCACCCTCTTATGGGAGGTTGATCCATCAGATCATTGATTCACTGAAGGACTGAGCAGATGGTTCAACTCTGCTGCAGATGCTGTCCAGGGTTCGATGGGAGTGGACTCTTCATGGAGTCTTGAGCCGGAGCATCCGATTGACGACTGTTGTGTCTTCCACCAACTTGCCGAAACTGTCGGTCAGGACTTCGTTGACGACCTTCTCCAGATCTTCCCGGTCAAACCAGAAGACATCTTCAGATCCTACGCCGCTCAACGTCATACGCACGAGGCTGTCGTCCGATAAGTTCTTTACCTGAATGGCCAGCTTCGTCTTTGTCGTCATCTCCGTGAAGCCGACTCGGCTTTTCGCGTGGACGAACAGCTTAAGCATCGTTCCGGTCAGGACGACATCGGCGCGTTCGGTGCTAGCCTCCTTCACGACGTTCCAGCCGTCGGCTGTGAGATAGTCGGTCAACAGGCGGGCGACAGTTTCGGTCGGCTTGTTTCCCGGGACGTCGAAATAGCTGACCCCTCCCCAAAGGTGGGTCCGTATCCCAAGACCTGTCTGAGATTTCCGTCCATCAACAAATTCACCGATGACAACCTTCAGGGGTTCATTTGGCTTCACGATCTTCTGAACGCCTGATGGGACTACGTGCAGTCGCAAGGGAATCACCTCACCGGTCCGTACACATCCAATGAGAGCGATGAGCCCCATCCCACCGATGAGCGGCATAAGTAGATGCTTCACAAGAACCTCCCCTACTGCATAGGTTGGTTGGAGCGAGTTGCTTCTCGCCACTGGAGCGGAAGATGTTGTTCCGTAATGCCCGCTTACGGCTTCCTGAAATGCACACGCCGGTTCGATTGCCAGCATGCCTCGCTGTGCTCGGTGCAAAAGGGCCGTTCTTTTCCATAACTGATGACTCGGATTTGAGGCGCGGTCATCCCGTGATCCTCCAAATATTGTTTGGCCGCCCGAGCACGCCGTTCTCCCAAGACGAGGTTGTAGGCACTGGTGCCTCGCTCGTCACAGTGACCTTCGATTACGAGTTCTGGAGTCAGTTCCGATGTCAACAGGCCAGCAAGGCGCTGTAACGTCGATTGCGCGTCTGCGCGGATCGCATACCGATCGAAATCAAAATAGACGTCCGAGAGCTCGGCCGGCAGGTCGACTGGTAGCGGTAAGGGTTGAACTGGGGTCACTGGTACAACAGGCTCTTCCTCCACGCGCATCTCCGTCTCTTCCAGCTTCGTTGTGGGGCGGACTTTCGTCTCTTCAGCGACAGGTGCAGGAGGAGGACCGGCCTGGAACGTTTGATCCTCTGCCGAGGTCACGATTCTCCGTCCGCTACAGCCCGACGCGATCATGACCACAGTCAGCCATAGCACAAGCGTGCGAAACTGGCGACGAACCTGGGGGGACATCATTCCTCCTCCTTATCGAACGTGAATGGATCGCGCGATTAAGCCGTCAGGTGTCTTCAGGTACGTGATGTCCGCCTTCTCACCCACTTGGACATCGGCTAACCGAGTGGCCTGTCTCCTCTTCATAATCTTCGTATCTGTGGCCACACGAGCTCCGACAATGAGTGCTTCCTGATTAGGGAGCACGACTTCTACCACGATGATCTGTGGCTCAGCGTCAACATTCGTGGCGACCACTGTTCCCTGGAACGTCCGCTGAATGGTCTCTGCCGAGGAATCAGTGACAGAAATTGTAGCACCCGCCAATCCACATGCTAAAGCCACAGTGAGTAGGTACGCGCTCGTTCTCATAAAAACCACCTTCTCTTCCGTCCAGTTGTTTCGTGCAGGATTTCACCAACCGTACCCGACACCTTGGCAAGAAGAGCGCCACGCCACGCAATGAAGAGGAAGCGCACAACCCGTTGAAAACACCAAAGGTTGAATCGAAGGGCTCGTGTCGGAAATGAACCACGCTGAGGAAATCCGCTACAACTCTTCTCTCACTGATGTTGCGAAAGGACACATGAATTCTCAGAACGGTGAGAACTCGGCAATTCTCCCATCTAAGAGTTCTATGCTTTGGCGGTCATCCGAAGTCGGCGAGTTTGTTCCTTAAAACAATCGAGGGAGGTCACACAAGCGGTCATCAAACAATCGGTGGCACTCCAATTGCTCCTTTATTGCTCCTTTTGATGGGTGGCGAGCAATGTGTTTCAGCCGAGAGAATAATGGTTGGGGCGAAGTGCCACATTGCGATCGAGATTGTGAAGAGTGAACGTGTCATGGATTCATTAGAAGTCGAGGTATCTGCTCATGAACGCGCCGTCACCTAGGAGTAAGGAGGCAACATGACCGTGTCCCGCATTGTGGAAGAAGCAGCAGACAAGCTTCAGGAGGCCGCGCGGCAGATTGTCCTGGCGCGGGAAGGCCACAACAGCTGTGAGAATCAGCGGGTCTGGCTAGAAGGGCTCACAGCCTATTGCGAGGCCCTGGCCGATATCCAGACCTATAACAATGAGTCCATTCATGAAAAACTTCACGAGTTGGCAGGGCGGATGGGGTTGAGAAAGTTTCCGTCTTCACCCTAACCGCTGGGGACGATGTCATCCACGAAGCCATTATGTATGTCTCGCTATTGGCCCTTTAGCGCAATGCTCCGGCCGTTGTCGGGGCCGAGTGAGGTCCTGGGACGCTCTCGGCCTTTGCAATCCCGGTTGGCCTTGCCTACAACAGAAAAGATGAGTCTCGCCTCGCTCGAGCAGGAAGGACGGGGTGCCGTTCTCGACCGGCGGAGTTCTCCGCAACGGCCGGGCCGCCAGCACTTCATGCTGGAGGGGCGTTTCGACAGCGCCTTGTGGGGCGAACGGGCCGACAAGGCGGAGCGGGAATGGCTCTAATCATGGAGGAGCGGGAGCCGGGTCGATTGGTGGTCTGGGAGGCTTTTCCCTCCTGGGCACAGTTCACTTGGCTCTACCTTATGAGCGCTCTCGCCGCCCTCCGTGCGGCGCTGCTTTATAGATTCGGCGTGGGTGGATGGGAGATGTGGATGATCGGGGCCGGGGTCCTGCTTGCGTGCGTCGTGGCCCTGCGGCGATGGGCACACTACGAACTCACGAGGGATCAGATCGTGGTGCGCAACGGTTACACGGGACGCGTGATTCAATCCATTCTCCTGAGTGATATCCGCGAAGTGACGATACGGCAAGGCTTCGTCGCGCAGTTCTTTGGAATCGGCACGCTGGTCATTCATTCGCGGACACCCGATCGAATGCTCTCATTGCGGGGAGTGTGCGATCCCGAAGAAGTGAAAATTCGTATCCAGGCCCTGGCTTAGAAACATCATCGAACGGCAATGAATTCAGAGCCGGCTGGTGCATGATCGGGTGCTGAATTCGACAGGCTCAGAGCGACTCAAAAGGTAGCGGCTGCCTTGTGTTTGACCGGCTGATTCCGGCAGGGGACACATCTCGTGTTGCCACGATGAGAATCGCGCTGACCGGCGATGTGATGCTCGGACGGCTGGTGGATCAATATGTCATACAGAACCGATCGGTGCGTCCTGAAGCAATCTGGGGAGACG
>CAZJOQ010000205.1:0-5760 GCA_964547625.1 uncultured Nitrospira sp.
CTATTTCTGCGAATACCACCGATAGCCTTTTTGCTCAGTGAATTGCGCTTTCGGCGTGCTGCCTGGTTTTCCCAGCAACAGCACTTTGAAATCTTGCAGGCCGAACCAGGCTGGATCGGCAAGGTCGTGGTAGTGAAGGCCTTGGAATTTTGGGAGCATGTCGCCCAAGGTCTGCTGCAATTCTTTTTCCGTGTAGGCACGCACGGCAAAGGGTCGGTTGATGGCCTGGCAGAATCGCTGAAGGGTGTATGTCGCGCCGGTACAGAGGACTTTCGTGTCCGGCTTGAGCCCCAGAAACTGCGGAAGGGAGAGATACCGTTCTTGAAAACCGAGCCAGCGCACCGCTTGCCGCACATGGCCATATTGAACTTCGTATTCGGTATGTCCAGGTAATTTCACGGGTGCCGGCCACCCTTGCTCGATACCGAACTCGGTGAGAAAGGCTCGGCCGCCCGGCTTGAGGATCCGCCACAATTCGGCAACGAAGCGAATCGGGCCCAAGTTAAAGATGACGCATTCCGGGAGATCAGCCTCGATCGGCAAGCGAAGTCGTCTGATCCAATCCAGAGCCTCTTGATGTTGTGGTGTGTCTCCAACTCCGGACGTCACTTCGTTTCTGCTCAGTTGCACCGGCGTCATATCTGCCATGTTTTCATTGTCGATGACCAAATCAACGGAATGATCGGCCAACGGAAGCGATTCGGCGTTCGCCCTGGTACCAGCGACATTCCATCCACCGGCTTTGGCTCGAGAGACTTGGAGTTTCAGAAACGGTTGGGTGATGTCGAGCGACAGATAGGTGATCCCCTGTTTCTCGAAGGGGAGTAGGCTCTTGCCCAGTTCCTGTGCGACGTAACCCAGGCCCCCGCCGATCTCCAGCAAGACCTTGGGTTTAGGGTTGAACCAGCCTAGTCGCTGTAGCTGCCGCATGAGGAGCTGCCCGTAGGTCAATCCGGTCAGGGCTTCGCTCGGCTCACGGAAGAGATGTGAGACGGTGGTTTCGATCAGGTCAAAATGACTGTCATCTTCTCCGCTTTGGGCGAGTTCGTGATGATGAAACTCTTCCAGATGTTCCTCGCCCTCAAACCCTTCCTGGCCAGACCAGCCTTCGCGGACTTGCTGCAGCAGAATATCCCACTTGGCTTTGTGCCGGTGGCCGCCTGGTGGCTCAGTCCCGTAATAGCAGAGTGAGTAGTTGGGAGTCGCCCAACGAGCAAGGTGCCACTCGCCAGGTTGCCCATCCGGTCCGCAGATCTTCGTGCCATATTGTTCAACGAGTGTGCCGACCGTTGTGTGGCCGGTCATGGCCTTGAGCAGATCCAACCCAGTGTGATTCAGCCGTATGAGGGGCAGGTTGTCATCAAGCGGGGCTAGCCACCACTCGTCAGTGCTATGTTGATAGGCAACAAGGTCAGGAATGTGCCAGGCCAGGAGGCCTAGGGTTCCACCCGTTAAATCGTAGGGTTCATGGATGGCGGCAGCAGGTTTCATGGTGACGGGGGACTTTCTGTGTCAGACGTCGGCAGACTACAGGACCAATTGACTGTCCTGCAAGATAGCAATTTGAATGCACCTATAGTTGGGAAGGTGCTGATGGACTGTCGGTGACGATCAGCCGGCCTTGCATGATGGGATGGATCCGGCAGTAGTAGCTGTACCGACCAGCCGGCAAGCCAGGTACGCTAAAAGATGATCCAGGAGACACCGCTCCCGAATCGAACAAGCATGAGCTCCCATCCTCCACGCAGCTGCTGTGGGTGACCGTGTGATGGGTGGGCGTCGGATTGTCCCACCGAATGGGGGTGTTACTCACGACCGTTGGAGTCATGGGAACGTAGTAGGGTGAACCGTCCTCCATCATGATTCGCGTCGGCAGGGATGTGTCCAAAGCCAGGCCGCTTGAACCGATTCCAATCCATAAGGCAATCAGGATGATAAGTATCCGGCTCACCAAGTCACCCCTCGACCAAGCAAGGCTTTTTGATCATTAGATTCAAAAAGCAGGGAAAGGATTCTGACCGTTTTCGTGTTTCCATCTTAGCATGGCATGGACTCGAAGAGGTGGGAGCCTTCTCCGGTCTTCGAACCGCAAACCACCCGGCTTCTTGATGATTGAGATGTTTTTGAATGCTAAGTAGTACGAAAATCTTTGGTCCTTCAAAAAGAGGATCAGGGTGGTTGCAAGAAGCTGTTCGTTCATGCTAGATGGAGGCGCGTTGCGCCGGGCTGAAACGAAGAGGAGGAATCGGAATGGCGAACAAGAAGAAAAAGGTCGTCACTAAGACGTCGTCACGTAAAAAGAAAGCCGCCCCATCATCGAAGAAAAAGGCGGCAAAGACCACCTTAAAGAAGCGTGTGACTGCCAAGAAGTCTAAGCCGGCGGCAAAGAAACAATCCGTCAAAAAAGCGGCTGGAAAATCCACCAAGAAGGCTATTCCCCGGGCTCGCCGAATGAGCGCACCCGGTAAAAAGGTCGTATCTGAGGTGGAGGATATCGCTCCACGCAAGTCGGTGGTGACTAAGCCAGCCGTGGCTGCTGAGCCTGTGGATGTCGATATCGATGAAGATGAGTTGGTCAACGAAGAATTGGAGATGGAAGATGAGATTGATGAAGACGAGGTCCAGGAGGAGTTGAATCTCGACGCCGATGATGACAGGGACGAGCTGATCGGAAAGTCCGAGGACTTGCTGGATGACGATTACCGAAACAACTAATAAAAATCTCGTTGTCACCCTGTGCTCATAGCTGGAAGCGGCATAAGTCTCATTGCGATGCAATCAGGGCACGGCAAGAGCGAAAAAGTAGGTTGGAATCGCTCATTGCGTCCGCTCGACCGTCGCGGGAGGTCATGACCTCTCGCGACGGATGCCCGACCAGATCACGAATGGTTCGTTGTTCTCCCCGTGGTAGACAGATACAATCCCCGACGTAGTTCCGCCCAATCCTCCTGAAATTTCTAGGACTGGCGCAGATGGGCCTTGGCTGGTATGTCGCTCTGGCGGTCGTTGGTATGATCGTTATGGCGCCATTTGAGGCCGATGCAACCTGTGTGATTGGGCAACAAGCAAGTGATCCAGAAGCGGGACTGGTCATTCACCTTCCTGCTGCTTGTTCACCAGATGAACGCGAAGCCTATGCGGTCCCCGGTGAAACGGTGATCGATGCGATCGCAAAAGGGTGGCGGGTCGACCTCGTCGGAGTGATCATCCGTGGAGACCTTAACTTTGATCGCCTCGCGTCGAAGGCCGCCGAAGGCTCGAACGAGGGTGAAAATGAGCAGCGGTTTGTGCTGACCGCATTGCGGATCAGGGATTCTGACGTGCAGGGAGCGTTACGGTGTCGGTCTCTCGAGGGTGTGCTTCGGTTTGAAGGGCCAGTCGACTTTCAGGGATCTCGCTTCCGAGAAGGAGTGGATCTCTCGCGTTCAGTTTTTCAGAGGAAGGTCGAGCTCTCCGGCGCCACGTTTGAAAAGGAAGCGTATTTCGTTCAGGGACGTTTTGCCGAGGAAGCTGTTTGCAGGGAGACGAAGTTTGGACCCAGTACCAGATTTCATCGATCGGTGTTTCAGGGGCCGCTGGATTGCACGGGCGCCCTCTTCAACGGCATGGCAGAGTTTCTTGAAGTGACGTTCGTGCAACCAGCCACGTTTGAGCGGTCGAGGTTCGGCCAGGGGACAGGATTTTCCGGAAGCCACTTTAAGAGTCGAGTTAATTTCGGCGAAGCGATTTTCAGCCGTGAGACTTTTTTTGGATTTACGATTTTTGAGAACGAGGCACTGTTTGCCGGTGCTCAGTTTCTCGGGACAGCCGACTTTTCCAGCGCTGAGTTCAGGCAACAGGACGACCTTGCGAAGGCGCGCTTCGACCAGCCTCCACTCTTGACTCAAACCAAACGTCTCGCCTCTGAACAATCGGATAGTTTCCTTGAGACTCGCGAAGGGCAGTATGCCCTCATCTTGGTTTTTCTCGTAGCTGCAGTGTTAATGATCGCGTACCTCATAAAGCTCAAATGAATGAGGTCGGGCCATCCCCAATATATAGATTCAGACTTGCCCGTCCCTCTATAAGTTGATATAAACACCGCCTGTGGATACGCACGCCGAAGGATCTGAACAAGCCGAACTGCCGTACCAAGTCCGCATCGAAAATTTCGAGGGGCCACTGGATTTGCTGCTCCATCTCATCAAGAAAAATGAAATCAATATCTACGATATTCCAGTCGCCATGATTGCGCAGCAATACTTGGAGTATCTAGAGGCGATGGAGGAGCTCAACCTCAATGTCGCAGGAGATTTTTTGGTCATGGCGGCGACGTTATTGCAGATCAAATCAAGAATGCTGCTGCCCGCGGATGAGCGAGCGGATGACGAAGAGGAAGGGCCGGATCCACGGGAAGAACTCGTCCGGCGATTGCTTGAATATAAAGCTTATAAAGAAGCGGCGCGTCAGCTCGACGGTCAGGAGAAAATGTGGCGCGAGATCTTCCGGCGTGAGCAGAGCCCGGCGCTCGAGCAAGTTGAGGAAGATCTCCCACTAGAGAATGTTTCTCTGTTCGATCTGGTTGATGCGCTGAAGGAAGTGCTCGATCGAAATCCGGGCAGCCGGCTGCTCGAAATCATTCCCGACAATCTCACGGTTCGTGAGCGGATGAATCTCATCCTCGAAACGCTCGAAGGAAAAGAGTCGGTCTCATTCGCGGCGCTGTTTGAAGGGCCGAGCCATCGTGTTGTGATCGTGGTCACATTTTTGGCCTTGCTTGAACTGATGCGGCTGCGAGTTGCGCGTGTGTTCCAAGCCGAGACATTTGGACCGATTCTGGTGTCACGGACGTTTTCTCTGGTGCCGGATTCGGCAGAGCTTCATGATGTTGGGGGAGAATGGAAAGAGACATGACTTCAGGGGAGGCAGACTTGGCGCAGGAGATGATCGAGGTCGACACGATGGACGTCGAGGGGGGGAATAGAGTCCCAGACGAGCGAGCCAGTGATCCTAACCATGTGCAAAGCATGGCGGAGCTTCAGGCCATTCTGGAATCGCTCCTCTTTGTCACTTCCGAATCGCTGTCGGTTGTTCGGCTCACGTCCGTGATCGGTAGTGTGACCAAGGTTGAAGTGGAAGAGGCATTGCGGGGTCTTGCCCAAGCGCTGGAGCACGAAGGACGCGGCGTGCGTCTGGCTGAAATCGCGGGCGGGTATCGCATCGTGACCAAACAAGAATATGCCTCGTGGATCAAGCGGCTGGACAAGGCCAAAACGGCGGCGAAGCTCTCCAGGTCTGCGCTGGAGTCCTTGGCGATTATTGCCTACAAGCAACCGCTGGTACGGGGGGAAATCGAAGAAATTCGTGGAGTGGAAACTTCCGGTGTGTTGCGCACATTGTTGGAACGGAAGCTGGTTCGGATTGTCGGGCGTAAAGAAGTTCCTGGGCGTCCAATCATGTATGGAACCACCAAATTCTTTCTGGAACACTTCGGCCTGAACGATCTCTCGCAACTGCCTCCGCTACGCGAGTTCAAAGAGCTTGGAGAAGCAGAACAGTCTCTCTTGCCGATTGATGGAGAAATGATGCCGTCGGAAGCAGAATTGGCGGAGGCAAACACAATGGATGCGATCGAGACCGAGGTGGAGCAGTCTATGATCGCTGAAATCGAAAATGCGCCTCAGTCGCAGGAAATGTTTGAGTCCCTACCCGCGACTCCCTAACCGGTTCAGCACTCCCAAAAATCGAAGTAAGCCCATTATCGTGCTGTCCTATCCTAGT
>CAZJOQ010000206.1:0-5587 GCA_964547625.1 uncultured Nitrospira sp.
CAGGCGCCGGACTTTCTCGGGTACGAGAGCGGCATCGCAATGGCCAAAGATCATGCGGCTGTGGTGACGCGCGGGTTGCGGCTCAAGAAAGCCGGCAATGCGATCATGACGTTGCTCGGCGGACGTTCCGTGCATCCGGTCTCCGTGAAAGTCGGCGGCTTCTCGCGGGTGCCATTGCGCCGCGAGCTGGAGGGACTGAAGGACGAACTCTTGTGGGCTCGTGACGCGGCCGTCGAGACCGTGCGCTGGGTCGTAGGGTTTGACTATCCGGAGTTTACTCCCGACTACAATTACGTGGCGCTTCGTCACCCCGATGAGTATCCGCTCAATGAAGGACAGGTCGTCGCCTCTAGCGGCTTGCAACTCTCGGTGAATGAGTTCGAGGAACACTTCACCGAACACCAGGTTTCCTATTCCACCGCTCTCCATTGTGCCTTACAAGGCTCACCCTATCTGGTCGGCCCGCTGGCTCGTCTGAACTTGAATCTCGAGCATTTGACACCGTTGGCCAAGCAGGTCTTGGCCGACGGTGCGGTTGCATTGCCTATGCGTAATCCGTTTCACGGGATCATCGCCCGCTCGGTCGAGATTCTCTACGCACTGGAGGAATCGTTACGACTGATCGAGCGGTACGAACCTCCACCGGTCCCGGCAGCGCCCGTCGTTGTTCTGCCCGGCACCGGTATGGCTTGTACGGAAGCACCCAGAGGAATTCTCTACCATCGCTATCAGGTGGATGGTGACGGCATCGTCCGTGAAGCGAAGATCGTTCCACCGACCTCACAGAACCAGTCTCGCATCGAACAGGACCTCCGCCTCTTCATGCCGCGTCTCTTGCGCCTTCCCGATAATGAAGCGGCATTGGCGTGCGAGCGAGTCATCCGCTGCTACGATCCCTGTATCTCCTGCGCGACGCATTTTTTGCAATTGGAAATTGAGCGTGCATAAGGATGACGGGTCCTCCGATTATTTGGAGTCAGACAACATGCCATCGACAAGACAGACGAGATAGACCAATAGACCAGACGGACTATGGCAGCAATTCGGATCATCGGCCTCGGTAACTTCATGAGAGGGGATGACGCGATCGGCCTCCTGGTGGCTCGCAGAATTCGGCAGGAAGTAGGCGACCGTGTCGAGGTGATCGAGGCAGAGATGGCCGGAGTCGATATCGTCGAACTGATGAGAGGAGCGCGCGTTGCCATCCTCATCGATGCAGCCCGAAGCGGGCAGAGTCCCGGGATCATTCATCGGCTGGATGCGTCGAGCGGACCGATCGGTGTGCAGATGTTTCCTCATTCCAGTCATGCACTCGGCCTATCGGAGGCACTGGAATTAGCTCGTGTCATGGGCGTGCTTCCTGAGACGGTGATTGTCTACGGAGTGGAAGCAGGCAATACGGAATCAGGACAACCGTTGTCGCCTCCCGTAGCCGACGCGTTGGGCGACGTCGTGGACCGGATCGTCCAAGAGTGTGAGGCGTGCCGTGCATGAACTCCATCTCATGAGGCAAGTCGTGAAGACTGTAGTGGCCGAGTTGGATGGAACGGAAAACGCAAAGCTCTCGGTCGTGCGGCTCAAAGTCAGCGCGCTCTCGCATCTGCTCGCTCATGATCGCGCGACACTCCGGACAACATTCCAATTGGCCGCTCACGGCACAAGTGCTGAAGGGGCGGAGCTGGAGGTCATTCCTGTCCCAGGTGAGGCCTGGTGTCCTGAATGCAAGAGGGGCACGGCCGTTACGAGATTGGATGACACCTGTTCTGCCTGCGGAGGGCCGGTGATCGCGGACCCGGCCGCGTCGGAAGTGGTGCTCCACGAATTGGTGGTACAGAAATGAAAAGGTCCCTCGCTCAGCGAGTGCAGATCAAGGTGGAAGGAACGGTGCAAGGCGTCGGGTTCCGCCCGTTTGTCTACAGACTCGCACGCGAGCTTGAGCTGGCCGGGTGGGTGACCAACACGAGGAGCGGTGTGCTGATCGAGGCAGAAGGAGACACCGGAGATATCGAGTCGTTTCTCAGGCGGCTGAAGGAGCATGCGCCGGCCTCAGCCACGATCGAGGCCATGTACACGAACAGCATCCCAGTAGTTGACGAAGAGTGCTTCTCCATTGCACCGAATGAGGAGACGGGTCAACGGGCTCTTGTTATACCACCGGACTTCGCTACCTGTTCCGACTGCCGGCGTGAGCTTGCCGATCCTAACGACCGTCGATTTCAACATCCCTTCATCACCTGCACGCAATGCGGGCCGCGCTACAGCGTGCTCATGACGGTGCCCTACGAACGATCCAACACAACCATGGCCGAATTCGAGCTCTGCTCTGCTTGTCGCGCCGAGTATGAAAGCGAAGCCGATCGGCGCTTCCACGCGGAACCGATCGCCTGTCCGGCCTGCGGCCCGCGATTGTCCTTGTGGAATGAGCAGGGGCATGAAGTCGCAGGCGGCGAGGAGGGATTGCGCCAGGCAGAGAAGTTGCTCATAAGAGGGCAGATCGTCGGGGTGAAAGGATTGGGCGGATTTCAGCTCTGGGTGGATGCGGCGTCCGAAGAGGCTGTCCAGCGATTACGTGGTCGGAAACGAAGAGCGGAAAAACCGTTTGCCGTGCTGTTCCCTTCCGTTGAGGCGGTCAGAGACTACTGTCTCTTGTCTTCAGACGAGGAGGCGCTGCTCCGTTCACCGCAAGCGCCGATTGTCTTGGTGAGAAAGCGGCGAGACGCAGTCCTCGCTGACGCCGTGGCGCCGGGCAATCCCTATCTGGGTGTGATGTTGCCGACGACGCCGCTCCATCATCTCTTGATGGCGTCACTCCGGAGACCCGTGGTCGCCACGAGCGGCAATCGCTCTGAAGAACCGATCGTGACGGAGGATCGTGAGGCGCTGGTTCGTCTTAAGGACATTGCCGATGCGTTCCTCGCGCATGATCGGCCGATCGCAAGACCGGTGGATGATTCAGTGGTGTTGGTGGTTGATGGTGCGCCGGATCGCAACGACAGGGGTGAGGCGGGCAAGCCCAAGCCTGAGGTGATGATCCTTCGCCGGGCGCGAGGCTATGTGCCTCAGGCTATTCGCTGGAGCGATGGTCTGCCAGATGGAGCGCGGGGTTCGGTCCTTGCCGTAGGCGGACACCTGAAGAACACGGTGGCCGTGTTGAGAGAAGATCGTGTTGTGCTCAGCCAGCATCTGGGTGACCTTTCCACCGTGGAAGCGGACAGGGCCTTCCGGCAGGCGGTGATGGATCTCCAACAGTTGCTTCAGGTCATGCCACAGGCCATTGCCTGCGATCTGCATCCTGACTATCGCTCGACCGGTTTTGCGCGTGAACTCGCTGCGACTCTGTCTGTCCCGTTGGTTCCCGTGCAGCATCACCATGCCCACGTGGCTTCCTGCATGGCGGAACACAAGCTTGAAGGCGAAGTATTAGGCATCGCCTGGGACGGGGCCGGCTACGGAGGAGACGACCAGGTGTGGGGCGGAGAATTTCTGGTCGTGAATTACCGGCAGTTCACGCGGTTTGCCTCCCTCAGACCCTTTCGGTTGTTAGGCGGCGAAGCGGCCATGAAAGAGCCGGTCCGATCTGCTGCAGCGCTGTTGTGGGAATTGATGGGAGAAGCGATGTCGGAGCATCAGCTTCCTTCTTGGAAGGTGTCGCACGGTCAGTGCCGGAAGTTCGCAAGCGTCCTGCGGTCCGGCATCGCGTCGCCCTGGACCACGAGCATGGGGCGGCTGTTCGACGCGGTTGCATCCCTCACAGGGCTATGTCGCGACACGTCATTTGAAGGTCAGGCGGCAATGGCGATCCAGTTTGCCGCGGAGCAAGGAATGGAGACAAGTGGAGGAGGGGAAGAAGGTTATCCGATGGACCTGGTGCCAAGTGATCATCCTGGTACCAAGTGGATGCTCGATTGGCGGCCTATGCTGAGTATGATGGTGGATGACCTTCGCAGAGGCAAACGCCCTGAACTGATTGCCGCTAGATTTCATGACGGCCTTGCTGAAGGCGCTGTTCGTGTGGCTCAGGTAGCCGGTCTCCCACGCGTCTGCCTGACCGGCGGCTGTTTTCAGAATCGGCTGCTGCTCTCACTTGTGAGACATCGGTTGGAGGCAGCAGGATTCACGGTTTATAGTCATAGCCTGGTTCCGCCCAACGACGGAGGATTATCTTTGGGCCAGGCGGTCATCGCGGCACACTGTTTCTATGACGCTCAGTAAGAAAAGGTATGCAAGAGAATGTGTCTCGCAGTCCCAGGACAAGTTCTAAACATTGAAGATGACGCGCTTCGCACCGCGACGGTGTCGTTCGGCGGGGTCACGAAATCGGTCTCATTGGCCTTGGTGCCAGAAGCGGGGGTGGGTGATTATGTGATCGTCCATGTCGGCTTTGCTATCAGCAAACTGGACGAAGCAGCAGCACGACGAACGTTGGAAACCTATGCCGATTTGGCGGCCTTAAATTCACGAGATGCAACCAAGGATTGAAGGCAAGACACTGTGTGTTAGGTGTATCAACAGGTTATAGAGTGGGGATAGCGACCGTTTGAACGAGTCGTCGCCTAAGAGACCTGGTCAAAGCTGCTTGCGCCTCCAGCCGCGGTCCTCCTACAATGCTCTTGGCTTTTCTTTCAGGATTTTCAACCATGCTCTCTCCTCTCAGCCACCAGTGTCGTCCTCCGGTCCTTATCTCTGTTAGCGACGAGCGTGGGAGTGGGACTGGCTATAGAAGCATCACGAACCTATCGCTATCGGGGTGGTACGTCTCATGAGGCTACGAGTTTTTCCCCTGGCGCTGGTCTTTCTCTTCAGCGCAACCGAAGCATTTCCCTTCGGCGGCGAAGTGGTCGGCGTCCAGGAAGGGAGCACCATCGAAGTCGTGCGCCTCGGGAAGACGGCGCTCATCCGCTTGGATGGCCTCGACTGTCCTGAGAAGGACCAACCCTACGGCGACGACGTGAAACCAGCGATTTCGGCCCTCGTCTTCGCCATGGAAGTCACGGTCGAGCCTCATGGGAAGGACAAGTACGGGCGAATCATAGCCGACGTGCTGCTTGCGGATGGGACGAACGTGAGTCACGCCTTGGTGAAAGAGGGCCGATGCTGGTGGTCTCGGAAATCCGCACCGGACAACGCTGAACTGGAGCGGCTTGAGCTGGAAGCAAGAGAGGCGAAGAGGGGGCTGTGGGAAGATCCTGAACCGATTCCCCCATGGGAGTTCCGGAAGGCCCAGCGGAAACAATCCCGTGGGGCGCCTAAGAACTGAGCCACACATTAGTGCCGAGACTGGAATGTCAAAATCGACCACAACCTACTGGAATCCTCTAGCTGCCGACCAACGGAGCCGTTGGACTCCCATCAAAGGTCTGGAGGGGATGACCGAGGAGATCACACTGAGCATTGATCCGGTGACGGGTGAATACACCAGGCTGACCCGCTTCTTGCCGGGCGCCGATACGTCGTCTTTCGGGGGGAAAACCCATGCCTATCCTGAGGAGATATTTATTGTCAGCGGACGGTTGTACGACCACGCCTTCGATCGCTGGCTTGAAGCGGGAGACTACGCAAGCCGCCCTCCCGGAGAACGTCATGGTCC
>CAZJOQ010000207.1:0-5497 GCA_964547625.1 uncultured Nitrospira sp.
AGAGCATCCTGGATCCGTTCCCCAGCCAGGTGGGCCCAGGCGCGAAGTCCGGCTACTAGAAGTCATGGTAAGTGGTCCAAATAACTAATAGGTCGGCATTCACAGGTGGCGTTGGCGCAACGAGGGCAGTGCGCCAACGCCACCTTCGGACCGGCTGTAATGACGGAGGATGTCAGTTATGTTTAGAACCGATGAGACTATTATGGCGCTGGTGTCGGGATGTCTAAGGCATAACGACACTCACTTCATTCCAATTTTGACCGTCACGATTGTTGGTACGTTTTTAGACGCGCTCTGATCTCCTTGCAGGAGAGTGGAATTGCTTGAAGTATGAACCCTAAACATCTCTTCAGTTAGGAGTTAAAAGTACTCTGGCGATAAGCAATCCGACCTGACCTACTGAATCGTGTGAGGCTACCATTGGCTATCAAAACACAAAACATACTGTTTTGGATGGTGTTCGGCCTGTTCATGATACTGCTTCTGAACCTATGGACCATGTCGCCACCTGCTGCAGTAGAGGAACAGGTCATTTTTAGCGATTTCATAGTGAAGCTCGAGAGTGGCGATGTCGGAAAGGTGACCATCAAGGGACATCATATCAGTGCTGTGCTGAGGGATAATTCCCGGCTTCGAACGTACTCGGCGGACTATCCTGATCTCGTCCAGGTGCTGCGAGAAAAAGGTGTTCAGATCGAGGTCAAACCACCTGATGACAGCCCTTGGTATATTAGTTTTCTCATGGTTTGGGGGCCGTTCGTGCTTATTCTTGGCCTGTTGGTATTCTTCATGCGCCGGATGCAGGGCGGGAACGCGGCCCTGTCCATCGTGAAGAGCAGAGCCCGCTTGATGACAGATGATCGAAAAAAGGTGACTTTTGCCGATGTGGCGGGAATCGATGAAGTGAAAGAGGAAGTACAAGAAACAGTCGAATTTCTGAAGGACCCGCGAACGTTCCAGAAACTCGGCGGACGCATTCCCAAAGGTGTGTTGGTAGTGGGCCCTCCTGGAACCGGGAAGACCTTACTGGCTAAGGCGATTGCCGGCGAGGCGGGAGTTCCCTTCTTCAGCATCAGCGGTTCGGATTTTGTGGAAATGTTCGTGGGCGTCGGGGCCTCTCGAGTGCGTGATATGTTCGAACAAGCGAAAAAACAGGCTCCCTGTATCATTTTCATCGATGAGATCGACGCAGTCGGACGGTCACGGGGGGCGGGGCTCGGCGGTGGAAACGATGAGCGTGAACAAACGCTCAACCAGTTGCTGGTCGAAATGGACGGATTTGATACGACGGAGGGCGTCATTCTGGTGGCAGCCACCAATCGTCCAGATGTACTCGATCCGGCTCTGTTGAGGCCAGGCCGATTCGACAGGCAAGTGGTGGTGAATCAGCCAGACCTCCGTGGCCGTGCGGAGATCCTGAAGGTCCACACCAAGAAAGTGCCGATTGCCGCCGGCGTAGAGCTGGAGAAGATCGCTCGAGGCACTCCCGGTTTCTCAGGCGCCGACTTGGAAAACTTGGTCAATGAGGCTGCGCTCTGGGCTGCTCGTCAGAGCAAAACCGAAGTCGGAGCCGTGGATTTCGACATGGCGAAGGACAAGATCTTGATGGGCCCCGAGCGCAAGAGCATGATTCTCACGGACGAGGAAAAGCGGGTCACAGCCTTTCACGAGGCGGGCCATGCCTTGATGGCCAAACTCTTGCCTGGCACCGATCCTGTCCACAAAGTGTCGATTATTCCGAGAGGCCGCGCGCTGGGTGTGACCATGCAGCTGCCGACCGACGATCGTCACAATTTCTCCAAAGAGTTTTTGTACAATACGTTGGCGATCCTCATGGGCGGCCGAGTCGCGGAAGAATTGGTATTCAATCAAGTCACAGCCGGTGCAGGCAACGATTTGGAGCGTGCGACGGCCCTTGCGCGCCAAATGGTCTGCGAATGGGGCATGAGTGAAAAGATTGGGCCACTCGTGTTCGGGCAAAAAGAGGAATTGATGTTTCTAGGCCGCTCCTTTGGGGCCAAGCGCGATGTCAGTGATGAAATGGCCTTGGAGATCGATCGAGAAATCAAGCGCCTCGTCACGGAAAACTACGAACGGACCAAGCGAGTGCTGACTGAGCAGATGGCGAGCTTGAAGGCGCTGGCTGAAGCGTTGCTGGAAAAAGAGGTGTTGGATACACTGGAAATCGACCAGATTATTAGACAGTTCTCCTCTCCCATGGTGGCAGCCTAACATGATCGCCATACACGCCGGTTCTCATTTGTGGAATGAGAACCGGTGTTACGCGAGTCACCCCTACATGAACGTCTTGTGCTCGTATGGCTTCAAGGGGCTGATTCCTTAAGCCAGAATGGAGTCCATCACGATCGCGAGAAATGGCTTCTCAGCCCATGCTCCAAACCTAACGGCGAGGCGGGTGTAACTCGATCGGACAAGGCACTCGTCGAGGCTAGAGTAGTGCGGTAGAAGCTGGAGTGGAGGCCGCGGACTTGAGGAAACTAACCACCCCCTGTGACAGCCGTCTGGACATTCATGATGGCCTAGAGCTTGACGACCGTAGGTACCATCGGAAAACCGAGCGTGAGGCTGTTCAAAAAACTCATATGGCGATAGAGTGTCATGCCGCCATGCATGAGATCGGGCAGGGCATGATCTAGCTCTTCTTCCGTTGCCATAGGAGTTCACTGGGTGCGTGTGTGGTGCTAGATGACCGGCTTTGGCGGACGATGCTTCTCCGAAGCGTTGTTCCTTTTGGCTCGAAAGAACTCCTGCAAGAGCGCTCGGCTCTCCTGTTCGCACAACCCGCCTGCCACTTGTACCCGATGGTTGAGCCGGCGTTCTTCCGGAATATTAAGGATCGATCCGCACGCTCCCGCTTTGGGATCACAGGCGCCGAACACGAGCCGAGCGATGCGGGCTTGCACAATCGCTCCGGCGCACATAGAACAAGGTTCCAGGGTCACATAGAGAGTCGCATCGGTGAGGCGCCACGTCTTTAACTGTTCCGCAGCTTTTCGGATGACGATCATCTCAGCATGGGCAGTTGGGTCCTGTGATATTTCTCGGTAATTGTGAGCAGCTGCAATCACTTCGTTGTGATGTACCAGCACAGCTCCGATCGGTACTTCTCCTATCAGCGGAGCGAGCGTAGCCTGTTGAAGGGCCAGCTCCATGTAATGAGAATCCAGGTTTTCCTGTGGTAGTGAGTTGGATGGTGTGGAGCCTCTAGTGGTCACAACTGATGCTAGCATAGGAGCCGGCGATAGCGACAGGATGAGCTATTGCCAAGGCCCGCTGGGTACCGAAAGGAGGAGTAGGGAGTAGCGTTGCCCGTGACTCTACGGCATGCTGGCTGAATGTCCAACTTGTTCAGCCAGCTGAGCTTTTAGATCATCCAGCTCAGCTTCTCGGTGAATCAGCTGGTCTTTGAACTCTGCTAACTCTTCCATTCGGCGCTGAAGCGCTTCCCGAGTCTGCATGAGCGAGTCCTCACGCTCGCTGAGTTGCTGCTGGAGAGTCGTGAGCTGGGCGTTGGCGGCATCCACTTGAGTTTGCAGTTCCGCTAGCGTCCTCGTATCTTCGATTACGCGAGGGGATGACTTCCAACTCTGAAACATCAAGAGGACCAAAATTCCAACGAAAACCATTCCCAGCGCCAAGCCGAACGAGGTCGTTGAGGGTGAGGTCGGCGGAAAGAGATGCTTCATCCATTCGCCCGGTTCCAGGCCGGGTGTGGCAGATGGGTGAGCAGGCGTCTGTGTCGGGGACGCCTGGGTGCGAGCTCCCAGGATCTTGGCTTTCAATGCGCGTGGGGGCGGTACGATGTCCAGCGCGAATGGGAGAGAGATTGCGACCGATTGCAACTCCTTGAGTGCGGTACGGCAAGAAATACACCCAGACAGCAGATGAGCTTCCAGGGCTTGTCGTTCGATCTTTTCTAACGCGCCGATCGCATAGAGCGGAACGGTTTCCTCTAGATCTTCATGCGTCATGCCGACTTGTCCTGTGCCCAGTAGGTGTGCAATGACTCTCGCAGTTTTGACATGCCGAGCCTGATACGGGCCGTGACGGCGTCGAGCGGCTGACTAAGTCGCGTGGCAATCTCTACCGGAGGCAGGCCTTCGTAGTACGACAATTCAATGGGTTGCCGTTGCGCCTGCGGCAGGTCTGCCAAGGTTGCGCTGATCACGGTTCGTAGCGCCTGATCGGCTGGTGACTCGAACTGCCCGGCTGTTGTCCCATTCTGTGCGTCATCGGTGGAGACATTTTGGCGGCGACCATGGGGTGGAGATGTCCGTAATCGATCGATGGCTCGACTACGCGTCAGGATCAGCAGCCAGGCGATCGGTGTCCCGCGTCCAACATCGTAACGAACCGCTTTTCTCCACACATCGACGAACACGTCCTGAAGGACCTCCGCCGCTTCTTCCCGACTCCCCAGGATTCGCACGGCCAGACTGAAAAGCACCGTGCTTGATTGATCGTAGAGTTGGCTGAAGGCGAGGTGATCGCCTTTGCCGGCCCGAGCGGCTACTTTCGGATCGATAGCGGACGCGGCGTGCGGAAGAGTTGAGTCCATGGAATGGTATGGGTGGTGATTGATCCGGTCGTCCAGCGACAGGTCACAACTATAGCACCCTCAATTCACTCCACGAAGAAATCGCGAAAAAGAATGTGTGTTCGTACGAGTGCAAAAACGGAATTATTATTGATTTTCGGTGGCCGTTGTTGAGCGTCGGATCGAGTGAAGAGAGGGCTGGACCGGATGGCACGATTCAATCGCTTCCAAAACAAGCGCGGTGGTCAGAGGGCGCAGGAATGGGCGCATCTGCATGCGCCAGGGATCCGGAATACAGATCCCAAAATAGGCTGGACCGACATGAACCATCAGCAGGATACCGTTGCCAGTGGAGGTCGACAAGTAGTGTTTGAGCTGATCGAGATGAAGCTGGTCTCGTGTCGCATACCCGTTCAGGGACTACAGCGTCGCTCGCTCCATAATTGTGATTGTCATCAGTCTTCGGAGGATGATGTGGAAAATGCTCTTGATGCCAGGGACTCCAGCGATCCAATTCATGAACCGCACGATGAGAGATCTTGCCCATCGCGAACTCCACGCCCATGCCGCACCCCATTCAGAATCATACGGCATTCCCATGGGGGATAATTGAGACCGGCGAACGTCGAGCCGTTTTCCATCGCGGAAGACACAATCGACTCGCCCGACGACCTGCCGAACGGTGACCTCTTCGTATGGGCCGGTAGCGGCGTCTCCTTGCAGAAAAAGCTGGTGGCCTTCGAGGCCATGAATACGGTGACAAATAAATAACCCGTCAAGTCGGTAGACGACGACATCGCCGATCTGAAGTTCGGTTGCATCCTCTAGTCCGAGTTCGTCCCCTTTCTGAATCGTCAGCGCCATACTCTCCGAATGTATGATCATAAAAACGTACATTACCCCACCCCCGCTAGCCGATTCGGCAGCGGGTTGAGCCAA
>CAZJOQ010000208.1:0-5489 GCA_964547625.1 uncultured Nitrospira sp.
CTAGGACAAGGCGATGTCAACACATGGCTCCATCGTCCTGAGCAGGCAGCCCACTCCTTCGAACAAGCTCTTCAAATAAATCCTTTCTTTGATCTGGCTCGTCATCGCCTCATTAACCTGTATACCGCTGAGGCCCGAAAGCTAGTAGGCCTGAAACAGTGGGACTCCGCCCTTACAACCTTGAAAAAGTGCTTGCCTCCTTTCGTTTCGGATAGTTGGCTTCCTCACCAGAAAGATGCCTATTTTCTCAGAAGCGAGATCTATAAGGCATTGAAGCAACCGACCTTGGCGATCGGCGATCTTAGCGCAATCCTGCGAGTCGACCCAGCCGATGGACCAGCTCTGCTAGCTAGAGCCAAACTGCACCAGGACCAACTTCAAGGACGCTTAGCAAAAGACGACTTCGAACATGCGTGCATCCTCGGCTCAGCAGAGGCCTGCGAACAGCTGCCCTAACAGATTCCGCACTACGATTCACGGTTAACATCTTTCTGGCCTTTGCAACGAATAACTACCAAGGACTCTTCAAACACTGATTTGACAATCAAAAAGAGCAATATCTATAATGCGGAGGGCTTTGCTAACCACAGCTTTACCACTCCCAATTCCTAATCAACTGTGTGGTGGGGGCAAAGGACCTAAGCTCTCCGTAAGGTCATGGCCCGAAAGCTCGTTGAGGTGGGCCTTTTGAGATGTTGCAGAACAACAAGAGGACAGCTTAGAGTACCGCAGAGGATCGTATTTTCATCAACTTCAATTTTCTCGGAGTGTAGGATATTGTGATGAGCGACTATCGCGTGCTACCAGGACCAGAACACTTTCTTCCACCAGCTGCCGCTAGCATGGGAATTCGATTACCGAATCCTGGGGAAGCCCACATTAACGGCGTGATTGCTCCAGAGGAAAAGGCTTATGAGGAAGCGGCTCGTCAGTTCCTGATGGCCAAGGTGCCGACCATCTTCCCAGGCCCCCTCGTACTCTGGGCCTGGAATGAGAAGGCTGCAAAGAAGGCTACCGCTATTCGACATCTTTTTAATACCCTGAAGGAATGTGTCCAGGCTGGCCAGAAACCAATGTTGATTCCTATGCCGGACTACCGACCCAAATATCCAAAAATTAACCCTGAAGTTGAGATTAACCCGAATCATCCAAATTTGACCATCTGGCACAATAAGATCGACTGCTGCATATTTATCGGCGTGCATTGTCACCAGGCGAACCTCTCGCTCAAGATCATTCGCGGAGGAACTTCCTGCTATACTATCGCCATGTGCGCGCAGGCCGGTCACGAAGATGCCATGCTTTCATTCCGTGATGCATCCGTCGATAAAATCATGCGATTGGCCGACACCGTTAAGCGATTAAAGGGAACGGTCCAACCACGGTTGTCGACGGCTAAGAGCGGGGCTTCGAACTAACTATCACGTTCGATCCCCATATTGTTGAAAGGAGGCTGGGTCCATGGCAGAAACTAAGTCCGTCATTGGAACACAAAATAAGAAGGGCCAAACATATACTGATACGTGGAAGATGATGAACGAGGCACCACGTACGCCATCGTTCTACACAGGCAGCGAAGTTATTAAGGAAGCGATTCGACGCGCCAGCTGTGACGTGATGATCGCCTACCCGATCACACCACAGAGCGAAGCGGCGGCACTCATCGGCGAATTATTTGCCGAGGGATATATTGGCGATTACTTCCGTGGCGAGAGCGAATTTGCCGTGATGTCGCAATGCGCCGGTGCCGCATTCGGTGGTGCCCGTGTGTTTACGACGACTGCCGGACCAGGAACGATGCGCGCCATGGAAAACTTCCCCATGTGGGCCGGGGCACGACTGCCCATCCAAATGATTGTCACCTGCCGAGGGATTAACTCGCCTCTGTCGATTCAGCCGGACACGCTGGAAATCGCCTATTTGTTAAACACCGGCATGTTGGTCTGGCATGCGGAAACCGCACAGGACTTTTTTGACTGGATTCTTAAAGGTTATATCGTGTCGGAGGAGCCGGATGTACATCTTCCCCTTGCCCTGTGCTGTGACGGATTCTTCGTTACGCACACAAAAGACGTCGTCAACCTAACCCCAGCCGACATGTGTTTGCCTCCGTACGATCCGTATCGCTCGCCTGTTCCCTGCATGGACATGGAATGCCCGCCTGTCCGTATGATGCGTGATCCGTTCGTCATGAAGAGCAATTACATCAGTTATGCGACCCACGCTAGCTGGCAGCAGGAAATCTGGGCCGCAGTAGAACGTTCCAGGAAACATTCCATCCATTGGCTGAATGGCCTGATTGATACGGAAAACACCGACGCAGACATTATGATTGTCGCATCTGGCACCGCGGTTTCACAGGGCCGTGAGGCGATCCGTCTGCTGGAAGACGAGGGTGTTCGATGCGGTCTCGTGAAGGTGAAGACGTTACGCCCCTGGCCGGAAGAAGAAATTCGAGAGGCCACGAAGAATGCGAAACATATTTTCGTGCCGGAGTTTAACGTGACTGGCTGGCTGGCGAGAGAAATCAAGGCGACGATTCCCAACCATGACCGGGTACACGCAGGTCCCCATGTTTGCGGAGGCATGACGATGCCGCCTGAAATCATCGTGTCAGAAATCAAGACGGCCCTTGGGATGAAATCCTTCTCCCTAGCCGGTCGTGGAAGCTGAACTACATCGACTCTGAACCTGATCGCTCTCGCGAGCGATACTGAGGAGGCCATATGAGCAAAGAGCGAATTCAAATATCCGAAGCCCTGTACGACATCATGCCATCCGATTATCAGGACCTTGTAAAAAGCGCAACGTACGGCAAGGAGGATCGGGGCTGGAAAGACATTGGGACATCGAAAGAACTCATCGAGCAGCATTCCCTCTGCGCTGGCTGCCCAGAGTCCATGGCCTTCCGGTACATCCTGGCGTCGCTTCCGAACCCCGAAGACACGGTCATGGTTGGCTCGACCGGTTGTACAAGCCTAGTGTTTCCAATGGTGGCGGTCCACAATATCCACTCGCTGTTCGGCAACCAGAACGCGATCGCCTCAGGCCTGAAGCGTGCTCTTAGTGTCCGATTCCCAGACCGGGTCAAGGATGTCGTCGTTCTGGCTGGGGATGGAGCAACCGTGGACATCGGCCTGGACATGACTCTTCAAGCCTGGTTCCGCCAAGAAAAATTTACGACGATTTGTTTCGACAATGAGCTCTATGCCAACACTGGTGGTCAGGAGAGCGGCCTCATGCAGAAGGGCTTTGTCGCAAAGATGGCACCGGTCGGAAAGTTGTTCGATAAGGTACGGCTGCCTGAAATCGCCCGTGAGTCCGGCTGCCATTATGTGGTGAATTGTACGGTCAGCAAACCATCATTGGTTGAAAAGGTCATTCGTAACGCGGTACATATTGCCCGCGAAATCGGCCCAACCTATCTCCAGCTTTATACTCCGTGCATTCTTGAAATTGGGAAAAACAGCATGGAAGGCCTGCAAGAAATGCGCGATTCGGAGAAGCCAACCGAGCGATTCGCGTACAAGGAATACGTCAGCGAGCCGGCCAAGCAATTGCTTGCCGAATTGGCGGCGAAGGACAAGGAACGGAAAGCAGCCGCCAAGCAGTTGGCAGGCCAAGCATCAGCATAGTCAGACCGGAGGCGCGACATGATTAAAAGACGATTAAATATCCGAATGTCAGGCTTAGGCGGACAAGGCGCAGTCACTGCCGCGCACGTCTTGGCCATGGCAGCAAACCGAGATGGTAAGTTTTCCATCTCCAATCCATTTTTCGGTGCCGAGAAGCGTATGGCGCCGGCAGAGAGTTATTGTCGGATCGGCATCGAACGCATTTACGACCGCGGTGAGCTGGTATTTCCCGATATCATTCAGGTCTTTCATCCCCAAGTCATCACTATGGGGAAAAGTTACACCATGCCCTTTTACTCCGGAGTAAAAGAAGGAGGCGTGGTGATCATCAATTCCGCCCAACCGTTGCTGTCCGAGGAGGATGTGGAACGGCTTAGGGACTTGAACGTCGCCGTGTTTTATATTGCAGGGACTGAGTTAGCCATTGAGGTGGCTGGCACCGAGCTATCGACGAATATGGCGATGATCGGCTCTGTCTCAGGCATTACGAAATGTGTCTCAATGGAGGCCTTAGACGGTGCTCTCCAAGAGCGGTTCGGCAAGAAATTCGTGGCTTCCGGAGGAACCGCATCTTTGGACGAAGCCATTAAGAAGAAATTCGCCAAAAAAGAAATGCTGTTAGCCAAGAACTTGGCGACCGTGAAAGCGGCTTATGAAATCGCCAGCGAATGGGCCGACAAGAACAAGATCGAACTGCGTGTCGGGAATCCAGCTGTCGCTGCCTAAGAGAAGGAATGACGTTGCATGTATAATGTTGCTCAAGTCATCGACGAAAAGTGCACTGCCAAGAAAGGGTGCCGTCTCTGTATCATGTATTGCCCGGAGGCGAATTGCCTGGACTTGAATACCAGTAAGATGGTGGCGGAAGTTACCATCGACCGCTGCAAAGGCTGTGAGCTCTGTGTAATCGTCTGCGATGCAGCCAAGCACTTTGCTATCACCATGCAGGCTGTCAGCGCGACAGGACAACTGATGACCAAAAAAGGCGAGTCGGCTGCGCTCGGGCAGGCCTATCAAGGCTAGGCAAGTAGATTTAGAATCAAAGAACCCCATAGCCCTCGCTATGGGGTTTTTTATTGGGATCAAGGAGAGGCAAGATGGAAAACGAAGATAATACGCTGGACCTACTATTGGGTGAGATTACCGGCTTGATCAACCAGTATCCAATTGCCATTGAACGGCAGGCGGCAATCCTCCAAGCAACGGGCAAAGACCCGGAGCTTGTGGAGAAACTCGTCAAAGCCGCTGACACGATGCGGGACAGTGGGAATCTCTATCTCACCTGGGCCAAACATTATGCTGCGATGGCTAAAGGCAATACGGATGCATCTTCCGACGAAGATGAAACTGACGATTTCGACGTTTAAAAACTTCCCCATTCCAAGAAAGGTTTTGTTAAAATACGTTTCGTTTCAATGTCTACCTTAGTTCCCCGGTAGCTCAGTTGGTAGAGCAGCCGGCTGTTAACCGGCTGGTCGCAGGTTCGAGTCCTGCCCGGGGAGCCAAGCTATACTCTCTTGCGAACCATGGGTGAGTGTGGCAAGTTCGAAGATGTTTAAAAGAAGTTTGTCCGGATGGACGATAATATCCCGGACCATGCATCGAAGCACTTCTACTTGTTCGTGGCTCGCAAGCGCATCAAAGACCCTCTGAAAGTCCTTCAAGTTCCGCAAGATAATCTCGGCATCGTAGTCTCGCCCCGCTTGGTCTGAAATCTGCCGCTGTACCGTCGTATACTGAGCTTCCAGAGACTGCCGAGTGTTTTCTCGGTCACGCATTTCTTGTTCAAGGCGTTTGATTGATATGGTCCCCTGCCCAACTCCTCGTACAAATCGGTCAATTTCTCGCTCTAGC
>CAZJOQ010000209.1:0-5470 GCA_964547625.1 uncultured Nitrospira sp.
GGGGGCCGGGTGTAGGGTGAAGCCTTTGTAGGTGACGGTGTGTATCATCGCTGTGGCGCTCCCTTCCATCTTAGCTGAGTTCGTAGTTCTTGATCATCTACAAAGGCCAACAGGCCCATTGCGCTATGTGCCGGATTGGTTTTTGAACGGTTGTGAAAAGGTCGTGGCGAACGGTGGGTCCAGCTACGCGGCAGTTGTTTCTCTACAGCGGAATGTTCTCAGGAGTCTGGGGTGGTGATTTCTGGGTCTTGCTCCTCACTGGTAGGCCCACGACAACCCGGCAGGTCAGCCTTTCGTGTTTACTGTGATCCGAGGATCTCCTGCTCCGCCTGAAGCCAGTCATCAAGTGGACCTTGACGGATGCGTCGTTCGTAGTTCTCGAAGGCACGTGTGGCGATCCGCTCATGGAGTGTTGCTGACACAGAAGGGGAGGGAGACTCTGGTGTCGTTCGACGGGTAGGTCTCTGGCGCGTCGTCTTCGATTTGGTCGGGGTTTTTGGTTTGATCAGGGTCTTCAGGGTGATTGGCTTCTTCGATTTCACGAGTCCCTTCCCATGTCATCCATCATGAAGCGCATTGGCGATGGTAAAGCTAGGCGATCCATGGGGAGATGTCAAGGTGAGACCGTCGCAGTCTGCGATCGCTACACCTCGCGTAACGGATGAAGCGGCGTGTCAGGATTGTAGTGATCGATGAGATTGAGTGGATTGTTGTGGTCCATCAGTATCCAGTATCGCCAGGAAAAATCTCTCAAGCCATTGATTGTGTTGCTATCTTTGTTCTGTTTTTCGGGAGAAGATTCATGCTAAGATCCACCTGCTGCTTTCTTCACGCTATGGAGTCTCTCCTGGTGTTAAGGGAGTGGGGAGGTGATGCGGACATCACCTCCCCTTTCTTTTTTCGCGCCGCTATTTCGTTGTCCTGATCTCAGCCTGTCGGTCGTTCCGTCCTCTTTACTGTACTCATCATCTCATGAGGGTGCGCTTCGTCGGCGCAACCGGTTGCATCCTGACACTGTCGCCGATTCCATGCCAATGGAGGGCTGGTCACTGAAGGGGAGCTCTCGTCAGTGGCGTGGGTTCTCTCGGGTGGTCGAGTCTCTTGGAAGCGTTGATGAGGGAGTGTTCGTTCGGACAGAAACTCGTGCGATGCGATACGGGGCTGCGGAAGATCGAGGACGCTTGATGGTGAGGAGGCGACGTGGTCGACGCCTCCTCACGGTGCGATTACTACTACTACTACTTCTTCTTCTTGACCGCTTTCTTGGCAGGCTTCTTCGCTGCTTTCTTCGTTGCCATGAGCACTCCACCCCCCTTCGATTTCAAAAATGGTGATTGCCTATGTGTGATATAGCAGAGTTTGTGCTCTGAGTAAAATTCTCTCGATACAATTTGGTCCGGTCGACGGAAATAGGGATCGATCCTTGTTCTGCGTATCTGCGCTTTTTGAGGATTCAGGACGTGAATTCTTATCGAGGGCCTCTGCCTGCTGCTCGACGGATCTGGGATAAGCTGCTTGGATGCACTCTGTGATCGCACGTTTGGACAAGGGGACAAGCAGGGGAGCTCAGCTGACGCTCTGACGTGACCCGCGGTTGTTGGAGTGGAACGAAGTGGTCAGTAGCCTACTGTCCCGGCATCAAAGCACAAACAATCTGAAGATAGGCGCAACGACCGGTCGGTCATTGCACATCAGCGTGATGCTCACCCATCAATGCTTTAAGACTTTCATGAATGCTGGGCGCGGCCTTCCCTCTCTCACAGTTTCGCTTCCGCACCAAAACGTCAGTCCACAGGTCGCGAGAAGGTGGGAGTGCGGTCACTCAGGTTTCCCAGGGGCTGAACTGCCCCAAAGAAATAACGCTGCTGCGACCACCACGTAGGCTCCTGCGATATACCAGAGGAAGTTGAACTCGACCGACGCGGCAAAAAAGACCGCCTCCGAAATAAGGCCACCGACGATCAACATCAGTAAGCCAAGCCAATTGAACCAACGCATCCTCATGCATGGCCTCCTTGGGTTGATAGCGCCACGTGCGAGAACGGGAAGGACGGCGGCATTATGTCTCGCGGTTGACAAATTTGAGGAGACTCCCGTCTCCCACTCCCACCTCGTAGACCGTCACCGGTTCCTGTCGATGTCCATGCTCCCGCCGAATCAGATGATCCATGAACCCATCGCACAGGGCTCTCACGGGAAAGCGCCATGGTTGTCGACTCGAGATGCGCAATGGCACGTCGTCACACGGGTCGAAGGGAGCGAGGCTCTACCCTCTGTGGTAGCAACTGTAAGACCTCTCCGTGGATGTGATCGACCCCATCTTTGTCCCCTGGTGGTTTGGACCATACTGCGAGGTCTGGACAGGCGTGCAGTGATACTGTACAGTTCACGCTCACCGCGACGCAAGAGGATGATGTGGGAACTCATGGTGCTGAGGTGAAATGCAGTGCCCAAGCAAGAAGCATGTCTAGATGAAGATTGTCATGACGGAGTCATCGGGAGGGATCGGAGGGCAAGAGCTTGCGGTGCTGCTGTACGCGGAAGGCTTGCGAGCCCGTGGGCACGATCTCTCGTTGATCGTGGAACCCGGGAGTCCCATTCATCGGATGACGAAGACCCGGCACATCCCTGTGGTCACGATTTCCATGCGTCGCGCAAACTATGCGTCCGCCATTCTTGCAATTCGCAGTATTCTCTGTCGGACCTGTCCGGCGATCGTGCACACCAATAGTTCTCGTGACACCTGGACGGCCTCCCTGGCCGCACGGCTGATCCGTGCTCGACCTAAAATTATTCGCAGCCGCCACATCTCCGTTCCTCTCAACAAGAATTTGGCGACCCGCACGCTCTATCGACGATTGTGCGATTTCGTGATCGTGACCGGAGAGGAATTGACGCGACGCGCGTTAATCGAACGGGACGGACTGGATCCTCGACGGGTGGATGCGTTCCCGATCGGCATTGACGTGACTCGCTTTTGCCCAGGCACACCCGCATCGGACCTAAGGCAGAGACTCGGTATTCCGAACAATCACCGGCTGGTCGGAATTGTCTCCTATTTGCGGGCCTACAAAGGGCATCGGTACTTTGTCGAGGCGGCCGCTCAAGTGCTGTCAAAGATCAAGGATGTCACCTTTGTCATTGCTGGTGAAGGACCAGAGGAATGCAATCTCCGGGCACAAATCAAAGGGTTAGGATTGACGGACCGTATATTGCTCCTGGGATTTTGCCAGGACGAGGTGGAAGTCATGCGGTCATTCGACGTATTCGTCCTCCCCTCTGTGGAGGCGGACACGATTCCACAAGCCCTTATGCAGGCGTTGGCAGTCGGTCTCCCGGTGGTTTCCACCGCATTTGGGTCGATTCCGGATGTGGTGAAACATGGGGAGACAGGCTTACTGGCTGTGCCGCGAGACGCCGCATCGTTGGCAGAACACATCGTCGTGATGCTCCAGGACGAGTCGCTTCGAAAACGGCTCGGCGCGAATGCCCGTCGGCTTGTTGAGGGCCAGTACTCTCTGGATCGGATGCTTGATCGACTCGAGTCGGTCTACGAACGCGTTCTCCAGTCTCGCTGAATAGACAGGCTTCGTATACGATCAGGCACCGGAGGACAGAGAGGAATAGATTTCTTGACCACACGTGAACGAAAGGGATCCCAGCGCCAATCAATCGGCAGGTCGAGCCAAACACAAAGTCGCTCGTTGGAGCAATCGCTTGGGTCGGTGATTCGGCGGCTTCGAGCACAGCGGCGTCTTTCGGTGCGGACATTGGCACGCAAGTGCGGCTTCTCTCCCAGTTTCATTTCACAAGTCGAATTGAATCAGGCGTCTCCCTCTCTGACTTCTTTGGAGCTGATCGCCAGTGGACTCGGGGCCACGGTCGGCCAATTCTTTGAAGCTGCCACGTCACCAGGTCCCATTGTGGTCCGATCTTCTCAGCGACTCGTACTCCAGAGCGAATGGTCTCGCTCACAGATTGAATCGTTGGGTCATGCAGGTATCAACTCCAGGCTGGAGGCGCTGTTGATCACGATACGCCCCGGAGGCCGAAGCGGTGGGCACATGCATTCGCGTGAGGCGGAGCTATTCGCCGTGGTCTTTGCCGGAGAAGTCCGGTTGCAATTGGGGGAGACCGCGCAGCTCCTTCGGCGAGGTGATGCCGTCACGATTCCGCCCGGTACGCCACATCGGTGGGAAAACAAAGCGACCACGCCCGTGCAGCTTATCAAAGTGATCGCTCGCATAGTCCCATGAGGCCGATGAATTGTGAACGTTCTCCGTGATGGCGGCGGGAACTGCGATCCACCTGTAAGCGAGTGGTCCGTGGCAAGGAACGAGGCAAAGATGCCTCACGGTGTATCGGAGCAATCGTTAACACGAGGAGGAGGACTGTGCGGGTACTGGTCACCGGGGCAACCGGGTTTGTCGGCGCGAATGTCGCGCGAGTCTTGGTTGAGGAGGGTCACTTCGTGTCAGCGCTAGTTCGGCCGACAAGCGATCGCAGTGCGCTGGCCGGCTTGTCCGTCACCCCCATTGTTGGAAGCCTCACGGACCACCAATCGCTGGACCGCGCTGTCCGAAACGTCGAGGTCCTCTTTCATGTGGCGGCCGACTATCGGTTTTGGGTGCCCGATCCGCGAACCATGCATGAGGTCAATGTGGAGGGGACTCGCCGGCTGCTGGAAGCGGCGAGCCAGGCGGGAGTGAAACGAATCGTCTATACCTCGAGTGCCGTGGCGGTGCAGTGCTCCGGCCATCGTCTTGGGACGGAAGCGGATTTTGTAGATCTCGACGAGACGCTCAGCGTGTATCAGCGGACGAAGGTACTCGCGGAGCAGGTTGTGTGGCAGTTGATCGCGCAAGGTGCGCCGATTACGATCGTCAACCCGTCGACTCCCATCGGCGCGTATGATCGGCGACCGACTCCAACCGGTCGCCTGATCGTCGATTTCTTGAACGGGCGCCTCCCGGCCTTTCTGAATGCCGTGTTTAACTTTGTCCATGTCGGCGATGTCGCCAAGGGACATTGGCTCGCCGCCGAGAAAGGCCATATCGGTGGACGGTACATCCTCGGCGGTCAAAATCTCTCGCTCAGCGACTTTCTGCGGCTCTTGGCGAAGGTGAGTGGTCTGCCAGCTCCCCGCATCAAGATTCCATACGCAGTGGCGTACATGGCCGGGGTGGTCGGAGAACTGACGGGTCGGCTGACAGGCCGGGAGCCTCGTGCGTCGCTCGATGGGGTCCGTATGGCCAGCCTCCCTATGCGGTACGACAGCAGCAAGGCTGTGAAGGAGTTGGGATTGCCACAGACGCCACTTGAGACGGCGGTGGGTGAAGCGGTGCAATGGTTTCGTCAACATGGCTATATCACACGAGGAGGGACGCGATGAAGATCGGATTGGTGGCTGAGGTCAAGTGGGAAGTGCGCGAGGTGTGCCGACAGTTGAAGCTCCAGTTGCTCGACGCCC